>CAZHMQ010000001.1:0-54556 GCA_964533645.1 uncultured Coxiellaceae bacterium
GTAGTCCCAAAGGTTTAGAGCTTGCGGACGCGGGTTCAATTCCCGCCGCCTCCACTTAATTCTGATTCAATACCATCCAAAAACATACTAAAGGCCTTGAAATAAAGGTCTTTTTTATTTATTCTTCGTCCTACCATGTCCAATAGATACCCCCAACATCCGATGTGCTTTGGGGGCATTATCGGGGGTACTTCGATACCCCAAAAAGGTGATACCCCCATGCCATTAAAAGACGTAACGATTAAGAATGCCAAGCCTCGCGAGAAGGCTTACAAACTTGCTGATGAAAAAGGTTTGTACCTTTATATCAAGCCCAATGGCTCAAAAGCTTGGCGCTTGAAATATCGATTCCTTGGCAAAGAGAAAACGCTCTCAATTGGCCTCTACCCTGATGTTGGCCTATCAGATGCTAGAAACGCACGAGACAACGCTAGAAGAAAGCTCGCAGACAAGATTGACCCGGGTTTAGCCAAACAAGTATCTAAACATAGCGCAAAAGATGCCGCAGAAAACAGCTTCGAAACTATCGCGCGTGAGTGGTATACAAAATTCTCATCAAAATGGTCACCCAGCCATGGAGAGAGAATTTTACGACGATTGGAAAAAGACATTTTTCCTTGGATTGGTAAACGCCCTATCGCAGAAATCACTGCACCAGAATTGCTATCAACTTTACGCCGCATGGAGAGTCGCGGCGCAATTGAAACAACGCATCGCGCCCACCAAAATTGCGGACAAGTGTTTCGTTACGCCATTGCAACCGGTCGCGCGGAACGCGACCCATCAAACGATTTAAAAGGCGCAATCCCACCCGCGAAGAAAAAACATCATGCATCAATTATTAAACCAAGTGCAATCGGCGAACTCTTGCGCGCCCTCGATGGATATCAAGGGCATTTCATTACAAAGTGCGCATTACGCTTAGCGCCACTTGTTTTCGTAAGGCCAGGCGAACTACGCCACGCAGAATGGAACGAGTTTAATTTAGCAATTGGTGAATGGCGCATACCTGCCGAAAAAATGAAAATGCGTGTTACGCATATTGTTCCCCTATCCACTCAGGCAATTGCAATTATACGAGAACTTAGAGCGTTAACAGGTGATGGCAAATATTTATTTCCTAGTGTTCGCAGCTCAAAACGTGCGATGTCAGAGAATACAGTTTTAGCAGCATTACGCCGCCTTGGTTACACCAGTAATGAAATGACAGGTCATGGCTTTCGCTCCATGGCCAGCACTTTGCTAAATGAACAAGGCTGGACTCCTGATGCGATTGAACGCCAACTCGCTCATGGCGAACGCAACACTGTTCGTGCTGCTTATAACTATGCTGAATATTTATCAGAGCGCAAAAAGATGATGCAGCAGTGGGCTGATTATTTGGATGAATTAAAAACTGGTGGAGAAATCATACAAATACGACAACGCGCTTAGTTATCTTTTGCAATAATACTCCAGTCACTTGATAGCATTTCAGCCTGCTGCAACACGGTTTGCACGGCAGCATCTTGCAAATCAGGAGGATAACCGTATTTACGAAGAATTCGTTTCACAAGCACACGCAGTCTCGCTCTAGCAGATTCACGATGCGCCCAATCGACCGAAACGTTCTCACGTAAACTCACCAATAATTCATGGGCAATTAATCGAAGTTTATCATCACCCATAACCTCAACAGCGCTTTCATTTTCTGCCAACGCATCGTAAAACGCGATTTCTTCGTCAGATAGGCCGGATTCTTCACCACGTTGCCGAGCAGCGCGAATATCTTTGGCTAATTTAATTAATTCCTGCATCACCTCAGCAGCTGTAATTGCATTCGCATGATAACGAGCCACTGCGTCTTCCAAGCGTTCCGAAAAAGCTTTGGTTTGCACAACATTCGCCTTGCTTCGTGAACGAATACCATCATTAAGTAATTTTTTCAGAGCCTCTAAAGCGAGGTTCTTTTTTTCCATCTGCTGTACTTCAGCTAAAAATTCATCAGACAAAATAGAGATATCGGGAGTTTTAATACCGCTAGCCGCTAAAATATCGATGATCTCTGTAGAAACAACAGCTCGACTCACAATTTGCTGAATAGCTAATTCTCTGTCTTGCTTGGTTATACCCGAGCCATTAGAAATCTTAACTAATGCAGCACGTATCGCTTGGAAAAAGCCAACTTCTTCGCGAATTTTTTTAGCTTCATCAGATGCAGAAGCCAAAGAAAAAGATTTAGATAATGCTAATACTGCATCTTGATATCTGCGATGCGCATTTCTCTTGCCTTCATCTGTTTTCTCTTTAGTAGAGAGCTTATGTTGCATATCAAGAATCCACTCGATTGCTTCAGCCATCATCTTTAAACGCTCTTGTGGGGTTCCTTGCAAAGCTGATTTGTAAGCAAATCCATGAAACATATCGCGAACGATTTCATATTTCTCCAACATCACCGCAATGGCTTTAGCCTCATCAACGCCAGTGTTATCTTGATCACTCTGTGAGTATTGCTGAAGCGCTGATTTAAGGTTCTGCGCAACACCAATATAATCGACAATTAATCCCGCAGGTTTATCACGGAATACACGGTTTACACGTGCAATCGCTTGCATCAGACCATGTCCTTTCATTGGTTTGTCAATATACATAGTGTGCATACTCGGCGCATCAAATCCTGTCAGCCACATGTCACGGACAATTACTAATTTTAATGAGTCTTTTGCGTCGCGTGCGCGTTTTGCTAAATCATCACGTCGCTTTTTACTTCCAATATGCTGCTGCCATTCTTGAGTATCGCTTGCTGCACCTGTCATCACAACTTTTATCATACCTTCATTATCATCTGCGCTATGCCACGCGGGACGCAACTTTATTATTTCATCGTATAACTTCACACAGATGCGACGACTCATGCATACGATCATTGCTTTACCATCCAATGCTGAAATGCGATTTTCAAAATGCTCAACAATATCTTTTGCAACCATCGCAAGGCGCTTATCGCTTCCAACCAAAGCTTCAATCGTTGACCATTTCTTTTTGAATCTCTCTTGCTCTAATTCGGGATCGTCTTCTGTAAGCTCTGCAACCTCAGCATCTATATTGGGTTTTTCATCTTCATCAAGCTCAATGCGTGCAAGTCGAGATTCATAATAAATCGGCACAGTAGCACCATCTTCCACTGCACGGCTGATATCATAGATATCAATGTAATTGCCAAACACAGCGGGTGTATTAACATCGTCAGCTTCAATGGGTGTACCTGTAAAACCAATGAAAGAAGCATTCGGCAATGCGTCACGTAAATATTTTGCAAATCCATAAGAAATCGCGGCAGTTTTTGCGTCAACTTTGGCACGAAAACCGTATTGACTACGATGTGCTTCGTCTGCAATGACTACGACATTGCGACGATCAGTTAACATCGGATATTCACTTTCACCTGTTTCAGGAGCAAATTTTTGAATTGTAGTAAAAACCACACCCCCAGATACACGATTCAAAATCTTCTGCAAATCTTCTCGACTTTCTGCTCGTACTGGAGTTTGTCGAATCAAATCTCGACACATTGAGAATGTCGTAAATAATTGGCCATCCAAATCATTACGATCTGTTAATACAACAAGTGTTGGATTTGCCATTGCAGGATGTTTCACTAATTGCCCCGCATAGAACGCCATCAGTAAACTTTTACCTGATCCTTGAGTGTGCCAAATAACACCCGCTCGCTTATCACCTTGTGCTTGTAACTTTACGCTAGGCAAGCCGTAATTTGCTGGATTTTCGCGTACACCTTGCCAAGGGGTAGCGGCACGAATCGTTGATTCAATCGCTTTTTGCACAGCGTGAAACTGATGATAGCCTGCAATAATTTTTACTAGACCACTATCTTTTTCACCAAAAACGGTAAAATCTCGGAATAAATTAAGAAGGCGTCGATGCTCAAAAATACCTTCAATCAAGACTGAAAGCTCAGGTTCACCTTTTGGCGCAACTTTTTTACCATCAGTGGTACGCCAAGGCATATAGCGCTCAAAGTCAGCAGAGAGCGAGCCAACACGCGCAGTAATACCATCTGAAATCACCAACAAGGCATTGGTGTTGAATAACGGTGAGATTTGATTTTTATAAGTCTGAAGCTGATTGAATGCATCAAACACTGTTGCAGCATCACTGCCGGGCGCTTTTAACTCAATAACAGCAAGTGGTAATCCATTCACAAATATAACCACATCAGGGCGCCGGTTATTCTGACCGGAAATAACAACAAACTGACTCACCGCTAACCAATCGTTTTGTTCTGGATGTTCAAAATTAACAAGAACGACTTTGCCTGCAGCCAGCGTGCCATCTTCAGCATAATATTCAACGTCAACACCTTCAGTAATCAGTTTGTGAATGCGCCGATTTTCTTCGATCACAGAAGGTAACTCAGATTGTGTGATCTTGCGGATAGCATCCTGCTGCGCTTCTACAGGTATGTCTGAATTTAGTCGTGCAACAGCATCTTTAAACCTTTTTTCAAGTATTACTACATCGTGACTTTCACGCTCAGGCCGGAGACCATCCGGGCCTATAACTTCGTCATTCTCAATGCTGTAGTTAAGAGTTTTGAGCTGATCCAGCATACTGTTTTCTATATCAGCCTCGGACAAAAAAGCCATTGTTATTCTGCCTCCACTTCATCAAAATTATTGGTTTGAATAGCCACATCACGCGCAGCATTTAGCGCTTCAACATATGCCACTCTATCGATTTGATATAAGAATCGACTAGCCTCAACACGCAGTGGAATTAAATCGCCCGTCGGCAACATCACGTTAACAGCCAAATTGTTATCATCGTCTACACTAGCTTGCAAAGAAACATGCGCGTCAATGAGTTGATGAAACCGATTAAAGCGTTCATAAGGTTCACGTGTTCGCACTAAATCTAGCTCAGACTCTAAATAGGCTTGATGAAGAAAAGTCACGATAGCATCAGCAGATAGAACTGCGGCGCGATGATGATAAGTGGTTAACACTTGAATATATCCATCTTTACCATGACTAAGCGGACCAGCCTCGTTTCGTAACTCACGCAGTGAATTCGCTAACTTGTTATGGTATTTAATAATGTCAGCAAACTTTCTGTCGCGAATATCGCTTAATTTTAGTAAACGAGTTGCGACAGAAAGCCATTCGGTTATGGGCGCATCTTCACTCTTTGGCTTTACTGGTGATTCTGAATTATCAAGCTCTTCTATGATTATTCGACATACACATTCCACCAATCCTTTTGCTGCATCGATTGATGCATCGCTCTGACTATTGAGGCTTTCTTCAAGCGCCTTAAAAGTGTGCTGCAGCATCGTTGCATCACGCCAATAGCCACATGCTTCACGAATACCAGAGCACCAATCCAAACTCATGATGCATCCCCAATAATTTTTTCAGCATCTTTTACTCGTAATTCCCCAGAAATAAGCTTAGGCAAAAGCAAATCTCTAAGCGATTTAAGTGAATTATTCTCAAGCAACTTTGATGAGACCTGGCTCCGAAGTGGGATAGTAACAAGATCAAACTCCCTGATTATCTCTATTGTTGGTAATATTACTTGAAGCTCCCCGAGCTTCACTCGACTCAACTCGATTTGACCAGTAGAACCTTCACCTAACGCTTCAATTTCAGTCTGTCGACTCAGCACATTCAATCCCAAAAAATTTGAGGTTATAGCAGGTGATGAGCGCACAATGGTAACGTGTGTATCAACAATGGCTTTTTCAGGTAAATATAATATTTGAGCAACCCGCCCAAGCGTACCCACTCCCGTGGAGTTTACTAAAATGTCACCAATCTGCAGCTCACGACCATTGGTTCCCTTCAAACTATCGTCGTGTCTGCGTGACTTTGTAAAATCAACAATACCATTACGAATACATTTCTGATTCAAAACCATTGTGCCGCCTTCTTCTAGATACTTTGGCGGCAAACCACGATTTAAATAACTTGTTATCTCCTTTAGTTTCGAATAACTCCAGCCTTCAGGCACCTCTCCCACATCACATTTCACTAAATGTTTCGGAAATAAATCATAAAAATGGACTGGCAATCCAGGTAGCGACTGTCCACGTTTCCAGCGACCATCCATTTTTGCTCGCACAGGATCAAAATCTACAAACCATGATTTAAACAAAGCCCTAGCCATTGTTTCCACGGTCTCGTTGATTTGTTGGTTAATTTCTATTTTTTCATCAAGTATGCCAAGAATGTGGGCTATAGCACTTTGTTCAGAAAGAGGCGGCAGTAAAAGGTCAACATTTTCGATGATGCTCCGTTTAGCGATATTTACTTGAACGCTTCCTGTCGATACTGAGACCAATGAATAAAATCCTGCTGGCGACGATAAGATTTGATACAAAAAGCGCGGATCGATTACACGAGTGTCGGGGCGGAGGATCAACAAAGCTTGGCTGATAATACCGATTGGGTCTGTATCACGAATGATAGAAACTCGCCCCAACGTGCCTGAGCAACTAATGATTAAATCGTTCGGTTGGACAGTAAATCGTGAAAGTTCTCGGTGTTTATTTTCATCGATAAAAAAGCGAAATTCTCGAGTGCCGTAGATTGCGTGTTGTTGTTCATAGACGGGGATGCCGCTAGATTGGAGTTCGCCGCGCTTTAATGCAGAGCCGAACGGGCCACGTATATATCCCTTCTGACCTAATACTTCGCCTAGTTTTACTAATTTCCAATCATTCGGCATAACCCAACCCCTTCAAGCTAGTGTCAATCGCAACATCTAGCTTGACCGCCGTTGCCCGCTGTTCGCGCCACAATCGACTTAAACGCGACATCTTCTCATCGAAAGATTCGCCATCATCTTCTTGTTCTTCTGCCCCTACATATCTTCCGGGCGTCAACACATGACTATGTTTTTGAATTTCTTCTAAAGTTATCGATTTGCAAAACCCTGGTAGATCTATATATTCTCCAGCGCCTTTTTCTCCGCGCCAAGCATGATAGACGCTAGCAATTCTGTTTACATCTTCATCGGTTAATTCACGGCGTGCACGATCAACCATAACGCCCAGTTTTCGGGCATCAATAAACAACACCAAGCCCCGCCGATCACGCAAATGTTCTTTGCCAGCTCTACCATTTGACTTGTCTCGCGCTAAAAACCATAAACAAGCAGGAATCTGCGTTGAATAGAAAAGTTGCCCTGGAAGCGCAACCATGCAATCTACGACATCAGAATCAAGCATAGCTTTACGAATTTCACCTTCACCTGTTTGATTTGAAGACATAGAGCCGTTAGCCAACACAACACCTGCTGTGCCATAAGGCGCTAAATGGTGAATAATATGTTGAAGCCATGCATAGTTCGCATTTCCAGCAGGCGGAATACCATATTTCCAACGCACATCATCACGTAATCGCTCGCCACCCCAATCAGATATATTAAAGGGGGGATTAGCAAGCACATAATCTGCTTTCAAATCACGCAACTCATCCTTGTGAAAACTACCTTCATTATTCCAGCGAATGTCAGAATCAATACCTCGAACGGCCAAATTCATTTTGGCTAATCGCCACGTTGTGTAATTCGATTCTTGCCCGTAGATGGCGATGTCGCCAATACGACCCCCATGTTCTTGTACAAATTTTTCAGATTGCACAAACATACCACCTGAACCGCAACAAGGATCATATACACGGCCAGAGTATGGCTCTAGCATTTCGACAAGCACTCGCACTACTGAACGCGGTGTATAGAATTCACCCCCGCGCTTACCTTCAGCGCCAGCAAACTGACCAAGGAAGTATTCATAAACACGTCCCAGCACATCAGTGGACTTTTGACCCGTTTCATTCAGCGTGACACCAGAGATGAGGTCGATAAGCTCACCAAGCATTACCTTATTCAGTGCAGGTCGAGCATAGTCCTTGGAAAGCACGCCTTTGAGCGACTCGTTATCTTTCTCAATGGCACGCATTGCATCATCAATTAATGTGCCTATAGTAGGCAACTTGGCATTTGCTTGCAGATGTGACCAACGCGCCTCTTTGGGCACCCAAAACACATTTTCCGCGAGATACTCATCCTTGTCTTCTGCCGCATGCGAGTCTTCGGCTAGCAAAGCTTTGCGCTTCGTCTCGAACGCATCCGAGATGTACTTCAAAAAGATAAGCCCAAGCGCGACATGCTTGTAGTCAGAGGGCTCCATGTTGCCGCGGAGCTTATCTGCAGCCTTGAACATGTCAGCTTCAAAACCTAGGTTGGCACCATTAGGGGATTTGTCGTTCTTCGCCATCATTTAGTCCTTTCGTTATCATCAGTTGTCGCGACCATCAATTCGTCTTGCTCAGAAATCACAATTCCATTTTGTCTGCAGTAATCACAAATCAATACTTCTACCATATTTGCTATAGACCAGTGCTCAAGCTCTGCCGCGGACCGAAGTGTTTCTTTTAGCTTTGGCTCGATGCATATTGTTAAAGTAGCTGTCTTATTGTTGCTCATTTATTGAACGCCAAAAGTACTGCAAATGTACAACATAATCCGATACAATCCAAGGTTTTTAGTTAATCACCATCCCCCAATATGATAAGGAGAATCAATGAATAAACCCTGGGAAAATGATACCTGCGATGAAATCTTTACCTATTTTGCACACTACCCAGTGCAAGTAGCTGCCGCACTCTGGTGTGGGATCCCAGAAAACCAGATTAGCAAATACATCAATGAATCAGTCGAAATGCAAAGAGGAATCTATAAACACCCGAATGTAAAATGTTTAGAAGCAAAGTGTAGAGCGATGCATAACGCCATTGATTCAGGTCTTTTACCAGTAAGTCGCGAAAATGGAACTATAGTCACTGAACATGTTGCACCTGAGCGGCGGCATGTTTCTCGCAAACATCTTAAGGAATGGATTGCAGAAACATTTCCAAACAACAAGCCACCTTTCCTATTTGATGAACTAGAACGTAAAACACACAAAGCAATTGATGCTGATTCATATCGCTCTCTACAAGCAGACAGGGATGCACTGCGTACAGAAAATGAAAAAATGCGACTGCTTGTTTCAAAGCTTACTAGCGAAAGAGATTCATTGCGCGGAGAAAACAATTCCTTAAAAGCAATGGTCGAAAAAAATAACCAGCCAGGTGTGAGATCAGAAACAACTTATTTGAATATCATCGGTGGGTTGCTCGGGCTGATGTTATCAAATTCACCCAATGGGAAACCGCAATCTGTATTTATTAATCAAGCAGCTATTATTTCTGCATTGTTAGGGCACTACCCAAATAAACCTGGTATTTCAGATAGGACTCTTGAAGTTAAATTTGCTGAAGCCAAACGCAGTCTTACAGCAACATAGCATCGTACCGCAATTGCGGTAGCACTTACCGTAGTTGCAGTGCAGTTAAAAATCAGACAACGGAAGATGTATTCATCCCAAACTAAAGAAGGATGGATACAAATGAACGAACTACCTCAAGCTGGATATCTAAGATTATCTCAAATTCTTGGCAACAAGAAGGCGACGCCACCGACACCCCCAATTATTCCTATCAGCAAATCATCATGGTGGGAGGGGGTGAAAACTGGCCGCTATCCTAAACCTGTGAAATTAGGACCTCGCACTACTGCATGGCGAGTTGAAGACAATGGCGAGTTGAAGACATACGTCATCTAATCGAAAACGGTATAAGAGGAGACGGCCATGAAATTCAAATCAAAGCGTAGGAAATATAAATCGGCATTTAACCGCAATTTATTACCAAGCCCAGGTGAATATTACCGAAAACAAGGGTTGAAACTCACTGGTGGTGCCGAATGGAAATCCGCTATCTGCCCATTCCATGAAGATAAAAACCCTAGTCTACGATTACGTTTAGATTCGGGAGGCTTTCGATGCATGGCTTGTGGTGTACATGGTGGTGATGTACTGGCATTCCACATGCAACTTCATAAATTAAATTTTATGAGTGCCGCACGCGCACTCGGTGCATTGGAGGAGTAGTTATGAAAAAATCAAATGAAACTGCAAAAGAAGCGGCGCATCGCCTCAGCCAAAAATCTATAAATGATGGTTTTCAGCCAGAGGCGTTGCATGAATATACTGATGCTAACGGTAATACACTATATTGGCGAATTCGTTTAAAAAATCCAGAAACAGATGATAAATGGATTCGCCCAATGCGATACGACGATGCACAAGGCTTCCTATTGAAAGAACCAGATTATGTTAATGGTAAGCCTTTATATAATTTACATCGACTGTTATCGAAAGAAAAAAGCCCAGTAATAATCGTAGAAGGTGAAATGTGCGTTGATCGTCTGACGGGACTTGGCGCACTTTCAACTACAAGCGGTGGCGCAGGTTCTGTCGAAAAAACAGATTTGCAAATATTAGCTGGGCGATCAATTATAATATGGCCTGACAATGATGATCCAGGAAAACGTTTTGCAGAAGCTTTTACCAAAAAGCTAATACCCCTAGGTTGCGAAATTCGACGAATTAATATTAGTGTCTTAAATCTTCCCGATAAGGGTGATGTCATAGATTGGTTGACAATGAATCCTGATGCGACCATCGAAGACATTTTAAAACTACCAACAGAACCGGTTGGTAATAAAGACTCCAGTAAGCAAGACGATGAGACTCCCGAAAACGAGCTAACAGAGAAATCACAAACAACTGCTTTAGTCGATTTCACGAGAACTCGAGTTAAATTATTTCATGACAAAAATTCTGCTGTCTATGCACAAGACCTCTCTACTGGCGAAACCAAGCGACTTGATGGACGACAATTTAAAGATTGGTTAATTGCAAATTTTTATGAAGCCACTGGTAAATCGCCTAGAGACCAATCGATACGAGAAGCATTAAGTACGTTAAGTGGGCTTGCGAGATATCGAGGCGAATGCCACGAGGTACATATACGTGCGGCGTATAACGATGGTAAATACTATCTTGACCTGGCTGAACCCGGAAAAAGCCTGGTTGTCTGCATATCATCAGAAGGATGGGAACTTATTGATAACCCACCAGTTTGTTTTCTTAGACCTGAAACATTACAGCCATTGCCGGAACCGATGCGAAACGGCGATATTTCATCATTATGGAATATGGTAAATGTTTCAGAGCATGATAGATTGCTAATTATTGCATGGCTAATCGATTGCCTGCGCCCCGAAACTCCTTTTCCTTTATTAGAATTTATTGGTGAGCAAGGAAGCGCTAAAAGCACAACACAAATGATGCTGCGAAGATTAATTGACCCCAATAGCTGCGACCTGCGTGCAGCACCAAAAACAATCGAAGATATTTTTGTAAGTGCGGGCGTTAATTGGTTGGTCAGTTATGAAAACATCAGTCACCTTTCTCCGCAGGTTCAAGATGCACTTTGTGTATTAGCGACTGGTGGTGGATTCGCAAAAAGAAAATTATATAGCGATGCTGATGAGTCTGTGATTTTAGTTAAGCGTCCAGTTGTATTAAATGGAATCGGTGCCGCTGTAACCGCACAAGACCTCATTGATAGAACTATATCTATTGAAACACCGCTCATTACCTTAAGAACGGAAATAACTGAGCTGTGGAATCAATATACGCTGCATCAAGCTGGTATGTTAGGCTCCTTATTAAGTATTTTTTCAGAATCACTTTCACGGTTAAAGCATATAACACTTCCTCAAGCTGACCGCCCACGATTAGCTGAGTTTGCAAAGTTGGGAATGGCAGTTGCTGAAACGATGGGTAAAAACGGAGAAGATTTTTTGGCACAATTCAATGCGAGCCGCCAAGAATCTATAGCACGCACTATTGATGCCAGTCCCGTAGCTTCTGCGTTAATCGAGTGGTTCGATGACTGCAATCGACGTACAACAGTGTTGCCCGTCAAACAGCTTTTTTTGCAGGTTGAACGAAAAAAACCACTCAATACTGATAGCTGGCCTCGTTCAGCAAAGGGGTTTGCAGACGCATTACGCCGCATGGCTCCCGCATTACGTTACATTGGAATTGAGTGTCGAAGTTTAGGTAAAACTGGCAGTTATGTTTCATGGGAGATCAAGCAAAAAGCGTAACTTTTAGAATTAATGTCTTGCAAGTCTTAATGTCGTCTTCACTTAAGACTTCAAGACATTAACGACTTCATTTTGATAATTGTTTATTGGAATTTTTCACCAAAAACAATTATAGCTTAAATGCAAAATTACCAAATGATTTCGGTAAAATTATGGAGGTAAAAATGGGCGGACTAGGTAGCGGGAGACATTGGCATTACAGTACAAAATCGACGGTTAATAAGTACCATTCCATCGATGTCAGAAAATGGCACAAAAAAAACTTACTTACCTCCGGCATTTCCTTCAGTACCAAGTGGTTTCGCAACAATGAAGTCACTGGATCGATTCGTGTGTTAGCTGCTGAAAAATGCCTCATATTAAGCTATCGGTACACACATTCCGAGGAATGGAAAGATATGAATTATCCGATTGATTTGGAATGGACAGCATGCAAGCTTGGCGGCAAACGGCCATGGTTTCTTTGTCCTGCAAAAAATTGCGGACGGCGTGTGGCTATCTTATATGGCGGGGCGATATTCGCATGCAGACACTGTTATCAATTGGCTTATCCGAGTCAGCGTGAAAATCTTGATGATCGCGCAACAAGAAAAGCAGAAAAAATACGCGAACGCATGGGCTGGAAGCCAGGTATTTTGAACGGTGAAGGCTTCAAGCCAAAAGGAATGCATTGGAAAACCTTCGAACGATTATGCTTTATTCATAATGAAATGGTTAATCTTTCATTGCGAGAAGCAACATTACGATTCGGAATTAATATGTTTGATTTTTACTAGAAAAAAGCAAGTCAACTCATTTATCAAGGAGAAGCAACATGACGACTCCACGCAACATGCTTGATCAACACGCAAATGCGATTATTGAAAAATTAATTGAGCGTGCATTAGCAGGTGATCTTACTGCACTTCGCCTTTGTGTAGAACGCATTATTCCGCGCGCAAAACCAGATAGCGGAATTAATTTTGACCTACCCGAGGGCAGAATAGATTCCGGCGATAATATGCTGCAAATTGCAAACAATATCACTCAAGCTGTCGCAAAGGGTGAAATGACAATTGATGAAGCTGAAAAATTCACTGACTTTCTCAAACATCAACGCTGGCATATTGATCAAGCCGAGGGTAAAAAGCGAGACGAAGAATGGAAACATAAAAGAGGATGATAATTTATTTGATACGGTACGCTATTATGTTTCTGATTTATAATTTGTTAACCATTTATGCAGAAACTCAGTGGCATTTACGTCATCTTCATTATAATTGATAATATCTTGCAATATATTTCTATCGTTTGTTTCGAGCCACGTCTCATACCAAAATATACTTTGAGCACCCCCAGCTTTTTCGTGTTGCCATTTAAAATCAAGATATTTTGCTATATCTTTTATAGAGTAAAAATACACAGGAAATGCAAATGAAATTGCGGTTATTTTTCTCAAATCGATCAGATTATCGACAAACAATCCAAGCTCTCGACAACTACCATATTTATCAGATAATATTTTTAATCTGGTTTTTTCTGCATCACTGTAATGGTAAATTTTTACATCATCAAAATTTTGATTCTTGAGCCAATCAATAAATTTATTCCACATTTCGCTTTCTTCTTCGGGATTTTCAGCTAAAAAATATTTAAAAATTGGTTTAGAATCCGGCTTTGAAAGAAGCAGACCAAACAAATAATCAACCCCTAACAAGGGATCATACTCCACATCAAAATAAATTTTTGTATGGCAGTCCGGTATATCTGGTTTAGCTAAAGGAATAACCTCATCATTGACAAATGCTTTTGCTTGTAAATGTAATCGCTTTAATGTGGAATCACTAGCTCCTCTAATTTTTGGCAATGAATCAATATTGCATTTCGCCATATCGCTTAAAGTTTTTATGCCTTCTTGATTTAAACTTTGCAGCGTATCAGCCCTAATATTATATAGCAGTGAAATGTCTGATTTTTGCTCCGCATAGTCAAGTAGAACTTCCGCCCAAGGCGTGCCCAATGCATCCTTAGTAATTTTTAAAGGTGGCTCCTCACCTCGAAGAATGCTCAAAATATTGCTGATAGCTTCATTGGTACTTTGCAATATCTTCTCAGTTAATTCGCAGGGAATTTCTTGTTTATTTTTATTTATGAAGCCTCCAATGGACGGCCTATATCCCTGTATTTTTTCTAAGATAATTGCATATAACATTAATTGTTTTTTGTACTCTGGCTTATTATCAAAATTCATTGAATTTTTTATTTCTACTGGTATGTAATAATAATTACCGAAATTTGAAATGCCACTGTACTTCTTAAGAAAATCCGGACGCCCTTTAAATTTTACATCACCATCACTGCAGGATATGACGCCTTGATATATAAGTTCTTCTCCAGATTTCATGTATTCTAGCGTTAATTTTTCTGCTTCATCTTCCGATAAGATTTTATTAACAGTAACTTTTTGCATGTCTTTAACACAGTCTTCTTCGTGTAAAACGCCACCCTCAATTAGACGTAATGTTAACTCCGGCAGTGCGATTTTTTTTGATTGATCCCCATGAACGTCATACCATATCCAATGTGGCGATTTTGCATATTGAAAAAACATAGACGGGCTGATTTCCAATAGCTGATCCATAGTGCCCCCCCGTTTTTTTACCTATATTTTTCGAAAAAATTACCCCATTACGGGGGCAGGGTAAACTGCTGTGTTTGCTCTAAGGCAAAACTATTGCTATAACGTATTTTGGCACTAAAATTAGCCCTTCACGTACATAGACAACTTGCAAGGTTGGGTGTATTTGCATACATTAACCCTCCATTTTGTTGGGCGAGGTGAAAGCCCCACCCCGCTCGGAGCATAGCTCCTGCTGCATTAAGCATTTGCCCAAGCAATGGAACAGGTAGTACCCTACGATTCAATTATAAGCCTTATTAAAAGCTCAATATTTATTTCCTCAAATCTAGAATCAGCCAATGTTAAATGTTATAATTAAAATTAATAAACCAACCTATTGATTTTATTTTATATTTTAAACTTTTGTGTTAATTGTTCGCCATGGGCGTGTTAATTCTTTTGGAGTGTACCGTTAAATGTCTGAAGCCAAATTCGAGCACCATGACTTAAGGTTAGTCGAGCCTTTTTTCGGCTCAAAATTGACCGATTTAATTATTGAGCTAGAGCATTTAAGAAAAAAACGTCTTGGGGGCACCACCCATGCATTGGTATTTTTTCAGCTAAAACATATATTCCATACTCTTGAAAGTATCGGATCAGCAAGAATTGAAGGCAATAACACTACTATTGCAGAATACATTGAAACCAAAATAGACCAGTCTCAACCACCCCCTCCCAATATAAAGGAAATTAAAAACATCGAAGAAACAATGTCTTTTATTGAAGAACACATTAATGGCACCCCTATTAATCGCATCTTTGTGAGTGAAATACATAAAATGATTGTTAATGGGCTAGAAGCGCCTCCACAAGGCGAAGGTGATAAAACCCCAGGAGAATACAGAAGCAAAAATGTCAAAATTTCCAGATCGATGCACATCCCACCAGACATGAGCACCGTCAGCCAATATATGGATAATCTTTTCGAATTTATAAATCAAAATGACAGCGCCAAACATGACCTTCTCAAAATTGCGATTGCACATCATCGTTTTGTCTGGGCGCATCCCTTCACCAATGGTAACGGTCGAACTGTTCGCTTATTTACTTACGCGATGTTAGTTAAATTAGGGTTCAACGTTAGCGCAGGCAGAATTCTAAACCCAACTGCTATTTTTTGTAATAACAGAGACAATTACTATCACAATCTCGCAATCGCCGACAAAGGAACCGATGAAGGACTACTAATTTGGTGCGAATACGTACTAAAAGGATTAAAAGACGAAATTGAAAAAATAGATAAATTAGCTGACTATGAGTATTTACATAAAGAAATTCTTTTACCAACTATCAATCACTCACTTGAGCGACAATACATAACAGAAAGCGAAGCTAAGATACTTAAACGTGTTACTGATAAACAAGTCATCCAAGCATCCGATCTAAACGATCTTTTTACAGGAAAAGCTAAATCTGAAATATCACGCCAGATTCGAAAATTAATTGAAAAGAAAATGCTAATACCAGAAGGTGAAGGAAAAAGAAAATACGTTATTCGATTTGATAACAATTATTTATTAAGAGGCGTTATTAAATCTTTAGGTGAAAAAGGGTTTCTCCCCATCAAAGATTAATTGCTATAATATTTTAGAAAATAAATACTTATTCAAAAATGGAATGCAAAAATGAAAAAATTAATTCAGTATAGGGGAAAAACCAACAGCTTACGTCATACTATAGGCTCAAACAATGAATCGTTTTTCCATATCGCACTATTTGAACTAGATAATCAAAAAATCATGTTAAAAATGGCCGAACCAATTTTTCTCGATAATGATGATGAAATTATTGTAATAGGATGGATAAAAAATAATTTATTTCATGGAATAGCATATTATAATTTATCAAAAAAAATTGCTATAAAAGCATCTCCCGTATGGATGCTACTTGTAGGGATAATACCTTTTTTTGTAGTTGGCTTGTTGACAACAATTTTTGGGATAGGCTTAATTTTTTTAGGTGTTTCATTATATTTATTTTACTTATTAAAACGCAATCTACAGGCTAATGAACTGATTGATAATTTAAACAAAATTACGTAGAAAAGTTTAACGCTGCTTGACTAATAAAGCCCGAATAATAGTATCCAAAACTTCATCCAAATATTTCCCAACATCTTCTGCCAAAAACCTCAACACCGTGTAACCATTCTCCTGCAGCAGCGCATCTTTTTTCCGATCCCGTCGATAAGCATTTGGGTCTGTTAAATGCTGTTTTCCATCGATCTCAATGGCAATGCGCAGAGTAGAACACAACAAATCAATTTCCATATTACCTAAACCATTAAAAGAAATTGGGAGCTCGACATTGAGGCGAAACAAGCCTGCTGTTTTGGATAACGTTTCAAGGCGACGATAAAGAAACGCTTCTGTTACGCTGCGCGCTCGTTCAACTCCTTCTACTTCGTTCACCAATGAAACTGTCGCTTGTCTAAATAAAGAGGCCAGAGGTTCATCTACTCCATCATAAATAAGCCTTTTTATAGTTGTTGCGTAATCTGCCTTCCATTTAGGATCAACAGGCAATGGAACACTCGTAGGCCAACCTGAAATGGCATTAGCAGGAAGTAAAATTTTATAACCGATAGCTTCATAAGCTTTGCAGCGACGATTAAACATGCGCTCTAACATAGGAACAGAAAAATCAGCGTAATCGTATACTTGGACTTCCTTCTTAAGATCATAAAGGCGATGCAATCGACCTACATATTGCGCAATCGTTCCTTGCCATGAAACAGGCAATGTCAAAAATAATGTATCTAATCGAGCATCATCAAATCCTTCGCCAATAAATTTGCCTGTCGCAAGTATGACCCGCTCTTCTTGTTCTGGAATATTTGTTAGTTGCATGATTGCTTGATTAAGTTCTCTGGAACTCATTCCTCCACGTAACACGATGAGGTTCTTTACCATGCAAGATAATTTTTGAAATAAATTATCTAAATGTTCATTTCTCTCAGTTAAAATAATGGGTGAGCGACCAACCTGAACCGCTTGAATCACATCAGAGCAAATAAGTTCGTTACGCATTTCATCTTTGATTAATTCATTATACAAATCTTGAAATTGAATTCGTAAATTTTCATTTCTCGGCTTAATAAATTGAAATGCAGTAGGACGAACTAAAACGGCATGCTCAAAAGGCTGATTTGCCGCTTGCTCTTTTGCATTGACCTGATAACTCACCGGACCACAGCGCATGGTAATCATTGGATGACGACCATCTTTTCTTTTAAGCGTGGCGGTAAGTCCCGTAATATATTTTGCTTTGGCAAGTCGAATCAGTTTTTCAAAATTATCAGCAGGTAAATGATGGCATTCATCAACAATCAAATGACCATATTGAGCAATCTGGTCATCCACAACATCCCCTCGCACTAAGCTTTGAATCAATGCAACATCACATAATCCCGTTGGCTTTTTACGACCACCGCCAATTCGCCCGATGGCAGTTTTGGGTAAATCTAAAAAAGTTAATAATCGTTCTATCCACTGCTCTTGTAATTGTTTGCGATGCACCAAAACTAGAGTGTTAACTTTTCTTTGCGCAATAAGCCAGGCAGCAACCACCGTTTTTCCAAAAGCAGTTGTTGCAGATAAAACACCTATGTCTGATTTCATCATGGCCTGAACTGCAGTTTCCTGCTCAGGTCGTAAATGACCACAAAAATTCGTAATGAGTGGCTCTCCTAAATAAAGCTCATCTTGAATCGTGAATTTGATTTTTAAATCCGAAAATAACTGGCAAATATCATTGAGACAACCCCGCGGTAAACCGATGTGATGCGAATAATCATGCGCACATCCAATAACGCGAGGAATTTGATAAACAGGAAGTCGCATCGCCTGTGCTTTGTAAAATTCAGGATTCTGAAATGCAGCCAATCGAATTAAACGGTTTCTAAGCGAAGGTGATAAGATATTTTTTTCTATAAAAATTTCGTTTCCTATTACGAGGTCAATTTTTTCAGGTAAATCCACGATAGGAGTAACCTGTCGACGCGAAGGAAGCGCTTTCCAGGGAGTTGGATTATCTTCTTCTGTCACTTCGAGTCGTACACCAATCGTCCAACCTTTTGCTTCAGCGCGCTCAACTATCGCTTCAACTTCAGAACGTGCCAGTTTGCGTAAACTCGATACAAAAGCCCATTGATCTTCGTAAGGAATTAAATTTTCATCTAAGAATATACTATTACCAGCTTGGCGTGCTTTTTTCTGTAGTGGAAGAGCAATCAAGTTTCCAAAACCGCCTTTAGGTAAAGTATCTTGATTCGGGAAAAATCGATCATAAGAATCCAAGCCAACATCAGGTTGCTGCTCCATTGTTTCTGTCAGCAAATAAGAACCTAATTTTCTTGCCAAACCTGCAGGAATAGCCTCCGTAAAAAACAACCAAACATGCGCTCCTTTGCCTGATCGTGACCGTTCAAGAGCCGCTTGCAAATTCATTTGTTGGCAAGTTTTCAAATAAGCGACTGCATCTTTTTGCCATGTGCTTTTATCAAAATCAACCGCGAGAAAAAAGCATGTTTCATCTAAGAACATGGGATAAACACCCATGACAAAATCTTTGCCTTTATCATCTAATCCCAAAAGATGCCAACGTATTACCTCATCTGTCACCGGCAAGAAACGTCGATACTGGCAGTTGATGCATTTAATTTTTGGTTTTTCGCAAACACCTCTTACCCACTCATTTGCACAAGCAGGTGCATATCCCGCTTTTTGAGTTTTTTGGTTTTCAAATCGGCGAGGATAGATATCATCTCTTCCACGAAAAAGTGAACGAAATAATGCGATTTTATCGATAGTAGGTGATTCTTGATTTACCATGATTCAATTTCCCGTCAATACGGAGTTTCGGAGGGCTGATTTGAAGTGTTCAGAAAAACCATATTCAACTAATTATTTGTCATCAACCATTTAGTTGATGCTACCATTTAATTTTCTGATCTCATTTATGTTAGAGAACTTTTCAATAAACAAACCGCGGAGCGTATAAAAAGCAAAAAAATTATCTCTATATGCAATAATATAGCCTGCTTCGGGTTTCGAGTTATTGATTTTAAAAAAAAATAAATCAGGATTTTTAAATTTTTTATTGTTTTTTTCTTGAAGTAATATTTTTTCAAATTCATTTTTATGTTTTTTACCCAACTCTTCACCATAATCCGAAGAAAATACGATAATTTTAAAAAATAAAATCATCACGACTGTAATAAAAATTAGGCATAAAGAAAATAAAAATAAATAAATTTCAGTATTAGGAAAATTCTTCTTAGAATTATTAATAAAATATCCTGACAAATTATATTTATCTATGATGACTCGAGAAAAAATTAAAATAAATATTATACAGGATGAAATTACAATTGCATTTTCAAAAAAATGATAAGAATATAAAATAATAACCTTACCTCCAAAAAATAGAATTGTGTTAAGTCCCTCTTCAAAAATGCCGTGAGGAACGCCAAAAACACGGAGATAAGCACTATAATAATTAAGGCCAGCAGCATATAATATTGCAATTATTATCGGAAAAATAATAGTAAGTATATTTATAGCAAAATACTCTTTCTTCATAAAACTCTATGCCCCATAAAATTTTGTTAATTGTAGGTAATCTATAGTGTATTAATCATTAAAAATATTAAATTTATTTTGCAACACTAGAAATACCGAGCATTATCATTTTTTTCTCAGACCCAGACAGTCTCGTGTTTTTCAGCACTTCATTAAGTTTCGAGTGATAAAACTGTTTTTCCTCGTGTGAAAATTCTGACTTTAACTTCCAACCCAAATGAGATAACAAATTTGCCAAAACCAATGTATCGTTTTCGTTACGAATAAAGGTCAAAATAAACTGATCTTTCTCTTTATCACTGTGCGTCATGGTGGCTGCATACGCACCAAGCCAGTTACATAATGGAATATTCTGTGATTTAGATAAGACCTGAGCATTATCAGAAAGCAGTTGTTGCTTATTATGCATTAAATGCTGTCTAAGAATATCTCTAACGCTATCATCAATTGATGCAGGAGATATTTCGTTCAATACAAAGCATGTTGTATGACTAAACAAACTTGTAGCGTCATTCGTTATTAAACTTGGCAATAAAATTCTTTGCTGTTCTTGACTTGAAAATGCCATTCTTAATTTTAGCAATGCACTGTCTTTACCAGAAAGCAACGATTCCGCATTCATCATATATTTTTTTCCGAATGTTTTTTCAATATCCTGCTGCGCCTGCTTAGGCGGAACAATAGAAGGATACAGCTGTATAACATATCGCAAAATTTCCTTGTTCTTTGATGTTATTAGCAAATCCTGCATGAAATTTTGTATTTTTATAATATTTGGAATTTCATTATTAGCTTCCACTAAATCTGCTTGACTGTGGAACTGGATAGAATTAATCATCATGATTAATAGGTGTTGTTGATTTTCTGTATTTTTCTGTGATTGAAAATTCTGAATAAACTCTGATGTTAATTCAATGGGTTTCAGTGCATCCAAACAATCGATAAGATAAGTAAATTTATCTGGATTATCTTGATACTTGATAGCTAGCGACCACAGTTGATTAAGTTTTACATATCGAGAAATTTGTTCGTCTTTGACAAATCGATACGTGGAATAATCAGCTTGTCTAATATTAAACTTTTGCGCTGCAAATACTGAATCTAATTGAACTGACTGAATAAGTAGATTAATGTCCTTGACTGGATGAGAAGCGCCAACACACTTGGCTCCTTCAAAACTGCGACAAGCCACAAAAAAATCAAACATATCCACTGGCGAAAAAGGAAACATAAAGACCGGAAAAATATGCAAGTTTGCACCCATCAAATAAGCAAAATAAACAAATGAATCGCAGCGAAATTTTGCCGCTGTTACAGCATTAAGTAACTGCCACTGATGGATAGATTGATTATATATGTATTGTGCACCGTCACTTCCCGGATGCCAGTCCCATCCCATTGTATATTCAAAAGGATAAAGATCCTGCAAACTTGCTTTTGTAATTATGTCGCCGCTCTCATCGAAGGTAAGAGTGTTTTTTTCTACCAACCCATACTTTTCTCCCCAATAAGGATAACCTGCAATATGTTTAAACTTATCTAGATAATCTACCTGAATACCATCGTGTGGAAAGTCGTCTGATTTTTTAAGAACCTCAATAACAAACGAATTAGCAAATGATAATCCCACATGACCAAACACACTAACAACAGGCCATGCCAAATCGCGCGCAACAAGATCTGCATAACAGGATTGGTGAGTATCGCATCCGGTTTCTCCTGCTATTGAGCCTTGTGGACAAACATAAGATGGTTCAATTCTAATTGACGTAAAATCAAGATCTTCTCCTTCTTTATTTTTGCATTCTCTTCTTGCGACCATAGGTACAACAGCACTTGGGTCAGACTTTGTCTTATTCCAGTCTGAATAACTGTCTATCCAACTGGGATAGTCATATGGCGAATGCTCAGAATCCCTATCTAAACGAATATCGCTCCATTCGCAATACTCATGAATAGGGACACCAGAAAGCAAGTGTTTAGCAACTTCCTCTACAGACCCTTTTTCCTTATCGTGATAGGTTTTAAAAATTTGTCCACCACATGAATCCAATCCATCATATTCAACAGATGTATACCAGTATCCAGAAAAAATTGGCAAAACATGCTCAGCTTTTGCAATTTGTATTTGGCAGAGAAACAGTAGGCATGACGCAATAAACACTCTAGATTTTCTTGAATAATTTTTCAGATATTTCACTTAATAGAACTCCATCAAAATTGTATAATTTTCTGAATCTCTGGTTGATAATACTCAGCCACTTAATTCACTTCCAAATTATTCAAAATGCTTCGCATCTTGATA
Source organism: uncultured Coxiellaceae bacterium (assembly GCA_964533645.1). GTDB lineage: Bacteria > Pseudomonadota > Gammaproteobacteria > DSM-16500 > DSM-16500 > JABDBK01. Next base: position 22,613 of record CAZHMQ010000001.1, read on the forward strand.
ATACTCATATACAAAACTATTAATTTCTAACCCCATCATTTTGCACTCTTGGAGAGTATGGCCAGGCTTGCAGAATTGTACTTTCAAAAAACGAGATATGATGCGTTGCGAAAGCAAGAAAGTGTAATTATACAAGCCTAGCTCATGTTTTACAAAGTAAGCAACGACACGATACAAAGAATAAAAGCTCAAATAAACCATACCAAGCGTAATTAGCAATTATTCTAAATCTTATTTACCAGTCTTCCTTCTTTTTTTTCTGGCGTACTTGTTTTTTAAAATCAATTAATATATAAATCACAGCATTTTACAACATAATGGAATACGCACAATGTCGAGTGGAACAAGTGTGAATAGAAAGCCCCAACGTATTGAACTAATCAAACAAATTCAAAATGAACGAAATTCATCTTTAATTACTTATCTAACCAGTACTCGGCCCGGCCTTGAAGTGCCCATGAATATTGACATTATTAGATATATATATGACCATTTGGAAAAAATTAAAAATGGACACAAGGGTAAAACAAAACCAAAAATTGATCTGCTGATTCATAGCAATGGCGGAGATGGGATTGTTCCCTGGCGATTAGTTACTCTTATTAGAGAATATACTGATGACTTTGGTGTTTTAGTGCCTCATCGAGCTTTTAGTGCAGCAACTTTAACTGCTCTTGGTGCAAATGAAATCATCATGCACCCGATGGGTATGCTTGGTCCAACTGACCCTTCTGTTAGCAATCAATTTAATCCAGTAAATAATAAATCAGGCCTACATATACCAATTAGCGTAGAAGATGTAATTGCATATATACAGTTAATAAAAGAAGATGTAGGTATCAACCATGAAGATGAATTAGTCCAGGCATTTAACATATTAGCAAACCAAATTCATCCCCTTGCTCTAGGCAATGTGAGAAGGTCTATTTCTCAATCTCGAATGATGGCTTCCAAATTATTAAATTTGCACATCTCACCAAAAGAGCAACATAAAATAACAGAAATCGCTGATAATTTAACTTCTAAGTTGTTTTATCATGGGCACCCAATTAATAGAAAAGAAGCTCGAGAACAAATTGGCTTAGACACGGTAAGAGATGCCCCGCTTGAATTAGAAGCACTAATGTGGAAGCTATACCTTGAATACGAAGATGAGCTGAAATTACTTGCACCTTTCAAACCTGCTGAACAATATCAAACAGAAATAACTAAAATACGCGCAGAAAAGAAAGGTAACAATATAAGTAAAACCAATCCAACTACCGCAAAAATTGCCTTTATAGAAAGTACTTTCGATACCGATGTAGCAACATTAAGTTACGAATTAGTAGGCAACACTGAACAAAACGGCAAAACAAATGTTATTATGACCACCCTAGAGCAGGGCTGGCGCAAAGAGACAATGGAGTAAAATCTGCTATAATGAGTAATATCGATGCAACTTACAGATGGTCATAACATGAAAAATTATGATATTTTTTCAGCGAATTCAGTATATTTAAGTCAGCAAGCTGTAGCATCTAATGAATGGGAGCCTAGCAATAGCATACTACCTGAGCGCTTTAACTCAGTATCAGAGCCTCTTATTGATGAATATTTTGAAATACCCAGCACCCAATCCAGTAACGACTTAGTTACAGAAGATTAACATTAACTCAATGTGATTTTTAATCAGGACGCCGGTTCAATTTCCCCGTCAGTACGGAGTTTTTGGGGGCTTAATTGGGGGCTTCTCAGAAAGACCACATTCACTTAATTATTTATTATCAATCAGTTACTTAACCAATATGATTGACGCCGCCCCTTGATATCAAGGGCTTTTTCGTTTCTAATATGTCCCAAGAAATCCAATAGGTACCCCAGACAGCCAGAACTCAAGTGGGGTATTTTGCTGGGTATGCGGGAAAATTAGAAATGAGATTTTGGAGATACCCCAGTTCTAGCTTCAGTTGAAACTGATCTTATACAGTACTCATCATCTGTTGGCATAGACATGTCAGAAGTTCGGGCAGCAATACAGAATCATTATGAAAAAACCTGAATTGAAGAATACAACCGGTTACATTTGTAACCGGTTGGCTTATAAGCCACCATTCTATATTCTAGAATCTGGAATGACTAAATTGTCCATATTTGGCGTTTTGAACTCGTGAAATTTTTGCACTTGTTGACTCTTTGCTTAATTTGCTTTCAAAAATCAGAGAATTTTGGTTTTCAAAAAATCGGGGTTAAAAATGTCGAATTCGACATCTTTAATTCCCTCGAATTCGGGGGAATAAACAGGTAGCATTAACCGGCGACAATATGTCACCCATTGAAATTAATATGAGATAGAACAGTGCCACAATTTCGCCTAACACAAAAATTTGCAACAGACTGCAAAATTAAACAATTGCATGAGCCTTTCACCATAACACATCCACTTGATGACTGGTTTATTGACCGAATGATTGTTGATCGCAAGAAAATAGCGATAATCACCCATGCAAAATCTACCTTCACTTTTTTTATCCCCTACGCTGATGCAGGCAGCGCCAAGGGAATGATCGCTTATTTTAAAAATCAGCTCAAAGAACTGTTTCAGCAAAATTCATTACCAGCACTTGCTTTTGAAGTGGAAAAGCTGTTTGCAGAAGAACTCATCTTTGTTAAAACAGTTGATAGAAAAATCCTGGGGCACATGAACGACTTTAAACGCTGTGCTGAACCCTACCCAGGTGATCCATTGCCTGTTGATTGGCATGATATCGCAGAGCGCATCAATAACATGCCAACCAAAGGTGGCGAACAAGATTGGCTATACCCCGTGGAGCGTTTCAATAACTTACTGGGCGTCAATTTGTCAAAAAGAAAAAGTGAATTTTCTGCATTTTAATGGTTAAAAAAAGACTGGGACGCGGGTTCAATTGATTTTTCAGGAAGCGTTCAGATAAATCACACCACGCCATGCAAACACGATAACGATATAATAAGGAATCAGCGCCAAATTACCCACTGTAACCACAGACACGAACCAGTATAAACCAAATCTTAGCCCATGGAACATCAAAAATTTTACAGTGCGTTATCTAATTTATGGAGAATAATAATGACAACATTTAAAAAAACAATAGCAATAATAATATCTATTATTTTTTTCACTCCAAGAATTGCCTCACCCTCAAATGAATCCATTCATATCTATAACAACATAGCGATAAAAAATATAAAAAATCAAATAATAATATATAAATCCCAATTTGTTTCTAACCCCATCCGATCTGATCTTCCAAAATTTCCGAAAATCAGTAATGTAATTACGTCAATTAAAATTGATGATTTGCATGTGCCGGAAGAAGCTTGTTTAGACATCGACGCAACACTTTGCACAGAATCACAATCAGGAAACAGCAAATGTTTTGATAAATGCATAATTAGCGGTCCTGAATTTGTCGCTTATGACGAAAAAAGAGGAATTCTTTTTGTAGATGCTGAAACAGATGTATCTGGCACAGGAGGCACGCCTCAATTTTTGTTTTCAGTTGATTCAGTCAGCAAAAAGATCAACTATCTTAATACGATTATATCACCCTACACAGCTCATCTCTCGCCAAACGGTAATCACATTGCGATTGAAAGCGCTTGGAATGAGATTAGTGTAATTGATACAAGAACGGGAAATTTGACGGAAATACCAAATCAAATGAAATCTCGGCAGGGGAAAAAATGTCCGCTGGAATTCGTTAGATGGATAAACAACAATGAATTACAATACAACGAAAGCAATTGCCACAATAGCTCGGGAAATCGAAAAGGTTACGCTATGAAATTAACTCTGCTTCCTCACGATGTTCATATACTTGGTTGCATCACTGATGAATAAGATTACTTCCAAAAGTATAATTTTAATTACTGTTATTTTAATGGATTTGCTCGCTGGCATGGAGTTTGATCTCTTTGTGCCAAGCTTTCCTGAGATACAAACCCATTTTCATTTGTCGCCATTTTGGGTGGAATCTTTATTATCAGTTAATTTTTTAGGATATTGCATTAGCTTATTTATTGTTGGCGGTCTTGCTGATCGTTATGGGCGAAAACCAATCATATTCCTAGGTCTAATTACTTTTATTATTGGTAGTGCATGTTGTTTATGGGCATCATCCTATTTATTTCTTCTTGCAGGCAGATTTCTACAGGGCATAGGAATAGCATCGCCCGCTATTTTAAGTTTTCTAATTATTGCTGACTCTTACCCACTTAAACAACAACAGTTCTGGATGGCGATGTTAAATGGCACAAAAAATACTGCTGTTGCCGTTGCGCCAGTCATTGGCAGCTATATAACACTGTATTTCCATTGGCACGGAAATTTTACAGCCTTATTATTGCTAGGAATTTTAGTATTGGCGATGACCGTTTTATTTATTCCTTACAAATTACCTGAGCATAAAGAAACTATTTCGTTTAGAGGATATATTCCATTATTCCAATCAGGCTCTTTAATGCTGTTGATGATCAATATTATTTTCATGTTTGTCCCTTATTGGATTTTTGTAGGAATGTCGCCTCTGCTATATATGAAAGATTTACACGTAAGTCTTGCGCATTTTGGTTATTATCAAGGCATGCTTGCACTGGTATTTGCAGTTGGCAGTGTATTATTCGGTTTAATCATGCATACATTTCCTCAAGAAAATATTTTACGCACAGCAAGTAAAATTTATATCGTCAGCTTGATCAGCATCGGCTTTATTACCATCACTAATAGCTTTAATCCTTTACTAATCACAATTGCATTTCTACCATTCATTATTAGTCAGATCATACCCTCCAATATATTAGTCCCTATTTGCATGAATTTTATTCCACACGCAAAAGGTAAAATATCAGCCGTTCTTCAAGGATCGCAGCTTATATTCTCAGCACTGAGTGTTGCTCTCGCCGGATATTTTTATCAAGGATCCTTTCAAAATATTGGGATGATTATTTCTATTTTTATTTTGATGACAATTATTACTCATTTTCTGGTTATCAAAAATCATAACCTTATAAAAAATTATCAAGCGTAACTGGAACTATTTGTGATCTTTATAATCAGGGATTATTAACTCCATTTGGCAAAGATGATAGTAATCTGTATGATGAGAAAGGACTATGGGATTCAGTAAAAGTTTATACTTTAGAAATGGATTTTGCGAAAATAAACACCTTATCAGAACCATTAAAAGAAGTAATTTTTGACGAATTAGCTGAAATTAACTTTGAAAAAGAATCTAATAAAACGTGTCATCCCTAGAAATAAAATTTCCTATTGTGTTGAATATTTTTCCCAAAAAAAATTACGGCCATTCCGTGAAATAGCGTCTCATTCCATCCTGACTTTCATCTGCCAATCTGCCTGCCATGACGATTTCTCTTTTGATGCTTTACTTTATTCTAAATTGATTTATATTATGCTTAAATAAAAATTTAATATCAAAATAACTCGATAACTATTTGAATAAGCGAGGATCAAAAATGCCATTTTCATTCCAACTTGAGGTGCAATTTAGGGAACTTGCAGATGCTGCAATCAAGAGAGTTAAGTTCAAGACTCCAGAAGATATTTTGCTTTTTTGCCGGGCTGCCGAAAAATTAATTTCTGGGGGTACCGCCAATCATTTACTTATACTTGACACGTTAGAATACGATGAAGACATTCATAACTTACAAGAATTAATTGATAAAGGTTATGACACTTACGCAACAGACGACATAGTGAAGATGGTAAATCAAGTTAGTAGTTCGCGATTCCTCGGCAGTAATTATATTGATGTTCCAACTTCCACTCCTACAAGAGAGTTATCACATAATAATTCGAACGAAGAAAAACAGAGAGAAATAAAAATTTCTAGAGAAGATAAAATATTTGAAGCAAAAGCTGAATTTAAAAAAATTATTATTAATCAGCTTAAAAGCAGACTTAATGAACTTTCTTCCATGAATAAAACGCAGCGAAATCAATATATTGAAAACCAACAAAGTAAACAAAGAGAACCAAAAGAAAATAAACAAATAATGGACGCAGCAGCATCGAGGCCTCGCTCTCTTGAATCACAGACAATCACTGAAATTGAAGAAGAATGGATGTTTCGAGAAACGCAGCGTTTTTCTAATGAAGCTCCGAATTCCAGCACTGCTAGTTTGTTTTCTAGCATTTTCAATGCGAATCAACAATTTTCGCAAGGCAACCAATCAAGTATTTCAAGACGACTAGAACGCGGGATTAGGCAAGTAGAGGAAGCATTGAGAAGAGAAACATCATCGATGAGTGGTAACAATGAGAGAAGCGATGATGACGATTCTTTGATAGCCGGATTATTTTCTCCAGCAGATTATTTATACAGCTTTCATTTTGCCGATCCTAACCCTAGATATCCAATTTTTCCCGCTAGAATTCACATGCCAACCTCATCGGAGACCCAATCAGAATCATCGAATCATCCGCCATTAGAAAGAGCATTTGATGGTTTGTCAGATGATGAGCGGCTAGAGCGCGCAATTAATGCAGCAGAACAAATGTCCAGTATCGCGCCATCATTAACAATGGAGACTGGAACTGAAGGATGGGAAGGAAGAGCATCGAATCTGAATCCACCCTCTTCGCAGCTTCGAGAGCTACCTGACCTTGATTATGCTGCTACTGCGCTTCTGATAATTGTCATCGCAGGACTAATACTTCATTCACCAGAATCACAAGCCAGACTGGCAATTTTTGAAAATCTAGTTGTAAATAATCTGCCGCCTGAACTTAAAGATACCCCACTGTCAGCTGAAGACTATTTTTACTGGCATGATTTTCTGCCAAATTATTTAAATTTTGTAACCCACTCTGCATTTGCATTACGAGAACGATTACCACTTCAACACCAACAACTTGAACATAATCGTTTTTTTCGTCTTTCTACGCCAACACCTTTGTTAATGTTTTCAAACAATCCATCACAACAAAGAAAATTAAATGCCTGGGAAGAACATGCCTTATTAAGTTATCAGGCAAGAGGTTTAACAGAGGCTATGCTACGTGATGCAAACAGTTATAAAGAAAAATTTACGCTTAATCATTATCTAGCTTTTGATCGTTTGGTTAGCGATGATGTACCGATTAATGATGCATTGCAAAGAGTTTCGCAGCTATCGCCTCATGAAGCTCGTAGTGCTCTTAATGAATCCCCGAGACCAGGCCGCTGAGCCAGAATAAATATACCTCTCACTAATCATTTTAATGATGTCAGACACTATGATTTCGGAAAACAGTTAATTCTTGTGTTTGCCTCCAACGATTGTCATCATCAAAAGTCGCGGTTAGAAACTTAGCAGGCCATTTTGCAGGCCATCCTGAAGAAGACACCGGCTTTTTTCCCGGAGGCTGAACATCGGGTGTCTTTTTCATTTCGGCTTCTTCCCTCTTTTTTAAGCTAGCATACAAATCTTGGGCACTCTCTTTAAGTCGAGAAATTTCTGGAGGTATAGGTTTCGGATCGGTTAGATCTATTGAGTAGAACATGCTGAGATCACAAAGGTACCATCCGAGTTCCGATATGTTCATTCCATGGATGTCATGTGTTTTGAAACGAATAAGCGATTGGACTTTTGCTATTCTTTTTTGATGCGCCTTGATTTCTTCTGGGTCATCTATGCCATTTGTATCAATCCGATTTAATTTATCGTATATCAAATGCAATTTGTCCGCAGAGATCGAATGATATGATGCATCTGCTTTGGCACAGATCACATACTCGTTCGTAAAAACGAACCCAAACTTTCCACTATAAAACTGCTCATCATCAAGTTTGGCTTCTGGGCCAATGAGTCCTGCTTGTCGGTATCTTTCTCGCATATAAAACCCCGATTTTTGAAAGAATTTAAAGAATAAAGGGAATCAGTATTAAAAAATCAGAGGATCAGTGTCAAGTACTAACATACTACTATTTAAAAGTTGAATTAAATTTTCATGATGAGTAAGAAATTATAAATACAATTAAAGCTAATTTAAATAATTATTTTATGAGATATATTGGGTGTGAGTACTTGACACCTTTTCCCTTCTTGTTAGTGACAGAAATTCTTTTCTGTGATAGTGTGATAGCATTTAAATCACTAGTACACTGTAAAGTAAGTTTTTCAGAGTGCGGCGCTCAGATTGCGAGATATTGAAACGTTTTCGATTGAGCAAAAACGCAGGCGTACTTGCTTTGTACGTCGAGTTTTTGCGATTGAGAAACGTTTCAAGATCGACGCAAGATGAGATGCCACACTCTGAAAAATTTACTTTACAGTGTACTATAAAACATCGACCACTATTTCTAATCAGTAAACTAAAGTTATATTTGTTAAAACGCTGCCTGGCTTGACGACTTATTGGAAAAATAATTATTATGAAATTTTTTTATCATCCGTCGCCTATCGTGTACATTGCATTGATTACAGCGATCTCTAGTTTTTCCGGCTTATTGTTGGGATTTGATGCAGGCATTATTGGTGTGAGCAAAGATCAAGTAACTCGCTTATTTAATCTTTCTGATAGTCAATGGTCAATTATTGCAAGTGCAAGTATTTTAGGTGCATTCATTAGTTTACCTATTTGCGGAAAGTTGAACCTTCATCTAGGCCCAAAAAATATATTAATATTTGTCGCACTTGGTTTTAGTTGCGGAATAATGCTAACCGCATTTTCACATGGAATGTATTCATTTTTAGTCGGTCGTTTTGTTATTGGAATATGCATTGGGATGGGATCTTTTATGGCACCTTTGTTTATTTCAGAAATTTCACCACCTAAAATTCGCGGGTCATTATTACTAATGAATAGCATTGCACTGACAGCAGGACAATCTCTTTCATTTTTTGTGGGTTATCTTATTCATAATATCAGCATTGAAAGTTGGCGTTATCTTATTTTGGCAGGCCTAATTCCCTCTTCTATTTTATTATTAGGCATGCTCATTTCGCCAAATTCACCACGTTGGGTAGCTATAAAATATGGTATCAATGAATCGCGTGATATTTTAAAAAAAATCCGAGAAAATGAAACAATCATAATAAATGAATTAGCCGAAATAAATGAAATATTAAAGCAAACAAAACATTCTGCTTCTTTTTTTAAATTATTTTCTAAACATATTACGTGGATTGGAATCTTATTGGGAATTTTACAACAATTGAGCGGAATCGCTATGATTTTATATTTTGGTCCTGTTGTTTTTCTTAAAATAGGATTCCACCCTATATCTCAATCTATTTTTGCTTCTTTTCTTATTAGCATTGTCAATTTAATAACAACTATTATTGTCGCATTTTTAATAGATTATGTAGGAAGAAGACGTTTATTATTATTTGGTACATTAGTTTCAGTAATCAGTCTCACTGTTTCAGGAATTCTCTATAGCCAAGGAATAATATATTCATGGCTCATTTTTTGCTTTTTATCAGCTTATATTATAGGTTATTGCCTTAGTTTAGGTTCTTTATTTTGGGTAATTATCGCAGAAATTTATCCTCTTAAAATTAGAGGATTAGCAATGAGTATTGCTGTAACTGCAGAAACTGGAGCAAGTCTTATTGTAACATTGACTTTTTTAAAATTAGTTCAACAAGTTGATTTAGCCAATACATTTTGGATATATGCTGTCACGAATGCAATTTCATTCATCTTCATTTATTTTTATGTTCCAGAAACCAAAGGTGTTTCACTAGAACAAATTGAAAAAAATGTAAATAATAACATTCACCCACGCCACATAGGTCAAAATGAAGCATAAGTCTGCATTCGTAGATTTTCTTGCCTATGATTGTGGTGCATAAAATTAAATCCTAGATTATAATAAAATGACCACCCGCTAAGCAATCCCTCTTTACCTATGCCCAAGGCATATCTGTCTTAGTGATTATTATCCATTTTCATGCTTAAAGTTTGGAGAGAAAAATAATGACCGACCTGTTTGAAATTAAACCTGCAACTGTTGATGATACCCCGCTTATTCTTTCCTTTATCAAAGAACTTGCTGAATATGAAAAATTACTGCATGAAGTAGTTGCAACAGAAGATATTTTAAAAGAAACACTATTTGGCAAACATCCACACGCCGAGGTCAGCATTGGTTACCTTAATCACGCCCCCGTTAGTTTCGCGCTATATTTCCATAACTTCTCAACTTTTCTGGGACGGCCTGGTATTTATCTGGAAGATTTATTTGTTAAACCTGAAGCACGCGGGAAAGGCATTGGCCAAAAAATGCTGGCTTATCTCGCCCACTTAGCAAAAAGCAGAAATTGTGGTCGCCTGGAATGGTGGGTCCTTGACTGGAATGAAACTGCGATCGGTTTTTATAAACGAATCGGCGCAAAAGCAATGGATGAATGGACAGTCTTTCGCGTAACCGAACAAGCACTTGATAATCTAGCCGCTTCGTGGGAAGACAAAAATGAAAAATTTATTGAGAAAAAAGCATGACACAACACCACTTAACAAAAAAAATTAATTGTTATCCGATATCTCTACCATCCAATGCTAAATGTGATGTGATACTCATAAGCTCAGGTACATTCAATTTTTCTATAGGAAGCAAAAGCATTTTATTTTTAATGAGGTCTGAAAACTTTTTCTTCTGAGTCCAATTTATATAGTTTCAGCAAGCCTGCAGTGTTGCTATTTTTTTTTGGGTTCGTTTCCTTAAATTTACTCACTGCCTGACTTACTTTTTCGGTTGTAACGGAATGACTGTCCGTAATTTTTTTGAGTTCCTCAAGAAATGTTTTAGCTGCAGGTGAATGGTAATTAAAGAAACCAGCAGAACTATTCAAAAGACATTTTGCAGAGATTTTTGTCATAAAATCTCGAGTAGATTTAATGGAAGGAGAAGGTAACGGACAGTCGGATGGTAAACTCAAAAATGTAGCAACCAAATTCGCACAAGCAAGATCGATCTTATTAAAACACGAACCTTGCTGACGCCATGATTGAAGGATAACAGAAAATGTTTGCTGGAGCTCAACTCCCTGATCATGGAATGCCTTAGCTTCAGCAGCAACTAACGCAGCAGAACGATCAGATGAGGCTGTGGATTCTTTTAAACCTTTAGGATTCGCGCCAAATGACAAAAGCAATGCCACCATATGTGTATCATTATGTCGAACCTCTCACTAATCATTTTTAGGTATTATTAACATCCCATTGACCTGGCCATCTTGCTTGCCAAAAACACTTACATAAAAAACGAAAATTTAAGACGGGTTGAATTAGTAGTCGATAAATGCAAAAACTCATGTGTTTATAACAATACACATGGACAGCAGGTTCGTCTTTGCTGGTTTTTTTCTAAATTAGTTTGTGATGTTGTTGACTGTGAGGCGTCTTTTTTTCCACTTTTAGCAAAAAAAGCTGCGCTACTATGAGTTACAGTTTCTTGCTTTGTAGTCAAACTTGCATAAGAAACATTAACTGATTTTTCATCGGATATCCAAGTAATTTGATCTGTAATTTGATTAATCTTATGATCCTTGCAACGATAGGTGTCAGGAGAAATAATTTCTCCCTTTATTGACGTCAACGCAGGCATTATTTTCTTTGCCTTCCAATACCCAACTCCATAATCCCAAGCTACTAAACTACCCGCTTTAATTAACTCTCTGCTGTGGAAAAACATATATGGGATATGCTCATAAATAACAGGAGGCAGGCTTTTTAAATTGGCTCTTAAAATTGATTTTCTCCACGCAGAGTAATCAGCCTCATTAGCATTTTCTTGAATAGGGAAAAAACTATTTATGTCATTGAAAGCATGAGGAAGAAAACCAGCAATATTTCTAAATTTTTTAGCATCGATTATGCAAACGGGATTACCTAAAGAATACTCACAGTCATCTACTGGTCTTAATATTCCCGTTTTTTTTAACAAAACACCACTATAAAACGTAACGCAACTATCAGCAGAAATATCCTCTAGTGCAATGACACCATACCCAACAATTTCATTTATTTTTATAATTGCCAGCTTGGAATAATTTTCTTGAATTTGTAGCATTTTTGCATGAAATTCTATAGCACTGATAGTATCGTCAATAAAAAGATTGCAAGTGCCTAATGTCGCTTTAACTAGCTCTATCTCTTGGCTATTTGCCAATTTAAGAACCTGTGGTTGTAAATCATTAAACAAACTCATTAATGGTTTTGCACGTATCTCATCAATTAAAATCTTACAATATTTTTTATTTCGAGCTTCAATAAAATACAGTTTTTCATCTTGCAGAATGATACCTGAATCATTGTCATGCCATAGTTTTTCTCTCAAACCAAACTGAGGTAAAAAAACATTTTCAATTGGAGTATTAGAAGGTAATTTTAATAAACATAATGACATCGGGTTGGTGTCATAATTATTAATTATTTTTTCACACCATTGAAAATCCTGACCGAGAAACTTAGGCAATTCTCCCACAGTTTTAACTTGTACCTCTAAACCGTCATCTTCAGTGCGAGAAGCAAAATTCACTGTTTTTTCATTATTAAATTCTTCAACTTTTAACTCTGCCGATGCACGCATTATAATTAAAACCCTATAAAATACAATTGATTACCCGATTGTATCATGTTGTTCGTTTTTTTACCAATAAAACTGATTGTTTTGCAATAGTGTCAACTGATTCTACATTTGATGGTGCCGTCGCATTATTATTATAGTGTTGGATTGTTCTGTATTTTTCGTCTTTTTATTAATTTTCCTGCCGAGACCAAAAATAAGTTTGCGTAAATTTGATAATTTGATTTGCGGCAAGACTAGCGAACTTTTTCATATAAATCAATGCACTGGACTAAATAAATGAGGCGGATTGCGTTTAAGCTAATGGGTATGTATTATGCAGCTCTATAGAAAAGTTACAACAAACCAGAATTAATTGACAAGGTTATTAATCACTTATGATGATGGCACAATTGAAAAAGATAGGATTCACAAGAATTGTCACAATAGCAGTTTTGTTAGGACTTTTACCAAAAATAACAGAAGCAACTACTCAATCCAGTTTGCCTCCTGGTCCTTCAACAGGATCAACAATTCAAGTCCAGGATCTTTATAGTTTGGAGATCCTCAGTGATGTTGGATTATCACCCGATGGCCAGTTCGCGAGCTACAAGATTTCACGCACTGATTCACCCCGGCATCCCCGCACAACAACAATGATCATGGATTTGACTTCGAGACAAAACACATCTCTTGTCAGTCATCCGATTGCTGGCAACTGCGAGAGCAGTGTTTTTTGGTCGCCGAATGGAAAATGGATAGCCTGCCAAGGATCAGTTGATGGAAAAGCAGGACTTTATATTGCTAAGCCAAATGGCAAAGAGAAAACTTTTTTAGCTCCAATAACAGGCACCAACGCACCTCTTCCTGGCATCGGCAATAATATTGCCTGGTCTCCCGACAGTAAACAAATTGCCTTCATTTCAGCAACACCAGGCCCGGAGCCAAGCGCCAACGGCGATCCCAGGTAATCACCCGCTACCTTTATAAACCCACAGCATCTCAGGGCGCGAATCTTTACAACGACAACATGCGATTACACATTTTTACTGTCGATGTCACCACAAAAAAAATTAAACAACTTACTAAGGGTGATCGTTATGAACATTCTATCCAGTGGTCTCCAAGAGGTGATGTTATTCTTTTTGAATCAAACCTTCAGCCTAATCCAGATCAAGACTTTAGCTATGATATTTTGACCGTGAAAATTTCAGATGGCTCAATCAAGCAATTGACACATTCAGTAGGGCCAAAATATGGAGCAGTTTGGTCACCCGATGGTTCTCTCATTGCTTATACGCACACAGTACGCCCTATTACTTCAATGGAGACAACGGGCGAAGATACGCATCTGTGGATAATGAATGCAGATGGAACCAACGCTCACATTTTGCCCGGCCAACTTGACCTTCGCTACGGCGATCCTCAATGGTCAGCTGATGGCGTATGGCTCTATAGCACAGTGCAAAATCGTGGTCAGGTTAGATTAATAAAGACCCCAGTAACTGGTGGAACACCTGTAAATGTTATTGCAAATAATGGTAGCGTTTTAAATTTTGCCCTAGCCAATAATGGTTCTGTCGCTTATTCCTATACAACCCCAACATCGCCACCCAATCTATACTTACTCTCCAAAGATGAGAGCACGCCGAAACAATTAACTAACATGAGCCAGCAAGTGTTATCCAAAAAAACTATTGCCCCTGTGCAGAGAGTGGAATTTAAAAGTTTCGACGGCACTCCTGTTGAGGCATTTCTTACTACACCAGCCAATCTCGGAACCCATCCAGCCAATGGGTCGGTGCCATTGATCGTTATTCTTCATGGCGGTCCGCACAGCGAACAAGGATCGGAACTTAACAGCACTGCTCAGATCTATGCTGGGCACGGCTTTGCCACATTGATGGTGAATTATCGCGGCTCAACTGGTTATGGACAAATATTCGAGGACAAAATCATCGGCGACCAAGATGGAGCAGAAAGTAAGGATATACTCGCAGCTGTAGATACAGTATTAGCAAAATATAAATGGCTTGATCCGAATCGTTTGGGTATTGAAGGTATTAGCTATGGTGGCCAGCTTACGAATTGGTTGATTACTCAGACCACACGCTTTAAAGCTGCAATTTCAATCGCCGGCATCTCAAATTTGGTAAGTGCTAATTACCTCTCGTATTACCACGATTATCTACCTTCAGAATATCGTGGCTACTTCAACACACCTCAACGCAAGGATCTTTTGTGGAATCGCTCTCCAATTAGATATGCCAACCAAGTTAAAACGCCCTTACTTTTTATTCACGGCGCTAATGATAACGATGTTCCACCCGAACAAGCGCAGCAATATTTTATTGCTTTAAAGGATGTTGGGGTTGAGACGATGCTAGTGCTTTATCCCCGTGAGGGTCACGGCTTGGCAGAAACGGCTCACTATGTCGACAAGCTCACAAGAAGTTTGGAATGGTACGATTCCCATTTTATTTCTAAATAAAAATATTTTTAATAAATTGTGAGTTTTCAGCAACTTTGCTGAAAACTCACAGTTGATTATCACCAACCTTACCTTCAATCGCATCGTGAAACTTTATATATAAAGCTTTTGCTTCATGAGAAAGCTCAATTTTTTTGGGCAGTAATTCATTTGGTTTATTTATAACGGTAGTCAATGGTATTTCTTCTGAAACCCAGAACCCATAAATAGTTATATGATAGCGTTTTCCTTCATAAATTCTTTTCAAATCTAAAAAACTTTCCTCTGTTCCGCAAGTGCGATCATAAATTACATTGTATTGATGTTTAAATGCGAATCTCACCATTACATTTGCTATCTTTTGCGCGATTGGCCACCACTGTTCAAATGCATTTTTTATGTCAATTTGCTCGCAGTCCTCTTTGTATCCCGGTAATCTAACAAGCACTTCATCCATATCGTGCACATGAAAATCAGATAAATTTAAAAAACGTCGTCTGTAAGTAGTTTTTCCAGAACCTGGAGATCCACCTAGGACAACCAGCTTAGGATGTGATGAGAAATTCAAATCAGCAAAAAATTCTTTAAACAATTTTTCAATTACGTTTTCTTCTAATTTAAGATCAGTTTCGTTCTGAATGTAATCTTTAAAATGAGTCAATGTTATCATAATTTATTTCCATTCGATCAAACCGTTCAGGGCATAGACATTCTTCATCGTTAAGATAAATGCAATATTTCTTGAATGCTTCAGGAACATTTATAGATTTCATTTTTTTCGGAGTAAAAGCACCTGAAAATAATTGTGTACCAATCGGGATATCATGCGTCGCAAAAACACCAACTCCACCCAAAGTGGATGGTCGCAAAATAAATGTAAATTCTGTCCATATCATATTTTTATTCTCTCAAAATAAAAAAATAATTTAATTATAAAAGAGATTACTACCAAGCATTTCGTGAATTAATAACTTGGTAGTAATTTTTAATGACTACAATCTCGATCTGCGCGAACACCCATAAGACAATACAGCCTGAGATAACACATCATCAGGTTTTTCCTGCTCTGCTTTTCTGCTCATCACCACTGCACCAGTAGCATGCGTACCGGCAGAGCTAAGATGATCTGTTGTACGTGCATTAATTACTTTTCCATGCTGATTAAAGAGACTACCTAAAGTTGGAAATCCATCATAAGTAACAGCTCGTCTTCCAACCCAACGTTTAGCTATACCTTTTTTCTCTAACATAGTTACATCTTCTTGAGTAAGAACTTCCTCATCTTTTAAATTTCTTCCAAGCGCCATAGACATAAGGCGTGGTAAAACTTTTTTTATCATATTTGCTTGCACTACAGCTCTATCAATCGCGAATTCTCCATTGATATCTGGTACTTCCTTGCCATAAAAAGCTTTTGTACCCGCCACACCAATAAAAATTTTATTTCCTTTTT
Organism: uncultured Coxiellaceae bacterium; assembly: GCA_964533645.1. Lineage (GTDB taxonomy): Bacteria > Pseudomonadota > Gammaproteobacteria > DSM-16500 > DSM-16500 > JABDBK01. The sequence goes on from CAZHMQ010000001.1 coordinate 39,072, forward strand.
TTCTCGCTTGCCAAGCTAACACAACACCTTCTTGATGTACTTCCATACAATGATTAAACGTTGAATACTCTTCCAATTTATCTGGAGGAATAGGAATATTCAACATCAAAGACACGCCACCAAATCCAGCATAAGCAGGTTCTTTAAAACCAAAACGCTCTAATGTTCCAACTTCCGCGCCAGGACAAAAAGCATAATCGGATTTGTCATAGGAATGTTTATTATATTTAACCTTGGAATTGTTAAAAAAACGCAATCCATTAATTAAAGTTTTATTATCGTTGTCGTAAACAACACCATCGACATGTCTCTCGTATTTTAAACGAAAACAATCTTTTCTCTGTCCTTCTTCATTAACATATTGCCCCATTCTTCTGCGCAAATAATCGTAAAATTTAGGTAAAAATATTGAAGTCTCAATACAACCGCCCGGACGATACAATGCAACAGTATCATTTTTCCATACCAAACCGCCGCTACTTCCCATCATTGATTGGCTATGACAAAAATCAGTAAGAAAAGGATCAAGGCGACTGACTTCGATGGGTGATAAAATTCTACATTTTGTATAACCAAGATTGTTATAATCTTTTTTCATTTGCTCTGCTTTGGCAGCTGCATTGGGGATGTTATAAATCAAATCAATACGATAACCATCATGTAAAATAGGTTCTTTCGATGACGTTTCACGACAAGGATTATAATTAGATTCTTCCATTATTTGTTTTAATTCTGCATCGCCGCTCTCATACATATCTTGCCATAATTTCATGCTCATTTTACCCAGCTCTAATAATGTTTGGGTTCGATCATGGTGGCCTTTATCATCTTCACTATATTTTTGTGCTTCTTGAATAAATCGCTTGGCTTCCTTCGATTCATTCACACCCGGCACATCGGTTACAAGTATCCCGCTCGGCCTATTAAATTTAATTCCTAAATTTTTCATCAACTCAGCACCGCGAGGCACGACAGACAACATTTCATCTGGAGTGCCACTAGGAACAACATTTACTATTGTGGCTTGTGAAGAAGTACCTTTACCAAAAACGGTAGCTCGCAGCTGAATACCTTCCGCTTCCGCCGCCAAAAGCGCGTGATAAATTTCAAAGGCAGCAGCGATACCGTCACCAATGACTGTCAATTTCTTGTGAGGATGGGTTGATGTTTTTTTGGATGAATGAGTAGATTTTTGTTGGAGCTCTTGTTGTTTTAAAGACTGGTTTGTATTTCCCGCATTACTAAGCATATTAAAAAATCTCCTTGTGAATAATATATATGGTGCAGCATCCGATTGATTTATTTTTTTGTAGTGATAACCAATCTCCTTTGCGGGCAATAGAGTATACTTTTGTTGGAGAAGCTATACAACTGAGAGAAAAATAAAGAAAATTTGAGTATCGAGCAGCCGAAAATTCAGCTAGAATCCGAAGCTGTTCAATCTCAATGTTGTTATTTCTGCTGATTAACTTAATCTTATTTTTGCTATTTTTTATTAAATTGTCTAATGCAGCTTCATGAAGGTTTTTTGATTGAACAATAATATCGTATAATATCCATAAATATGAATTGATAATTGAAGAGAAAGATACAACGTCATTTGTTAATTTTTTTCAGGAAATCTGATATGGTTTTAAGATAAAAAGCAAATCACTTACGCTATGGATTGAGGATATTTCATCATGACGACACACAAACCACATCATCCACTCATCGATGTTATTACTCTCAGCAAAAAAATATGTAAAACACCCATTGATTGCCAATTAGCATATGCAACCCCGGATAACTTTTTAGGACGAATCGTTGAAGGATATCATGAGCATATCAAAAATATTTGCTTGATGGCGCCCAAAGCAGCTCATGCATTATGTGTTGTGCAGAATAGCTTGAATGAAAAAAATTTGGGATTATTTATTTTTGATGGTTATCGTCCTTTGCGCGCCGTCAAGGATTTTGGAAAATGGATGCGGCAACCTGTGGAAAGTAAATACGAATTAACGCGAAAGGAAATACATTATCCGCACGTTGAAAAAAACCAATTGGCTGATTTGGGTTATGTAGCTGATGAAGTATCAAATCACTGTTTTGGCGATACCGTTGATTTAACATTAATTGAATTATATAGCAAAAAATTTCTCGATATGGGAGCATGCTTCGATTATTTTGATGAGGCTTCACATACCACTGCCTGCGCGAAAACAATTGGCGAAAGTGCATACAAAAATCGCAAAATCTTATCTCAAGCTATGCAAGATGCAGATTATCAACCTTATGAAAAAGAATATTGGCATTTTACTTATTGCGAGCGGGAAATTTCTGATCCGCTTGATGTGGATATGGTTACAATGACCTGTTGACGTGGCGCGCTAAAAACAGAATGTTTATCCAATTACCGTAATAAAAATTAATAGAGCATCATTGGACATCCACTTTTTATTGGTTTTTAGTGCCAGCCCGGAGATATTTTGGAGCATCAAAAATGAAAATAGCAGCATTATTTATATTTTTATTCTGTTTGAATTCAGCATGGGCAAGCCAACCAACTCAAACTACCTTGCCATTAGAATTTAACACAGGAAATCCAGCACCTTATGGGATGGCTTCTGCTATCATCACGATAGAAGGAAAAGCGCTTCCTATCATTGTTGATACAGGCGCTAAAAAATATGGTCTGGCTTTAACAAAAGAAGCATTAAAAAAAATTCACGTTCAATTTACTGGCAAGTTCATTTGCTCCAATTCATTGACTGGAAAACATTGCGAAAAAGAATTTATTGTTCCTGAAGTAAAACTTGGATCATTTACCATTAAAAATGTCATTAGAAGGCAGTTTATATCTACCATAACTCAAAATACAAAAGTAAGATTGTCTGACTGCATTATTTCTCTATGATATCCTTGTGAGCATACAATTTCTAAAGGAAAAAATAAATGTCTGATCAAAATCAAAAAACCGAAGTATATCTTGCTTTTCAAGTTATTCCTCGGGCAAAAAGTGGAAATAATTATGAGCTGGTTGATCAAGCTATTGAAGTTGTAAAAAACGCTAATGTTCCATACCAAGTGAGTGCCATGGAGACAACGATGAGAGGAGAGCTCAATCAACTTCTTGAAATTGTTAAAGCAGCTCAACAAAAATGTATTGATTGCGGCGCATTGGAAGTAATTACCAATATTAAGATTCACACAAGAACATTAGAAGCTACTGATACTTTTTGCACATACACCCGCGGGGTCACGCCGAACAACGCAGTTTTTATTGATAAATAAATATGTTGGAAATAAATACCTAATCTACGCCGAATATTTTCTTATAATGATTAATACGCATAAAGGAATATCACCATGCCTGAATTTGATGACAATATAAAAATTACACCCGCTACTAACAAAGAAGAGCGTGTTTTAAATAAGAGGTTGCTTGTATTGTACTTGCACGCAATTTTATATAAAATTCCATCAAATTAACGCAATATTGGGCATTTTATGACAATCCAACTCCTTATCAAGACTCTCACAGGCGCGACAATTAGTGTTTATGCTGATCCATCCGACTCTGCTGAGACCATACGAGAAAAAATACGCGCTGAACTTAAAGATAAAGAGCTTAAACATCAGCATGCAGAAGATTTTCAAATAATCTTTGCTGGAAAGGAATTCCAATCAGGCCGAACACTTGCTGATTATAACATTACAGAAGATGGAACAGTGTTAAATGGAATATTACGGCCAGCGCTTTCACAACAGCAAGAACAATCAACGCTCGTCGAAAATACCGACGAACAAATGAAAAGCGGACTATTAGCTACTAAATCTGAAAAAAACGCATCTAAAAATGCTATTACCTTCAATCCAATGAGAGCATTCATTGAAAATTCTGCTCATCCCGCCGCTAGAATTTATCGTGAGAGTATTTGGATGGGATTTTTGGATACGTATAAAGTTTTTGTAGGAAACCATTACACAGGTCAATTACGCATGGGAATCATAGATGTATTGGTATTTCCGGCGATCGGATCTGCCTTGGTTAAATATGGACAAAAAAATAATAATGGCATTGCTACTCTGCTGGGAGGAGCATTAGAGCTCGGCCGAGGTCTTATTGGAGGTGCGCTAACTTTAGCTGTTTCTCCCATTGTTTTAGGCGTACATCTTATAGCTGCTCCCAAAGCTAGAAAATTAAAAAATACACTTAAGCAAGTTCAAGTTTACCAAGTTTCGCCAGCGGATGATAAAAATGCCGCGGTGTCTCCAAAAAATACAACCCTAAGTCTTCTGGAAATGTTAAAAAAAGACAAATCGGAATTGACTGAAATTCGCTGTAACGAACACGAAGAAACTGCCAAAATTCCCTCACCTAAAGATAGAACTTACACGAGTTATGGATGGTGCATTAAATCAGGAAAATATAAACCACGCTTTGATAATCCAATTAATTTTAAAGTTGACTATGATAAGACTCCACCGGAAGCCTTAGAGGCTTTTGAAGCTCTTAATGTTGGTCGGCTTCATATTTAACCTAAATTAACCTGAGTTATGGATAAGAACCCTTTTAAAACATCGCCAACATCACTCGGTTTGCTGGGCCCACTTTCGTGCATCTGTTAAGCGTTCAAAGGTTGCGCTTTGGGCAGGGAACCCTTTTAATCTTACCTTGACCCTATATGTTGTTTTCATTAATGATGAAATGAAAGAGAGCAGTATGAATAGAATTAATAAAAGATTAAAAATTTTAAATTATTTAATTATTGTAATTATAAGCCTTATCACAATTTCAAATGTTTTTGCTGCCGAGCGCGTAGTCAATTTAATTGTGGGGTATAAAAACGTTAATTATGCTGGCAGAGCCATCAAAGCCATTGCAGTCAACGATCAAATTCCCGCACCAACCCTTCACTTTAAAGAAGGCGATCAAGTTACTATCAACGTTTTTAACCGTTTAAATGAAGAAACAGCTATTCATTGGCATGGTATGCTTGTGCCATGGCAAATGGACGGTGTTTTAGGTATTACTCAACAAGGAGTCCAGCCAGGGAGTGTATTTCACTACAAGTTTACTCTGCATCAGTCTGGAACCTATTGGTATCACGCCCATGCCGGCCTTCAGGAACAGCAAGGATTATACGGGGCTTTCATTATTGATCCACAACAACATCCCAATTATAGCTATATGAAAGATCATGTTGTTGTTTTATCAGATTGGAGTAACACTCACCCTGATCAGATTCTCGCTAATTTAAAAAAAGATGGTGATTATTATTCTCCAAATTTTCCGCTTCAACCTTCCCTTATGAAATTTATTCATGACTATCGTAAAGCATCTGCAAGTGAACGGAATAACTTAATTGCTGATTACAAAATGATGCAGCAAATGCGTATGAGTATTTATGACATCAGTGATGTAGCCTATGATGCGTTCTTACTTAATGGCCGGCCAGAATATTCCCCATGGACTGTGCCTGTAAAAATGGGTGATGTGGTGCGTTTGCGATTTATTGGTGCAGGTGGCAGCACGATATTTCATGTAAAAATACCTGGTACCACTATGCAAATAGTGCATGTAGAAGGTAATGATGTTGTGCCTTACACTGTTAGTGATTTTAAAATTGCACCAGGCGAAACGTATGATGTCCTGGTTAAAATTCAAAAAAATGAACCCTATATTATCTATGCAGAATCAGCTGATACAGTAGGAGCTGCCTATGGTGCATTAATAACTTCCCCGCATCAATTTGTTAATTATAAAAGCGTTACACCATTTTCTGAGCCATTACCTGTGACAAGAGAAATAAATGACAGTAGCTCGCATGATATGGCTACGATGACCGATATGTCAGGCAACATGAAAATGAGTCATGGCATGTCTATGAGTCACTCCATGGAGATGAACATGCCTACAGAGCCATCTATTGTAGGTGATACGATGTCACCTCCCACTTTTACTTATGAAACATCATCGAGTACAAAATATCAAAATGTAACTGCGGCTGTGAAAACTAACGATCCTGGAAAGCCTGTTTATAAAGTTATAAACATGGAATTATTTGGTTACATGGATCGATACATTTGGTTTGTGAATGGTGTGCCAGAACATAAAGCAAAGCCTATTGTTTTAGAACCAGGCAAACGGTATCGCGTAGTTTTCACTAATACCTCAATGATGCATCATCCTATGCACATTCATGGCCATTGGTTTATTTTGCGCGAAGGTAAAGGCGCATATGATCCATTACTACATACAATTGATGTGCCGCCAGGCTCTACCATGACGGCTGATCTTGATACAGATGCGAGTGGTCAATGGCTTTTTCACTGTCATCTTCTCTACCATATGATGTCTGGCATGTCGCGTGTATTTCAATATTCGACACTCATTGAAATAACAAATGATCAAGCAAAGCCTCAGCATATTGTAAAACAAACCCCATATTACAATCGTCCAATTGTTAGAATAGATGAGGTGCGTCCAATTGATCCGATGCTTATTATGCACCCAATGGCGCATCGTGCAGGCTTATGGTTATCAACATTTTTAGAGATTGGCGCTGACCCATTCCGCAATGCGCAACGCCTCACTTACAAAGGATTATATGGTGGCGACTATAATAAGCTTGAATTATTTACTAACGATGCAGAGCTAAATAAAGGGACAGTTGAAAATGCTGATATTGATATTTTTTATTGGCATTTAATCAGTCAATTTTGGGCAATTAAAGGAGGTGCAAATTATTTCTACCGCCCAGCGACAACTCCTTATTGGCAACCTGGTGTCGGTATCGAAGGTTTAATGCCTTATTTCATTGATACCGACCTTAGAACATATTATTACAATAGCAGCACAAAACTAGATTTAGAACTATCGCGCGATACACAAATCACAAATAACTTTTTTATTCGATTAGGCGCGCGCAGTATTTTAGCTTCAAAAACAGTAACCCAAGCAGCCATTGGCAGTGGTTTGAATCAAATGCGTTATATTGTAAGACCCTATTACCGCCTGATGCCAGGGTTAAATATTTTTGCAGAGTATGAGCACGAAAAAGATTATGGCACATTTAAAAATATTCAAAGTAACGCTGGAGAACAAACCATACAAAATACTGTGACTTTTGGTCTAACAGTATTGCTTTAGAAATATTCGCTTAGCTATTTTATCAACATTAAAAATGCTATGCAGCTAACGCCTCATAGAAAAGAAAAAATCTGAATCAAAGATAAGCTCCTTATCCAAGGTTCATATAATGAAAAATTACAACATAACACCTCCATGCGATACCGATATTATATTGGGTTATTACTATCGCTTGAAGAAGTTATTGTGATTTGTTGTTAGTTGTTACTTTCAGAAGTGTACCCCAGTGGAAAAATATAGCAATATAACTAAAAATAACCTATAATAACCAAATATAAGGAATTAAATGCGCTACACATTGCTTATTAAGAAGCAAGCTAAAAAGGTATTACAAAGCCTGGCTAGAACAGACCGTAACCGGATTGCTGAAAAAATTAAGTTGTTAGGAGAAAATCCTGACAATCCCGTTTTGGATATCAAGCCATTACAGGGAGAACCCTACTACCGATTACGTGTCGGACAATGGCGCGTTATTTTCGACAGGGATGATTCGTTAAAAATTATTGCTATTGAAAAGATAAAGCCGCGCGGAGGGGCTTACAAATGAGTTTACAAATTATTAAATCAATCGATGGGAAAGCAGAATATGTTTTGCTACCCGTTAACGTCTATCATGCTTTGCGTCATGAAATCGAAGAAGCATTAAAAGAAAAACATAGCAGCAACGACTACGTACCTTTTGAGCTAACAGATTATGTTGATAACCCTGTTGCGGTTGCTCGCATTAATGCTGGCATTACCCAAGAAGAATTAGCAAAACGCATGAAAGTAACCCAAGCCTATATCAGCAAACTTGAGACACAGGGTAAGGTGACAGCGAAAGTGATAAAAAAAGTGAAAGAAGCGATTGAAAAATGACACGATAGGATTGTTAACGATGATTACTGTCAAAAAACGTAATTTATTTGAAGAGATACAACAAGGTATTCTCGAAATGAAGGCGCATAAAGCGGGAAAAATGCGGCTTCAAACATATAAATTTGCTAAAAAATCCCAATCAACAAACCGCTCTCATTCTAAGGCTAAGAAAACACCCTAATATTGAATCAAAAAATTCAAAAAAAAGATATTTGTGAAATCGAATATAATCCATCAAAAACTGCAGCTATTGTAAATATTGACTGCGGATCAGCTTATTACATTAACTTCAAAACGCAAAAAATATATACCATTGTTGATCACGCGCCGAATGTATTTCCCACGTGGATAAGTGACAATATTGCTCATATTGAAAGCCCTTGTGGAACTGGTTGTTCTAAATCCATTATTTTTGTTGCACCTGCCACTACTGTTACATGTGCAACTCATGAATATAGAATAAAAAACATAAATCAAAATGAACCACCTGATTATTACAACAATACTCCGCTTTTAATTGATCCGAAAAAGGGAATATATGATTTCCCTTTTTCATTCGCAAAAAAATCTCTTGTAAACTGGTTATATTCAAACTGTTTATCAATAGTGCTTTTATAATTAGGGCTTTTTCTTTTTGATTCTTCTTCTAGCCATCCATTAACAAGATCACCATAGGTTAAGCCTGTGGTTATGTTGTTTTTGTTAGTAAATTGTCTTAAATAAGCGTCAAAACGAAAATGCTTCCCAATCTGCTCAACAAAAAATCGTCTGGTGATAGCATCATTTCTATAATTTCTAACAGGGGTATCAACTTTTATGAATTGCTGGCTATCTCGGAAAGTAACAGGCTTGCTTATTATTGGTTTAATGTTACATCCAGTTGTAATGAAGGTCTTAATGCGCTGAATAAGCTCTAATTTGGAACCAACAGTAGAGAGCTGGTTGGTCTTGCAAAAACTTACCAACTCAACCTTTAACCAATAATGGCTTTTAAGATCGGCTAGGCTGATTTGCTTTGTGAGCTTTGGCTTTCTTTCCATTTTGAGCACCGCATTAATCAACAGAAAATTATAACCAAAAGCTCTAAAATTTTATTGTGATTTATTACTATTTGTTAGCATCAAGTGGACCGCCAGTGGACCATTGTGACGATGCTGCTGAGCCGCATGCAATCTGTTGATTTTACTACTGCCGACGGCGTGAATCGAACACGCGACCTACTGATTACGAATCAGTTGCTCTACCAACTGAGCTACGTCGGCGGACTTGAAAACCCAAACAAGCGCTGAATCTTAGGATAAACCTACGCCTAACGCAATGATTTTTAAGCCCCCCAGGCTAAAATCTCTTCAACCTTATGAATAAATTAATTCCAAACAATTTTATACTCTTAAGAAAGACCCCCGCATTCCCCTCACTGTTACATGCACTCCTTAATTAAAATATTTTTAAAAATCTATTGCAAAATATATTTAATACAGTTAATAATTCGGACTTCTCTTCTCGCTTTCCATTTTTTCCTCTTGCTCAATCAAATTTTCTGTCCACTTAAAAATAATTTTTCACTTTTTTTTGGAGAATCGCAAAATGAAAACACAAGGATTTTCATTAATTGAACTAATGATTGTAGTAGCTATTATTGGTATTTTATCCGTCATAGCCATTCCTTCATACCAAGCATACACAATGCGTGCACGATTTGCAGAAGTCATAACTGCAACTGAACCATTTAAAACCGCGGTCTCACTTGCTCTCCAGCAAGGCGCGCCATCCACAGACCTTAACAATGGCTCACATGGAATTCCTGCTGAACCTCCTGCCACAAAAAATTTAGCCAGCGTAAAAGTTGAAAACGGCATCGTTACAGCTACAGCTACACCATTAGCTGGAAACCATACCTATATCCTCAAGCCAAATGAGGACGGCAGTGTCTGGTCCATCGATGGAACATGCGTCAAAGCTGGCTTGTGTGAAACCTAACACGGAACATTTCATCATGATTTTGCATGAAAGTAATTTGCCGCCTCTCGCACTGTATTTAATAAATGCCGGCGTGCTCGATAAAACTATTGCAGATAGTTCTGCGGCGCGAGCCAAAACTCAAGCTATCCCGTTTATTAGTTATTTAGTACAAGAAAAAATTTTAAGCAGTGACATTATTCATGATACTTGCCAAAAAATATTTTCTTTGCCCGTATTCGACTTAAAAAAATATGACAGATCATCTGAAACACATGATTTATTAAGTGTTAATTTAATTCGTCAATACCGTGTTGTGCCATTATACAAAAATAACAATGTTTTATACATTGGCATTTCAGATCCAACAGATCAGCATGCAATTAAAGCAATTATGTTTCATACTCAGCTCAATGTTCAAATTATGTTAATCAGAGAAGATGATTTTTCCCTATTCCTTGATACTTATTATCATGATCAGGAGATCAATAAAAACATACAAAAAAATTTATTACAACAAATCTCATTAGACGAAAACCCTCATACAATACCTGACAAAATTATTATGCAAGATGAGCCATTAATAAAATTTGTCGATAATATTATTTTTCATGCATTTCAACAGTCTGCTTCAGATATTCATATTGAATCATATGAAAATATTTGCCGCATTCGCTATCGGAAAGATGGAATTTTATTTCTAGTCAATGAAATTCCGCCTTCTTTATTCGATCGGATTGTCACTCGACTGAAAGTCATGGCAAACCTTAACATTGCAGAAAAACGATTACCGCAAGATGGGCGGTTTCAACTAGATGCCATAGACATTCGTATTAACATCTGCCCTGCTTTATTCGGAGAAAAAGTGGTATTACGCTTATTAAATTCCAGCCATAACCATCTAAGCATCGACTCACTGGGATTAACTGAGCAACAACAAAAACTGTTTCTTCATGCAATTAATCAGTCTCAAGGCATGATCCTGGTAACTGGACCCACTGGCAGCGGGAAAACTGTCACCCTTTATTCTGCTTTAAATTATTTAAATAAATCTGAAAAAAATATTTCTACTGTTGAAGATCCCATTGAAATCCGCTTGATGGGTATAAACCAAGTCAATATCAACACTAAAATTGGCCTGGATTTTTCAACTGTTCTACGTGCTTTTTTACGGCAAGATCCAGATATTATCATGGTAGGTGAAATTCGCGACACAGAAACTGCCATGATTGCAATTCAAGCATCTCAAACAGGCCATTTGGTTTTGTCAACTTTACATACTAATAGTGCTATTGAAACAATTACCCGTTTACGAGCCATGGAAATCCCCTCTTATAATATTGCTGAATCATTTTCTTTGATCATAGCTCAACGTTTAGTTAGAAAATTATGTGATTTTTGTAAAATACCAGAAACTCTAAATGACGATTATCCTGATTTTCTTTTAAAAAACACTTCTGATTGCAAAAATATTTATCGCGCCGTAGGCTGCATTCGTTGTATACAAGGCTACAAAAATCGCATCGCAATTTATGAATGCTTGCCTGTCACAGCTAAAATCAATAAATTGATTTTAGCTGAAGCAGATAGTAATGAGCTTCTTATAGAAGCTAAACAAGAAGGATATTTTACTTTAAAAACTATGCTCATCAATCACGTTCTGCAAGGTGCAACCAGCTTAATGGAAGCACGCCGGGTCTTACAACTATGAGCCTCAGCAACGCTTCGCAGCCTCGCAAGGCCACACCCCTATGAACTTAAAAAATTCAGCGTATTACTGGAAAGGAGTCTCTAAAGAAGGCCAGGAAATCTCAGGCGAAATAACAGCTTTAAGCATTAATTTGGCGATATCAGACTTGCAAAAAAAAGGCATACAATTTATCTCAATCACGAAAAGGCGTAAATTTCATTTTTATAAAAAAATATCATCTATCGATATTATTATATTTTTCCGACAACTCGCAACATTAATTTATGCTGGTATTTCTATTTCACACGCCATGCATATGTTAGGAAAAAATTCTGCACATATTAAACTATTAGAAATATCACTAGCCATCAAAGAAGATATTGCTGCCGGTAATGGCTTAGCATATGGCTTGAAAAAATTTCCAGCTTATTTTGACGAAATGACATGCAATCTTGTTCTGGCAGGAGAAAAATCAGGAACCCTGGATATTATGCTTGAACAAATCGCACAACATAAAGAACGATTATTTATGCTAAAAAATAAAATCAAACAAGCTTTATTTTACCCCGTGATGATTTTACTGGTCGCAATAATAGTTACTGTCGTTATGCTAATTTTTGTTGTACCGCGTTTTACTGAACTCTTTCAAAATATGCATGCGAAATTGCCAACATTTACCTTGTATGTTATCTATCTCGCCAGTTTTTTGCAAAATCAATGGAAAATTATTTCAATTTTCATAGTAATCAGTAGCATTGGATTATATTTTTCTAAACGCTTTATGAAATTCAAAATTTTTCTGCATTCTATTATTTTAAATTTGCCCATCATGGGGCTCGCATTACAAAAATTTATTTTAGCTCATCTGGCACGCAGCATGACAACTCTATTTGCTGCAGGAATTCCTGTTACTGAAGCATTAAAAATTCTGACAAATTCTACTGGAAATGTCCTTTATAGAAATGCCATGCAAATGCTCTATATTGATATCTCTTCTGGGAAACAACTGCATTTTTCTATGCAAAACTGTAAACTATTCCCATCCATGATGATTCAGATGATTCAAATAGGCGAGGAATCAGGAACACTTGAAAAAATGCTCAATAAAGTCTCTGATTTTTACGAAGCTGATTTAGACCATTTGATTAATCAGTTAGGACGATTATTAGAACCCTTGATTATGATGATTCTTGGTGTTGTAATCGGGGGACTAGTGATTGCCATGTATCTACCTATTTTTAAATTAGGGGCTGTGATTTAATGCAAACAATCAATTTTATGACAGAACATCCTGAATTCTTTCTGGTTCTTATTGCGGCACTATCGCTCATCATCGGCAGTTTTTTAAACGTCGTTATCTATCGCTTACCTTTGATGATGAAAAATGAATGGAGCCAGGAATGCCGCGAATATCTTGGCCTTAAAGTTTTACCAATCGATATGGAAAAATTAAATTTATATCTTCCTTTTTCGCATTGTATACACTGCAAAAAATCTCTAAAACCCTGGCACAATATCCCTGTGATCAGTTACCTGGTTTTGCGCGGAAAATGCGCTTTCTGCAACGTAAAAATTTCCATACGCTATCCTTTTGTAGAACTTATTTGTTGCATTACTTCTGTCTATGTCGCGTGGCGTTTCGGCATAAGCTGGCAAACTGCAGGGGGGCTCATTTTTACCTGGATTGCCATAAGCCTTATTTTTATTGATCTTGATTACCATTTATTACCGGACCAATTAACCTTGCTTCTGGTATGGATCGGTTTATTCTTAAGTTTATTCTCAGTTTTTGCCAACAGTCACGATGCGATCATTGGTGCGATAGCGGGTTATCTCATTTTTGCAATTGTGCAATGGCTCTTTAAAACTGTCACAGGTAAAATCGGTATGGGACAAGGCGACTATAAATTTCTTGCTGGATTAGGTGCATTTTTAGGCTGGCAGCAATTACCCCTAATCATTTTATTAGCCTCAGTTGTAGGTTTATTGTTTGGAATTATGCAAATGATCATACGGAATCAATTTAAAAGCATTCCTATTCCATTTGGCCCTTATCTTGCTTTTGCTGGATGGATTAGTCTGATATGGGGACCGCAAATCTTGAATCTCTATACTTAAAAGAGAAAAGATATGTATGTGATAGGATTAACAGGTGGAATAGGCAGTGGAAAATCAACCGTAGCTGCTTTATTTAAAGCAAAAGGTATTCCTGTTATTGACGCAGATATACTGGCGCATGATATTACACAGCCTGGCGAATCCTCATTAAAACAAATCGTCGAAATTTTTGGCCCAGAAATTTTATTATCTGATGGGCATTTGAACCGTTTGAAGCTGAGGAAAATTGTTTTTTCGGATGAAGTAAAACGCAAAAAACTGGAAAAAGTTTTACATCCTTTAATTCGTCACAAAATGAAATTATTGGCAGAATCACATCATGCACCTTATTGTATTGCCATGATTCCTTTATTGTTGGAAACAACGCCTAATCCACTCATCAAGCGAATATTGGTTGTGGATACCAGTGAAAATCTGCAAATCACAAGGGTAGCTGCTCGGGATAACACTTCTCCTGATGAAATTAAAAATATTTTAAAAGCTCAAATGAGTCGTGAGGAGCGTTTAAAGCTTACGGACGATACTATTATTAATAATGGGAGTTATGAAGATTTAATACCACAAGTTGATAAACTGCATGAATTATATTTATACTTAGCGCTGTCATAATATGAAGAATTGTGTTATTATTCCAAGAACTTAACCTAGACTGAACGACATGATCGAGAACGTCATTACTTACGAACAGCCACTTAATGAACTAATCCGAGTCTGCCTCAGGTTAGAACAGCTATTTTTTCAGGTTGATCATCAAATTAAAGACACTTCTGTTTTTGGCACTCGCAACATGATTGTTTTAATCATTAACATTTTGCAATTGCTTGAGCGCCCTGATCTAAAAGCCAAGCTTGCAAAAGAATTAACTCATCAAATGCAGCTTCTTTCCAAACTTGAAAAAACTCCAGAAGTCGATCATGTAAAATTAACAGAATTGCTTAAACAATTAGATGAATTGAGCCGGTGGTTTATTGATAGCAATGGCCGAATTGGGCAAAATTTGCGCGAAATTGAACTGTTAAATAATTTACGCTTGCATCTTGCGACCCCGGGTGGAGGTTGCAGTTTTGATATTCCAGTTTATCATTATTGGCTGCAGCAAGCAGCTGAGAAACGTGTAGAGATTATCAAATCCTGGTTGACAGAATTTAATAAAATTCGTCTGGCAAATGATCTTATTTTAAAATTGGTACGCGAAGAAAGCAAAACACATCAAAAAACAGCGGCGAATGGATTCCATCAGGAATTGCTGGATCCACAAATCAATTTACGTTTAATTCGTGTCATGGTACCAATCAATATCACGACATATCCCGAAATCAGTTTAGGCCGTCATTTTTTAAGTATTCGTTTTTACACACCAACGATTCTTGAGCGTCCTTCACAATATCCGAATAATTTATCTTTTTGGCTTTCATATTGCACATCATGATCAAATCTCCCAAAACCAAAAAAGACAATATTTGTTGTCCTACTTGTCAAAAAAAAGGAACTTGGAAACAGGATAATCCTTCTCGTCCTTTTTGTTCTCCACGTTGTAAGTTAATTGATTTAGGCGCTTGGGCGGATGAGTCAAGACGCATTCCTGGAGAATCGTCGCCTTTGCCGGACCAGCCATCGGGTGAAACAGAAGAATAATTAAAATTAAAAAAGCAATTTACAACTTTATAACGTTAATTTTTAATACCTCCTTCCCCTTTCCCCCATAGGCATCAAGCTAAGGAAAGC
>CAZHMQ010000002.1:0-52261 GCA_964533645.1 uncultured Coxiellaceae bacterium
AATATAATAAAAATGGGGGGCCCGGGGGGGTTTGCCCCACCCTAAATTTTAAAATCTGGGGTCCGCTTGGTGGGGGGGCAAATGGGCTGGGGGCCCACCATTTAGTTCAGATGGGATTTCTATGCAAACAGGGATTAAACTCATCGTCGGCCTTGGCAATCCAGGGTCGGATTACGAACATACAAGACATAATGCAGGTGCATGGTTTGTATCCGAGCTTGCTCGTATGTCACACACTGCCCTTAAATTTGAGGCTAAATTTCATGGTATGCATGGAATTGTCCGTACAGACGGCTATGAGTGCCATTTTTTGATACCAACCACTTACATGAATAGAAGTGGGCTTTCTGTAAAATCTTTAAGCAGTTTTTATAAAATACCTCATCAGTCGATTTTGATCTCTCATGATGAGTTGGATCTACCTGTAGGCGATATTCGTCTAAAATACGATGGCGGAGCAGGTGGCCATAATGGCCTGATTGATATCATAAATTACTTGAATACTAAACAATTTTATCGCTTAAGAATAGGTATAGGACGTCCTAGTCATAGTGCCCAGGTTTCTGATTATGTATTAAAACCACCTAGAAAAGAAGAGCGAGCCAGTATTGATCAAGCGCTTGAAAAAGCTTATAAAATCTTACCTTTATTACTTTCTGGGCAGTATCAGAAAGTCATGAATCAATTGCATTCGCTGTCATCCTGAGGGCTGTTCGCAGGAGGCGATATATTATCTTTGGTTTTTTTAGCGATTTAGCTTAGAATACACCCAGTTTATAATCAGACAAAACCTTCTATGCCAATTCTTGCATGCGGAATGAATCATAAAACAGCTCCTATCGCACTGCGCGAAAAAGTTGTGTTTACACAAGATAAATTAGCACTTTATTTAAATGATTTAACAACGCATAAAAATATTCATGAAGCAGTGATCTTGTCGACCTGTAACCGTTCGGAATTATATTGTTCTACGGATGATGTCAATGCTGTTATCGAATGGTTTTGCAGGCAGCATAGCATCGCTCGTAACGACATAGCATCTTCCATGTATTTTTATCATGATTTGGACGCAGTCCAGCATATCATGAGAGTAGCCTGTGGTTTAGATTCCATGGTGCTGGGTGAATCACAAATTTTAGGACAAATGAAAGAAGCCTATTCAGAAAGTTGTGCAACAGGAACGGTAGGTCCTTTATTTAACCGGCTATTTCAACAAGTATTGGGTGTTGCTAAAGAAGTACGAACGCATACAGCGATAGGTGCATGCCCTATGTCGGTCGCATCTGCTGCGGTTAATTTTATTAAAAAAACGGTTTCCATGCCGTTTGACCAAGCTGTATTAGTGTTAGTGGGTGGTGGTATCACCATCGATTTGGCTTTGCGTCATTTTAAGCATACCTCTTTTAAGAAGATTATTATTGCTAATCGTACTATTGAAAATGTGACATTACTTGCGGAAAAGTATGTGGCCCAAGTGATAAATGTAACGGAACTTTCTAGTGTATTATCCGAGGCGGATATTGTGATTTCAGCAACAGGTAGCGCTAAACCTATTATAACTAAATCCATGATACAAACACGCGCTAAACCGCTATATATGATGGATATTGCCATGCCTAGAGATATTGATGTCAATGTTTTAGACTGTGAGCATGCGCATCTTTACGCTATTGATGATCTTAAAGAAATTATTCAGCAACATGCACAAGGACGTGAGCACGCTGCAGAAAAAGCTCACGATATGATTACACAAAAAAGCTTTGAATTTATGATGTGGCTTAATTCACTTGATAAGATAGCAACAACGATACGTGCTTACCGAAAACAAGTCGAGGATTTATGTCATATAGAATTGACCAAAGCAAAGCGTCAACTAAAACGTGGCGATGATCCCTCCGAAGTGATAGCGACTTTTGCGCATGCACTTACTAATAAACTTTTACATACGCCTAGTGTGCAATTGCGACAAGCGGGATATGAAGGTCGTTTGGAGATGTTGCAACTTGCTCAGCAACTATTTGCTATTCCCGATACTGGAACTTAACATTACGTCAGTGAGTATAAAATGAAACCTTCTATACAAAAAAAATTACAGTCGCTGGTGGAGCGACATGAAGAAGTCAGCGCATTGCTTTCTGAGTCAGATGTCATTTCAAAACAAAATCAGTTTCGTGATTTATCTAAAGAATATGCGCAACTCGAGCCTGTGGTAAATGTTTTTAAACGTTATCAATCTTGTCTACAGAATATAGAAGGCGCTAAAGAATTATTAAATGAAGCAGATAGCGACATGCAGTCTCTTGCAAAACAAGAATTAAGTGATGCGGAAGAACAATTGCAAGAACTCGAAGAAACATTACAGTTGTTATTGTTGCCGCGTGATCCAAATGATGATAGCAACATTTTTTTGGAAATCCGTGCAGGTGCAGGTGGTGATGAAGCGGCTATTTTCGCAGGCGATCTTTACCGCATGTACACACGTTATGCCGAATCGAAAGGCTGGCAAGTTGAAATGATTAGTGCGAGCTATGGCGAGCATGGTGGTTATAAAGAAATTATAACTCGCGTGATAGGTCAGGGTGCTTTTTCGCTTTTTAAATTTGAATCGGGTGTACATAGGGTACAACGTGTTCCTGCAACAGAAGCCCAAGGTCGTATTCATACCTCCACTTGTACTGTGGCTGTACTGCCTGAAGTCGATGAAATTGAAGAAGTCGATATTAATCCAGCAGATTTACGTATCGATACTTTTCGTGCTTCAGGTGCGGGTGGACAGCACGTGCAAAAAACAGATTCTGCGATTCGTATCACACATATCCCAACGGGCACGGTGGTAGAATGTCAAGATGAACGTTCTCAGCATAAAAATAGAGCGCGTGCCATGTCATTATTGCAATCAAGATTATTGGCAGCAGAACGTAATAAACAACAACAGGAACAAGCAGAAACACGTCGTAATTTAGTAGGGACGGGCGATAGGTCAGAGCGCATTCGAACATATAATTTCCCCCAAGGTCGTTTGACAGATCACAGAATTAATTTAACCTTATATCAATTGCCGGACATCATGGAGGGTGCTTTAAGTCCTGTCATAGATGCCTTGGTGCACGAATATCAGGCGGACTTGTTAGCAGCGATGGGTGATTAATGTTACCAAGTGTGAGAAATATATTGGCATCGTGTTCTCTCGATAAACGATTAGATGCGGAAATTTTACTGGCCCATGCATTAGAGGTAAATCGTGCCTATTTGCATACCCATCCTGAGCAAGTTTTGACTCTAGTGCAACATTCCAATTTTGAAAAATTTATGCATAGACGTATGTTAGGTGAGCCAGTTGCTTATTTAATAAGGCGTCAAGCATTTTGGTCGCTTGATTTGCAAGTGACACCAGAAACCTTAATTCCTAGGCCTGATACAGAGCTTTTGGTTGAGCTAGCACTGCAAATAAGCGATAACGCGAAAATGGTTGTTGCGGATTTGGGTACGGGATCAGGCGCTGTCGCTTTGGCTTTGGCAAATGAAATGCCTACTTGGGATGTATATGCGACAGATTTTAGCTTAGATGCTTTATCAGTGGCAAAAGAAAATGCCGAACGCTTAGCCATAAAAAATATCATATTTAGTCATGGTGATTGGTGCGATGCTTTGCCTAAGCGTCTGTTTGATATTATTGTAAGCAATCCCCCTTATATAACGCCAGGAGATGTTCACTTAGCTCAATCAGTGTATGATTATGAGCCGCATGCTGCACTTTTTGCATCAAACAATGGATTAAGTGATATTCGCAGAATTATTTTTGAAGCGCTACATTACTTAAAGCCTAATGCGTATTTACTGCTTGAGCATGGATTTCAACAAGCAGAAGAAGTGCGTAACTTATTTGCAGAAGCAGGTTATATTGATATAAAAACAACTCCAGATGTTGCTGGGCGTGATAGGGTGACAATGGGTAAAAAACAATAGTCATTGCCTAACTTTGTTGTTTTTGATATAGATGTTCGTCAATGGTTTGAAAGAAATAGGGATGTTGAATTTACGTAGATATAGGAGAGTGGTATGGCAACAAAAGATATTTTAGAGCCCAGTTTAGAAGTTTTAGGTATTTCTCCGTACAAGCTTAAAAAAGGTGAAGAATATATGACGGGGAAGATGCGCGCGCATTTTACCAATATCTTAACCTTGTTACGTAAACAAATCATGGAAGAAGCTGATCGTACTGTTCATCATATGAAAGATGAAGCCATCAACTACCCTGATCCTAATGATAGAGCCAGCCAGGAAGAAGAGTTTCGTTTAGAATTGCGAGCGAGAGATCGTGAACGAAAGCTTCTCAAAAAAATTGAAGAATCGTTACAGTTGTTGGTTGATAAAGAATATGGTTATTGCGAAGTTTGTGGCGTAGAAATTGGTTTGCGTAGATTAGAAGCAAGACCTACGGCGACACTGTGCATTGATTGTAAAATGTTGGATGAGATTCGCGAAAAACAGCAGGGTTAAGAAACACGGTTCTGTCATGCCAGATAGGATTATTTTACTCATGTCATTTCATATCATTTTCTTATAATATATGAATTCATTGTGTGAATAGGTATGAAATATGGCGAAAGGCGGTGGGGGCGATCAATCCGATAATTCAACCGGGTTATTATGGATCATCGCTGCGATATTAGTCTTATGCTACGGTCTTTGGTATGTCTACCGCGTACAAATGACCAAAGCTTATTTTGCGCTGAAACTATACGAAATTAAGATCATTGGATATTTCACCAACAGACTTGATGATGTTCGTCAAGTTATTATGACAACCGATCCTGCAATGCTCAATTTCAAAGAAGTGGTACAAGTAGGAAACTTGGTTGGCGAATACGTTCGTATTCCTGTGGTGATGATCATACTTTTTCTAGCCCTTCTTATCTATTTCACCAATTCAACACGACTATTTAAACGTGCTTACAATATGCGCGAGTTGGCGGAAGCAGAAAAAAAAAATTGGCCACAAATTTGTCCGCCTTTAGGGCTTGATTTAGATAAACAAGATATTGATAAAGGTCCTTGGGCCATGGCTTTAACGCCTATGCAATTTTGTAAACGCTATAAATTACTCAATGAGCATAAGCCTGAACCCAAAGAAGGTATGGGGCGAAGAGAGTGGAATCGAATCGAGGTAACACTTAAGCGTGGCCAGGCAACAAAAATGTTTTCAATCCAGTTAGGGCCTTTATGGCAGGGGATTGATAAACTACCCTTACATGCACGTGCATTATTTGGCATTTTTGCTGCGAAATATCATAGCGATGTTACGGCTGTGACTGCGATGATAAATCAATTAAGCGCTTCTTCAAAAACAAAATTAGATTTTACGGGCGTTGATGAGTTGTGTAAAAAGTATAGCGATACAAAAATTGTTAAACGAGTGATGGAGTCACATGCCTATGTATTAACAGTGATGGCATCTATGCTTATCATAGCACGTGAAGACGGCGTAATGGCCGCTGCAGATTTTTTATGGCTAAAACCAGTAGATCGTAAACTTTGGTATATGTTAAATACCGTCGGACGACAGACACCTTTTGTTGAAGTGGCTGGACCTTTTGCGCATTGGAATGCTGAAAAGCTTATGGGTAGACGGCTATTGGTTCCCATGGTTGAAGAAGCGACCAACGCATTGGAGGGTGCATTAAAAGAGATAGTTTATCATCCTGATGAAACGGATTAATAACATACTGAGCCGGGAATAATATGCGCCCACAACGTGGTTTAGAAGAACAGCAAGAGTTACCGCCGCAATTATTATTGCGGGATACCCGAACTATGGGTATGAAAGCTGCTGATTTTTTTAAAGATCCTGGAAAAACGGCAAATTTATTAATGTGTTTTGCTGTGGTTGCTATTATTGCAAAATCCGTAACCGAATTAATTGGTGTGATATGTATAGGTATCTTTATTTATGCCTTTACTCGCGAATTTAAATTGCCATTTCGTATGCCACAACGCTCAGGAGCTTTTGATTATAACGATCCTTTGCCAGGCAATACTAATAAACCACGTAAAGCCCGAGGCATCAGTTTTTTTGGTAACCGAAAACAGTCAGGGGAAGAATTGTGGTTCAATAATGATGATATGCGAACCCACGTTTTGATTTTCGGCTCTACGGGTAGTGGTAAAACAGAAGCCTTAGTTTCTATCGCCTTCAATGCCTTGGTTCAAGGTAGCGGATTTTTATATGTCGATGGTAAAGGTGATAATAGTTTATTCGCTAAAGTCTTTTCTATGACGCGTTTTATGGGACGCGAAGATGATTTGCTTTTAATCAACTTTATGACAGGCGCTAGAGATATTGTAGGTGCACAAGAAAAACGTCTTTCTAATACGATGAATCCTTTTTGTAACGGTTCTTCGAGTATGTTATCGGGTTTGGTCACCAGTTTGATGGATTCAAGCAGTCAATCGGGTGATGGAGATATGTGGAAAGGTCGCGCCATCGTATTTGTCGAAGCATTGATGAAAGTCCTTGTCTATATGCGTGATCAAGGAAAAATTTTGTTAGATGCTAATACCATTCGTAATTATTTTGAACTTACACGCTTAGAAGCTATCGGGATAGACAAAATGTTTATTCGCGATAATCAAGAGCCTGTTAGCTTAGCAGATGCGCCCAGCTTAGTATTAGAACCTATGATGAACTATTTACGTACTTTGCCGGGTTATGATGCCTCAAAGAAAGGCAAGCAAAGTTCGACCGTTTTTGAACAACATGGGTTTATTACCATGCAATTAACTCGCGCCTTTGGTTCTTTAGCCGATACTTATGGACATATTATTCGTACTAATCTTTCTGAAGTGGATTTAAAAGACGTCGTATTGAATCGTCGAATTCTAGTAGTGTTATTGCCCGCATTAGAAAAGGCTCCTGATGAATTAGCAAATTTAGGAAAAGTTATTATTGCATCCCTTAAAGCCATGATGGCAGCAGGTTTGGGTGATGCAGTGGAAGGAAGTTATAAAGAAGTCATTTCTCGAAAACCGACGAGCTGTTTGACACCTTATATGTGTATATTAGATGAGTACGGTTATTATGCCGTCAAAGGGTTTGCAGTGGTTCCAGCGCAAGCGCGGTCGTTGGGCTTCTCGGTTATTTTTGCTGGACAAGATTTACCTGCATTCCAAAAAGCATCTAAAGAAGAAGCCGCATCGATTGGCGCAAATACCAATATTAAAATATGTATGAAATTGGAAGATCCTAATGAAACGTGGGAATTTTTTTCCAAAACAGCGGGGGAGTCATGGGTTACCAAGGTCGATTCATTTCAAACGAATGCAGGTAGTCTATTAAATAATTATATGGATAGTCGCAGTGCATCGTCTGAAAAACGTGCGCGTGTTGACTTGTTGGACTTAAAAGAACAACGTGAAGGTGAAGCTCATATCTTTTTTAAATCAAAAATCGTTAGAGCACGTATGTTTTTCGCCAATCCTTCTGCAGTTAAGCAGTTTAGGCTCAACCATTTCTTAAAAGTCGAGCCCCCTATTGGCCGAGTCTTAATTGATTTAGAAAATCGACTGGAAGAATTCGATCATATTTTGGAACGTGAAGGTGAAGCATTTAAGCCAACGACAGAAGAAGCAGAAGAAATCCAGTTGATCGCGAATGTCATGCATGAAAAAACAGAAACGAATCTTATTGAGCGTGGAGTATCGGCCCTCTTAGCTTTCCACAATAAGAGCGCTATGCCAGAAGAAGCAGAACAAGTTATTACTGAAGAGTTAGAAGAGCCTGGACATATTAATTTATTTAGCAAGCCAATATTGGATGAGAATGTTAAGCAGCTTGTAGGCGCGGATTTTGAACGCTTTAGTCAACCATTAGTCAATAAAGCATTCTTAAAAGCTAAAGTTGAGTTATTAGAGCGTATCTTGGGACGATCAAGTTCTCAGTCATCTACGATAGCCAATGAAATATTAAAAGACATTTTAAGCGCTACAGATTATCCGCCGAGAATAGAAGGTATATTCTTGGAGTCTGAGTTGGTGGTTCAGGCAGCTAAAGAATTAGTGGAGTATATCACGAGTATGAAAAACTCCGAGGGGTCGGGTGATTGATGAAAACACTACCTTTCAACATGACGATCTTTTGTCTTAGTTTATTTTTGCTCCAAGGTTGTGCATCATCTGCTGCATCCAGAGGAGCTGCAAGCTCCGCTGATCAAGCGTATCTTGAAACAGATTATGCTATGCGACACTTTGGTGATGCAGGAGATGTGAGTAATGCTTATCAAAATTCTAGTCAAACAGCAAAAGGTGTAGTGATAGGTGGTGTTGTCGGTGCGGCAGCTGGGAGTGCAACCTCAGCAGTGGGTGGTTTAGCAGGATTTGGACTGGGCGCAATCTTTGGCGGTGCATTAGGTAAATACATTGACTCACATACCACGCTTGCAGACAAATTAGAGAACAGACATGTGCGTGTGATCGAAATAGGTGATCAAATTATGATAGTTATGAATTCCACTACCCTGTTTTTTCCGAATACTTCCAATATTCGTTCAGATGCTTATGATACCTTAGATCTGGTGAGAGAATACATTAGTCGAAATTCAAATATGTCAGTGAAAATTGCAGCTTATACAAGTGCTGCTGAGCCAGAGCGTGTAACAAGACCGCTTTCACAACAGCAGGCAGATAATGTGATGAAATATTTATGGAATAGGCATATTAATACTCGATTACTTTATGCCGAAGGTGGAGGCAGTTCAAAATTAGTGACAGCGAATACTGCGGATTGGAATAGTGATAATTATAGAGTCGAAATTACACTTGAGAAATTGCCAGTGTGAGGAGCGTGCAGAAGCTTGTCCCGCTATGCTTTTAAGCGGGAAACGCTCCGGGAGAAGAAAATGTGATGGAGAGTAATAGATGATAGGCGACAGACATGAAGTGCCTCGATATCAAAGTGATTTTTATCGTACAAATTATAACAAAATAGTGCGATGGTTGTTTGTATCGTCATTGATCATGCTTTTTTTGATATTAGTTATTATATATTTTGAGTTATTTGTACCATCGGTAAAATATTATGCATCGACAACAACAGGACAACTTATCGAGTTACACCCTTATGGTAGCTAACAATAATAATGGTAATGAATTCTACCGTATGCATTCGCAAAAAGTTCTTATAGTGCTGATAATTTGCTTAATTTTTATGTTAATTATGGTAGGCGTGCTACTTTATCAGCTTAAAAATAGACCTGTTCCACCTTTTGTTGCGGTAAGTCCTGATGGTCAGAAAATGATTTTGAAATCGTACAATGATCCAAATTTATTATCGAGTACCTTAATCAAATGGGCAAGTAAAGCTGCGGTTGCTGCTTATACGTATGATTTTTATAATTATCCTAAACAATTAGCTTTGGCGCAACCTTACTTTACTGAAGCAGGTTGGGTAAGTTATCGGCAATCGATACAAGGGTTGATTGATACTATAACGACCAATAAATTATTTGTGAATGGAGTGGTATCTGCACCACCTGTAATATCTAATCAAGGAAGTTTGGGAGATTACGATAGAGTTTGGCGTATCCAAATTCCATTTTTAGTGACTTATCAAAGTTCAGAAAATACTACCAATTCCAGTTATATGGTGACTCTCATGATAGTTAAAGTGCCGACGACAGAAAATCCAGCGGCTATTGCAATTGATCAATTTGTCATGCGATAAGAGAGAGGTTGTATGGAAGATAGCAAAAAATTATCAGAAGCTTTAATGCTGGTGCAATTACGCAACGCATTCTATAAAAAGAAGTTTCATGTTGTTTTAGGAATTTTTGCGTTAACTGTGGTGATTATTGGTGTCTTGGCTTCGATTCTTATCTATTTGGAAGTCACTAAAGCGCAACCACGTTATTTTGTTGCAGATGAAGTCGGGCGTCTTATGAAAGATATACCATTAAGCGATTTAAATATGTCCGCTGATGAATTGATTGATTGGACGATAAAAGCAGTTGAAGCTGCTAACTCATTCGATTTTGTTAATTACAGACGTCAATTTCAAGATGCACAAAAATTCTTTACCGATGAGAGTTGGACAACTTATATGAAAGAACTTACTATTTCAGATAACTTGCTAGCTTTAAAAAATCGAAGATGGGTTTTTGTGGCAAAAGTTGTAGAAAAGCCAACGTTGATGACAGAAGGGATTTTAGGTGGTGTGCGTGCTTTCAAATTTCAAATGCCCTTATTGGTTACCTACTTAAAGCCGCCGTCCTATGATGTAAAAAATAGCACATCGAATGCATTTATTGTCACAGTGATTGTGGTGCGTAGAAATTTGTTGGAAAGTTATAAAGGTTTAGCTGTTTATTCCATGGTCATTAGTAGTGCTCCAGAGACTATTAAAAAGATGAACATACCATAGGGCTAACATAGGGACCGTAACCCTTCTTTAAGATAATGACCACATATGTTATAGTTTTGCTACTATTTCACAATATATATAGAGATGGAAATGGCAATAGCAGAGCAAGATATAGTCCGTCTACAAACAAATTTCTATCGTGATGGATATCATAAAATTATATTGTGTTTAGGATTGATAATTGCAGCTATTGTTCTATTAATTGCAAGCTGCATATATTTGTATGTGACAAAGCCACCCCCCGTTTATTTTTCTACAGATAAAGAATGGCGAATTTTGCCTCCTGTATCGGTAGAGTTGCCTTATCTCATTACAGCAGATTTATTGCAATGGGTAGGGAATGTCATGATGGGGGTGTTTTATTACGATTTCATTCGCTATCAAGATCAATTGCAGGAAAACAGATCTTATTTTACTGATAAGGGTTGGCTTGCTTTTCAAGGAATGATAAATAATTACGCATCAAAAGATATGGTAAGTGTACAGAAAATATTTGTGAATGGCGCTCCCGACGGAGCTCCGTTTATTATCAATGAAGGTATATTAGAACAAAGATATGCATGGTGGGTACAGATTCCCATGAAAATGACTTATACCTATATAGGTAAAGAAATGGCAACTAGTGAAAAACAAGTAACTTTTCAAATGCTCGTCGTGAGAGTGCCCACGCCAAATAATATATATGGTGTAGCTATTGATAATATCAAGCTTTTGACAGGTAAAACAGCAACGAGTACATCGAATGGATAATCTTAAGTTCATCATGCGAAGATTACCTTTTTTAATCATCTTAATGTTTGTATTAAGTAATTTCAATCTCATGGCTTTTGCTGAGGGTGAAGCAGTGATAAAGGCAAATCCGGATCAAAAAAAACCAGAACTCGAACCTACTATGGCAGAATATCAAGAATGGTTGAAAAAAAATGGACAGAAAAAAAAGATTATTCCGCCTCTTCCTACTAAGATAATGAAAAGTCCACCCGTACAAAACCCAAGAAGAGTGCTTTCCAGACAAGAAGAATTAGTGATCCCTGCTACTCCCGAGGATTTTTTTGATGATGCGCCAGTCATTGAAACGCCTCCTATTCCATTTAAACAAAGTAGGGATGTCATGATAAATTCTGCGCCACCCTATCCTGCTCCAAGTGCTGAATCGAAAGAAGCATTTAATGTTATGATGCAACAAAATGTGCCTTTGACACCGCAGCAGGTCGTAAAATTACGTCAGTTGATTGATACATCGCAACGAGCAGCGGCGATCCCTGCAAATATACCGCCGAAACCTGTTTCTAGTACATTAATGGTTAATTTAGCACCGGGAGCGACACCTCCTGCTATTCGTTTAGCGCAAGGATATATTACCTCATTGGTTTTTGTAGATTCCACGGGATCTCCATGGCCTATTGCATCTTATGATATCGGTGATCCTAGAAAAATTACGCCTCAATGGGATGGAAAAAGTAATATTTTATTAATGCAAGCTGTGTCTCCTTATGGTGATAGTGATCTTATTATTCGTTTGGTAGGATTGCCCACACCTATCACTTTGCAGTTGGTTGCAGGTCAACGCGTTGTCGATTATCGCACGGATATTCATGTTTCAGGTCTTGGCCCTAATTCAAAAGATATTCCGACGGGGGTCGGCTTGCCGGGCAATGCGAATCAACTATTGTTAAGTGTATTAGATGGAGTTCCGCCGTCAGGAAGTAAGCAATTAAAAGTGACAGGCGGTGATTGTCTCGCCTGGTTACTGGGAGATAAAATGTATTTAAGAACTCGTTTTACGGTGCTTTCGCCAGGATGGATAGGAACGATGGTAAGTCCAGATGGTATGCATGCTTATGAAATACAACAAAGCTCTTCTGTGCTTATTTCTCAATATGGATCACCTGTTGAACTCAAGATTGAGGGATTTTGATGGCTTTTAAACTTCCAAAATTGCAGATATTTTCAGGGGCCGACGCAAAATCACGAATATTTCTTTTGTTTGCTGGGGTGGTTGGTTTTAGCTTGCTTGTCTATCTGGCGGTAAAATTTTTTGGTGGTCCAGAAACTGCCACAGGCGGAGCAGCAGTTGCTAAAGCTCCTTCTGGGTTGGTCTCTGTTCCAGGGGGTGAATTGACTCCACAGTATGCACGCGCGGTAGAGTTAGCAAGTGAAGAACGGTCAAAAAGAGGGATGGAAGAACGTAGTGCTGCTGTCCCCACGCTTATGAATGTATCAAATACTGGCGGGAACCAAGGTAATTGTACGGTTCTTTGCCCAGGTGACGACAAAGCAAATGTTGCCGATGATCTTGCACAACTTGTCGCAGAGGGCAAGATGAGCGCAGAAGAACAAAATGCTTTGTTAGATTTAGCCGCAAAAAAAGTTTCTGTTGATGAATATGCTGCAGCCCTTGCGGCTCTAGTTAAAGCAGGCAAACTAACCCCTGAACAAGCTAGATTATTACTTGAAAAATATAAAAAACAACATGCCAATGCTTTATTGGCAGAAAGTGCAAAATTTATGGATAATTTGATAAAGTCAGGTGAGCTGCCTTTATCAGTTGCGAATGAGCTATTAGAATTACAAAAAAATAATGCAACGCCAGAGGAGTATGCAGACAAACTGGATTGTTTAGTGAAAGAAGGAAAAATTACAAAAGAAACCTCAGCAAAATTATTAGCGCAATATACCCAACAAAAGGTGAAAGATAATGCTGCAAAAGGCGTCGTCGGATTGAATCAAATGGCTGGAGCTGGACAGGTCACAGGGGATGTCGCGAGGGCGCTTTTGGATTTGCAAGCAAAAAAAGTTCCGCTAGATGAGTACAATGCGGTTTTAAAAAGATTCGTTAGCGAAGGGAAAATGACTCCAGCTACCGCTGATAAATTACTCGATATGTATCGTGAACAACGCACAGGTGTAGCATCAACCTGTTCTACAGGTATTATGGGTGGTTTATTATCAAAAGGTGGAAAAGCGACAGAGTTGGCTAATCGTTTATTAAATTTGCAAGCCAATAATGCACCGCTTGCAGCCTATGCAGAAGAACTGAAACGTGCTGTAGCGGCGGGTTTGTTAACGCCTGATGAAGCTAAACTTTTGTATCAAGAATACCAAGCAAAACTGGTTGTTCCAGTGGGTGGCGTTATACCTACAGCGGAAACGACAGTGCCAGCTTTTGCAGAATTACAGCAACGTTTGAATGAAGCGAACGCAAAGCAGGGTGCAGAAAATGTGGAACAATTTAATGCCCCCCCTCCTCCGCCACAACAAGCAGGACCACGACCGCCGACGCCTGAAGAATTACAAGAAAGAGCTCGTCAAGCGCAGGAAAAACAGCAGCGATTAAATCAATTGATAGGAGCCATGTCCGGTCAAGCACAAAATTTATTAACATCATGGCAACCGCCTACTATGGTTCATAGAGATGGTAGCCCACCAGAAAAAGAAAAATCAGCTACCGGAGCAGGTTCTGGTACAGAGAAAGCAGGGGGTGGTAAGGAAGGCGAAAAAGTCGCAGGTCCTCCTTTAATCAAAGCAGGTACTATTTTGTTTGGTGTTTTAGATACCGCTGTTGATAGCGATTATCCAGATACACCTGTGATGGTAACGATTATTGAGGGTAAATTCAAAGATGCTAAACTGATAGGTAAGTTATCGCTTGCACCTAATGGTGATAAAGTGAGCTTGAATTTCACTTTAATGGATATGGAAGATTGGATATCGGCAAAAACGGTATCAGCTTTTGCAATTGATCCAGACACGGCAAAAACGGTCATGGCAAGTGAAGTCGATAATCATTACTTAGAGCGATATGGTTATATTATGGCAACATCGTTTCTCACAGGATATTCGAAAGCCATCACTAATGAAGGAACGAGCACAACAGGTATTTTTGGTACAAGTACAAACACACCCGCGCTTAGTCCAGGCAATAAATTAGCGGTAGGTTTGGGTCAGATAGGAACAAGTTTAGCGCAAGATGCAACTAAAAAAATTAACAGACCACCGACGGTGAAAGTTGTGGCGGGTGTGGGATTGGGCATACTGTTTACTTCAGAAGTCACTAGTTCGGATAGTAAAATGGCAAACAGCCCGTAGTTTCTTTGTTCAAAGTAAGTTATTCTAAGTAACGTCGGTTTGATATAATAATTAAATAAAAATAGGGCTTGTTTACCATTCGCTGTAGCATTGTAAACAGTCCGTAGTAACTATGTTGAGTAAGAACAGATGTTAAGTAGTTTCTTTCAAAGAGGCGCGTAGTGTATGGTTGATGAGAGAGAAGACCGGTATGAAGGCGAGGAAGGGGAATATCATTTCTCTGATGAACAAGCGAATTATGAAGAAGTAGAAACGCCTAAAGCGGCACAACCCGCCTCAATAAAAAAAACGCTTATTGAAAAATTTTCAGGTTTGTCTCCTAGCCGAAGAATGCTTTTGGCGGGTATCGTTTTTGTAAGTCTTATAGCTATTGTTTATAAAATGTTATTGCCATCGTCACCGGTATTACCCGCTGAAATTAGTCAGATTCCCCAAAAGACGCCTCCACAACAAATGGCTGCGACAAAACCTGCGGTAGCCACACCACCGGTATCTCCTCCAGCGCCACCCACACAGCCGCCTGCCATTAATGCTCCGGAATTACAACCTACACCCGGAAATCCGCAAGCTGTAACCATGCAACCCGCATCGCCAAATCCTGCTGAAGTGGCTCAAATGATGCCACAACAGCCAAACTATCCTACGGTTCAAGCGCAAGCCGCACCACCCATGCAAACAACAGGGCCTTTAGCGCCACCACCGCAGACCTCATCAGTTCCTCAAAACATAAATGATAGACTTAAAGCACTCGAAGACCACAATACCGCCATTATGAATTTGTTACAAACTGAATATGCACAAAAAATGTCAGAGTTTGAAATGCAATCTAATCTTGTGCGCGGTAAAATGGATGAAATGGCTAAGCGTGTTAATCGTATTGAGTCAAGCTTGAATCAAATCACACAATTATTGCAACAAGGTGCGCCTCAGGCCAATAAAACACAGACGGCAGCTATGGAAAATGTTCCAGCTTTGCCTACTCGATCAGCTATTCCTAGAGTCACTTATACTGTACAGGCTATCATTCCTGGTCGCGCTTGGTTGAAAGCTGATTCAGGTGACACTGTCACAGTAGCTGAAGGTGATACACTCCGCGATTATGGTCGTATTACTAAAATTGATCCATATGATGGTGTAGTTGAAATCGACACTGGAAACAAAGTTATTGCCTTATCCTATGGAATGAGTGGGGAATAATGACATGCTGATTTCTGAACAGTCTAAAACAAACGCATTATCTTGTGCAGAAACCATTTTTCTTTTTGTTATAAGCTATTTTATGTTTATGCCCTCTGCTTATGCCGTACCAAATGTGGCAGAAATGATCCAAAATATTGCTAAAACCGTTCCTGAATTGATGTATTTAACAACAGCATTGGCTTATGTGTTTGGCTTTTGGTTTATTTTTCATGGGCTTTTATTATTAAAAAAATATGGTATGCAGAGAACCCAGATGTCAGGTGAAGCAAGTTTAACCGGGCCTCTGTTACATATATTTGTAGGGGCTGCTTTAATTTACTTGCCCTCAACAGTAAGATCGGGGATGTCAACTTTTTGGACCGAGCCTAATCCCTATGGGTATGAAACAGCTTCAGAAGAATGGAATACTTTTGTCGCCGCATGCTTTATGATTATACAATTGGTGGGTGTGATTGCTTTTATACGTGGTCTTATGATGTTAACAAAACTGGGCCAAGGCGGTGGGCAACAAGCGAGTTTTGGTAGAGCGGCAGCGCATATAGTGGGTGGTATTTTTTGTATTGATATGTACGACTTTTTACAAGCAGTGTTTGAAACTCTGGGATTGCAGCCTCTACCCGGTTTTTAACAGAAATGATAAAGTGTGTTTTTATTTATATAAGGAGCAAGAAGCATGAATGGCAAAGTGACAAAAAGTGTTCTTCTGTTTATCGGCGGAATAGTATTGTTTTGTATGGGTACATTGGTTTATGCATCAGGAACTGGCATAGCAGCTATCGCAGACACAGCAAAAAGTAATTTAGGAGCTATTGCTGAATTGATTACAGCAGGTTCATACGTTGCTGGTATGGGTTTTGGTATTGCTGCAGTTACCGGTTTTAAGGCACACAAAGATAACCCTACACAATCACCTATAAGTAAGCCTATTGCCTTATTATTTATCGCAGCAGCGTTACTTTTTATTCCTTCAGTGTTCAAATCAGCGGGCGGAACCTTGTTTGACAGTGGTGTACAAGCTGGTATTAGTGGTATTACAAGCTTTTAATAGACAACAAGGTTTGGGATACCATGCATGATCTGAAACTGGCGGTAAATTTTGGTGGGTGGCGAATTTTTATTCGCCGCCGCGAAGATAAAGCTTTTCAGCCGGTTGCGAATAAAATTTTAAGTCGAGACAATTATACTTGTCAGTATTGTGAGTTTCAGGCAAAAGATTATCAAGAAATAGTCAATATTGACGGTAATTATATGAATAACAAGTATAGTAATTTAATTACGGCTTGTTGTTTTTGTTCACAATGTTTATTTATTGAATCGATTGGATTAGATGAGATGGGCGGCGGACAGTTGATCTACCTGCCCGAAATGACCCAGGCAGAGTTAAATAGTTTTTGTCATGTGCTTTTTTGTGCCTTGGGAAACGGTACAGGTTATCAAGATACGGCACAAACTATTTATCGTAGCTTTAAGTTTCGTAGTCAATTGATAGAAAATAAGTTTGGTTCCGGAACCAGTAATCCTTCCTTGTTGGGACAGCTCATACTTGAATATCAAGCAAAAAATCCAAATGTGAGCTTAGATATTTTAAAAGATTTGCGTCTGCTTCCATCGTATACCAAATTTAAAACGCAGTTAGATGCATGGGCAGCAGCAGCGCTTGAAGAACTTGCAGCTGAGGGAGCAACTTAAACGAAATGGTGGGCACCCCCGCAACAAGTGCGGGGCCACCCTACATTTATGCAGTAACTTTAGAGTTAAGGTGGTTCTGATGCGGAATTTTTTAGATCCTGTTCTTGATAGTATAGACTCTATTCTTGCCTGGTTCAGTACGGAACTTAAGCAAACTACAGAATCTTATTGTGATCTTGAAACGGCGGAAGATACTCATACCTTAGTAGCTCGTGATGGTTCTTTAGTTTCAGTAGTCAAAGTGTATGGTGTCACACGTCTCGTGGGTACGGAAGAGTTTGATAGAATCCATGACGGTCTTACGCAAAGTTTGCAAGCAACGCTGAAACGACCTGGTCATGATGTGCAAGTCTATTTTAGTTATGATAAATCGGTGGTCAAAGCAGAAATTGAAGACATTTTAGCTCCTGCTAAAAGTACTGCAGCACGTTTAAACCTTGATTTAGGCGATTTATTTAAAGAAAGAGTGGACTATATTTCTAAGTATTGTGCACATGAAGAGCTTTATTTTGTTATTTGGACAAGACCTTTTTCTTTGACTTCCGAACAACAAAAGCGTGCCTCGAAAGAAAAACTAAAACTCATGCGGGATAACAAAATTCCACCTTTTATTAACGCTCAAAATCTTGTTGCAGCTATTCCAGACTTACGTGAAGCACATGCTTCTATTGTTCGATCGTTGGTGTCTGATTTAACTGCCCTGAATGTTTATTGTCGTTTGTTAGAAGTCCATGATGCGGTGTATGCGATGCGCTATGCTGCAGAACCTGACTTCACAGATAAAAATTGGCGTGCTGTGTTGCCTGGCGATAAAATTCCGGCACATAATGCAAGACCTACTGCAGATGAAATGTCCGGCCTTATGTATCCACCCCTTTCGCGTCAGATATTTCCTCGTGATGCTGTGGTGATGGATCTTCGTACCATTAGAGCTGGGGATAAAATTTATAGTTGTATTTTTATTGATTTATTTCCTCAAGAATTAAAATCATTCTTGAGTCTATTCGCAAGAACTTTGCCCACACAAGTTCCATGGCGTATGTCTTATTTAATTGGAAGTGGCGCATCCGGTTCTATGCGATTTAAATCTGCTATGGCAGGTTTGTTGGCATGGACTTCCGCGCAAAATGCTTTAGTCAGTGATGCCGATAAATTATTGAAAGAGATAGAACTGAATACCGATGATGCAGTGGTTCGATTGCAAGTAAGTTTAGCTACCTGGGCTCCTGAAGGTAATATACGTTTATTGAGAACAAGAGCTGCTGAATTGGCAAAAGCAGTAGAAGGTTGGGGATCTTGTGAAGTGTCAGAAGTCAGCGGGGATGTTTTTGCCGGCTTGGCATCAACTATTCTAGGATTTAGTGTCACGAGTGTCGCAACACCTTCCTTAGCGCCTCTTTCAGATGTCGTGTATATGTTACCGTTTACTCGCCCTGCCTCTGCATGGCAACATGGTGCTGTATTATTGCGTTCGCCGGATGGAAAACCTTGGCCATATCAACCTGGATCAGCGCAGCAAACGACATGGATTGATTTAATGTATGCACGTCCTGGTTCTGGTAAATCGGTATTATCTAACACAATTAACTTAGCGCTTTGTTTATCGGCAGGGATACAACGTTTACCGAGAATTGCGATTGTTGATATTGGACCTTCGAGTAGTGGTTTGATTTCACTTTTAAAAGAAGCTTTGCCCGCAGCGAATAAACACTTAGTAGCTTATCATCGATTACGTATGACACCGGATTATGCCATTAATCCATTTGATACCCAATTAGGATGTCGTCATCCAACAGCCCAAGAGCGTGGATTTTTGGTTAATTTTATGACGCTTTTAGCAACACCGTTAGGAGCAGAACGTCCTTATGATGGTATTCCCGACATGGCGGGACTCATTGTGGATGAGTTATATAAATATCTTGCCGATGATGCAAAACCCCATCTTTATACAAAAGGGATTGAAGCTATTGTCGATGATATTATCACTGAAATCGGTTTTGTGTTGGATGATCATACTACATGGTGGGAAGTCACAGATGCATTATTTTTAGCAGGTTTTCATCATGAAGCGTTGCTTGCACAACGATATGCAATGCCTTTATTGCCCGATGCCGCTGCGATTTGTCGAACGCAGGCGGTCGAGGATTTATATGGTTTGGTTAAAGCTCCTACCGGTGAACCCTTGATACAAGCATTTAGCCGTATGATATCGAGTGCGACCCGCGAGTATCCTATCATAGCAGGAGTTTCAAAGTTTGATATTGGCGATGCGCGTATTGTTTCTCTCGATTTAGACGAAGTAGCAAAAAGTGGTGGTGATTCAGCAGAACGTCAAACCGCTGTAATGTATATGTTAGCGCGTTACGTACTCGGTCGTTCTTATTATTTAACAGAAGATATTTTAACCGATATTCCAGAAGCTTATCGTGAGTTTCATCGTGCGCGAGTCATGGAAATACGCGAAGATCCAAAGCGACTTGTGTATGACGAATTTCATCGTACCTCTAAGGCGAGGGCGGTTCGCGAGCAGGTTATTTTAGATATGCGTGAAGGTAGAAAATGGAATGTGCAGATCGCATTGATATCGCAAGCCTTGGAAGACTTTGATCCTATTATGGTTGAATTTGCAACGTCGATTTTTATTATGGATGCAGGCCCTGAGCAAGCGATTAAGCGTTCGACGGAAATATTTGGTTTGACAGAGACTGCGCGTGTCGCATTAAAAACCAGGGTTCATGGTCCACGTGAAGGAGGTGCGACATTTCTGGCGCAATTCTCAACAAAGACTGGAATAAATACACAGCTTTTAACTAGCACTTTGGGCCCTGTCGAACTTTGGGCTTTTAGTACGACAGCGGAAGATGCCCATACTCGCAATAAACTTTATCAAAAACTTGGACCTGCCGAAGCTCGTCGAGTTTTAGCAAATTTATTTCCCTCGGGTTCAGTAAAATCACTCATAGAAACGCGTCTTGCTACTATAAAGGAACAAGGTGGGGTGATTGAAGAAGCCAACAATTTGGGTGTAGTCGATCAGTTGGTGGATGAAATTATGCGAGCTTATGCTGCAAATCCGGATATTAAGAAATTACCGGTGTAAACCACTCTGATGCCAGCATGTTTCTCGCTTAAAAGCATAGCGGGACAAGCTTAGCTGGCATCCAGACTGGATGCCACCTTGCTCGCAGGCTCGCGGCTGGCATGACAGCTATGACTTCTATAAAAATAGAAAAACACAATAGGCAATACCATTACAATCAAACCGCTACTAAAAACAACGCGATAATGGAAAAATCCGCCTACATCTATGCTTGCGGGCGGCATAAATCCAACAAACAAGGTGATGATACAACCACACAAACCTAATAAACAGGTAAGCCACATGCCTAGTTTACCACCAGGAATGGTGAACGCTTGCGGTTGCTTGACGAATTTGTATTTTAACGCAATGGCTGCTGCAAACATAATGACATACATCAACATATAAAGTTGGGTGCTTAAAGCGGTTAATAACCAATAAGAACCGTTAACGCTAGGCATAAGCAAGAATGCGAGACAAATAATGCTTACAAGAATAGCTTGGGCAATAAGCAAATTAGCAGGGACCCCAACTTCATTTTTTTTGCTGAACATGAGGGGCAAAAAGCCTAGCTCCGCAGCATGTAATAAACCTTTTGCAGGTGAAATCAACCAACTTGTGATGCCACCTAAGCTGCCTAATAATATCATGATAGTAATAATAGGCATGATCCATGATATATGATAGTTATCAAAGAAATGCATAAAAAATTGCATAACCCCATTCACAAGGTTGATTTCACCTTTGGGCAATACGATGGCAATGGCAAGTGAGCCTAACGTCATCGTCACTAAAATAAGAATGGTCGAAATGAATAAAGCTTTAGGGAAAGCTTTTTGGGGATTGGCAACTTCATTAATGTGAACTGTTGCAAGTTCTATGCCTAAAAACCCTGCCATAATAGCAGTAAGTGAAATCCAATTTTCAGTATGTTTTAAAGTGGGAAAAATATCACTGGCCCCAAAGTTAATGTGTAGGGGTTTACCAAGAATAACCCATAAAACTGCTAAGAAGATGATCAATAGCATAGGAATAATCATGCCAGTAATGGCACAAAGGCTGGAGAATTTTGCAGAAAAATGCAAGCCTTTTAGGTTGATTAAAGTCAAGATCCAGAAGGTAGACAGTATGACACTCACGAGAAAAGCTTTATTTTGAGCAAGTTCTGGGTTGATGATGTAAGTGGCAGTTCCTGCGATAAAAGAAAGTATGGTGGGAAACCAAACCATAGTGTTTATCCATTGTAACCATAGGGCTAGAAATGCAATTTTTTCACCAAAAGCCATATATATCCAATGAAAAACGCCGCTTTTTTCAGTCGAATGTGACGATAGTTCAGCTGAAACAAGCGCTGCTGGAATCAAAAAAATGACAGCAGAAAGGGCAAAAAAGAATATCAAAGAGCTGCCAAACAAAGCAGTAGCGGGTAGATTACGAATACTATCAATCGCGCCTGTAATGAGCATGACTAATGCAAATGTGGTAATAGTTGCTATGTTTGTTTTGTTCTGCATAATCCTCGCCTCTCGCATTATCAAAGGAATATTAGTATTCTGATGAGACTATATCATGAGGGATGTACAACAAAAAAGCAAGAAAATCAGGGGGTAGTTGCGAAAAGGAGTGACTAGCCAAAGAAATATTTTTTACAATTTCTCTGGCAACTGGAACTTCGCAAGATTCAATGGCAGGAATGGGTTCATCGGCCCTTGGGTAAACAATATATAGTTTGCAGCATGGCCATCTATTTCAAGATTAAGATTTATTTCTTTGCGTGAATGTATGGTATGGGTGGCTTGCGTGACTAATCTAAACCATGCCCAATCACCCTGGATAGTGTTGCTAATAAGCCGATTATTGGGTGCCACAAAATGTAAGGTCGTCGCATGATTATTATTATTGCCGGGCCAGCTAATCAGTCGTGGCATGTTTTTTTGGTAACGTAGTTCTTGGCCGTTAATATTTAAGGTGAAGCCTTTCATGGATTTATCTAGATTCACGGGTTGTAGTGTAAAGGGTACATATAATTTATTATCGCCATTGGGGAAGAAAGCGCGTTGTATACCTGTAATATGCTGATATTTTTCAAAGATCGCATCAGAAAAAGCAATTTTTTCATTATCAACCACACGCCATTCACGTTTTTTATCAACTTCGGCAACAAAGGGTTTTAAGTAAACTTGATAAAAATTAGCTAGTAAGCCAGGTTGTCCTAGAAAGTTGGTAAACTGTTGTAAATCAACCTCTGTAGCAGCGTTTTGATTAAATGGATAGCGATTTTCAATGGAAGTATGGTAAGTGAGCATAATATTTTGTTGCCATATTTTTTCAATATAGGCACTTGTATCGCTTACCATAAAATGCCAAGTTTGTTCAGTGATATGCTTAAGCCAGGTTTTCATAGGTTCTGGACTGGTTTCGGCAATGACACGAAGTTGTGTTAATGAATCTTTAGTAGGATCTTGCATGCGTCTAGCGGTTGCTTCAAATATGGCTTTATTCACATCGCTTGCAGTAACCATAGGATCTAAATAGGCTTGTAATTGTCTAAGACCGACAAATATCCCATATAGTCCGCCAGCTTGATTTCCACTTGCATCAGTTAATAACAAACTTAAGTTTTGTAAACGTGGGCTTGAACCTAATATAGGCTCAAAAGAAGTATTTTGTTTGAAAGTATCTAATAACATTAAAAGAGGAGAATGATTACTGATGAGTGTAACAATCCATTTATTGATTTGTGTTAAGTTTTTTGGTGTGTTTAATTGAGTATTGGTTAAAAGACGCTCCCAAATATCAACGTAATTTGTAACGTACTGATTTTGTAATTGTTCTGTCAGTTCTCCTGCCGCGAGTGTTGTCATCGGGTTTGCATTCATGCCTAATATCCAATTTCCATGCAACACTTCGTTGGTAATTCGATGGATTTCGACACTCGTTACTTGTTGATAACCTTTTGCAGTATACATCCAAGGTATTGTGCTGGTAATGACAGGATTAGTGAAAATAGATATTAGATTAGCGTTAGTTCGTAAGTCTATTGCAGTTTTTGTGAGTGTTTCATCATTTTTTAGTATGACAAAACCAAGTGTAGTAATGGGTAAATTGAGTAATAATTTACGTGCGTTATCTATTAATCCCATATCTAATTTGGCAGATAGAGGTGTTTTATTTAATGCATTGAGAATATGCTCACTTAATCCAGCAATAGCTTCTTTATTTGTCGTGCTAGGCATTAATTGTAGTAAGGTTTTAGTGACATATTCAGCTTGATAATGTTCTTTATCGCCTAGCATTAAATACGCTTTTAAAATAGGATAAATTTTTTCAGGCGCATCATTTTCAGCCGTTTTTAAGTAGCTTTCAAAATATTTTTTAATTTCTGGAATGACAATAGTTTGTAATGCTTGTTCATAAACGACTTCAGCAGTCTGCAGAGATTTCTTGTGATAGAAAGACAGAGAAAAAGATTCAGAGCCATGTTGTCTTGCTTGTTGTAAAACATTTAATAAAGGCAGCGTTTGAATTAAATATTCGCCTTTATGATTCGATTGCTGAATTCTCGTTTGATATTCAGCAAGATAATTTTTAATAATAGTATTTTGTTGTACACCATTATAAAAATCATGACCTAGCAATGCGCTAGCTATGAGGATTGTACCTATCGAACTGCCATAAGCAACCCGTCGCTGCCATGATGCTTTGTTTGGTGTTTTTACGTCAGAGGTAAGTGGATTTGCAAGTAATTGATGAAGAATGAGTTGCCGTATAAAATAAGCACGTGTAGGCAAGGGCGGCATGGACATGATTTGTAATGCTTGATTATCAAATCCTGACTGTGCTCCAGGAGTAAATGGTATAAAAGTAGCTTGCTCATGTTCGACTTCTTGAGTGCCGCTAGTAAGATAGATTCCTTGTAAGGGTAACTCTGGTAATCCTAGTGCTTTGATGAATTGGGCAATGCCTTCTTTTAATCGCTCAATATGCAGTGGAAAATCTTTAATATAAGGTTTTGCTGCGGTATTTCTTTCTTGATGTAATCTTGATATAAGTTGTTTGTTTAATCGTTTGATTAAAGCATTAAATCGTTTTGTGATGATATCTACTAAAGATTCATTTGTGGTTTGTGGCGGAAGTTGTATGCCCCAAGACTGGGTGATTTCGTCAATGCTATACTCACTGAAAAATTCAGAAAAACCTGGAATTAAGTCGCATTTGGTAATCACTAAATGAATAGGTAATTGTTTGCCAAATTGTTCGAGTAGTTCATTAATGCGTTTTTTTAAATCTTGTACAATTTGCGTTTTTTCTTGGCGATGAAATTTGAAAATTTCAGGCAGGTTCAATGCTACAACAATGCCTTGAATAGGGGTTTTTTGATGAAAGCTATGAATAAGTTTTAAAAGATGTCGCCATAAAAAATGATAGGTGGCGTGAGAAGGAGGTGAGTGCCGTGTTTTAGAAGATAAATAAATGCCTGGAATATCGACGAGTACGAGATCGCGTGTGACCCACCAATCACACATATCGGATTGCGTGATGGTTTTTGGATTGCCTGGTTTGAAGTTTTTTGACAAGATAAAATTAATATTAGCATTTGCTAATAAAGTTGATTTACCAGCGCTTTTTGGACCTATGACTAAAAACCAAGGTAAGCGTAGTAAATTTATGTTTTTATCTTGTTTAGTGATAACCGTTTTAGTGAGAAATTCAATGGCACCTTGAAAACGTCCTTGTAAGCGCTCTAATTTTTTTTTCGCTTCAGGTGGTAAGGATATGGCTATGCTTTGTAAATTATTATGCGAGTTAGTATCAATAAAAATAAATTTTAATAACCATGCTAGCCAAATAAAAACAATAATACAAAAACGTTGTTCTTCGGTTTGTAAGGGTGCCATATGATGCCAATAAATTTCAGGCCCTCTAAACCAAATGACAAGAGTCAATAATCCTAAAAAGATAAGAGTGATAGCATAGCTTTTTAAAAAATTATACAGTGGTTTCATAAACAATCGATTTTCCAATGCGCATTAACTCTTGATAAGCTTGATTTGAGAAGGTATCTAGCAGATATCCGAAGCCAATAAAAAGTAACATAATAACGCTTGCTGTTGTTAGGAAGGTAAAAGTATAAGAAATACGGGACGATTTTGTTTTGGCTGTTTGGGTCGTTTTTACCGGAAAAGGCGAAAGTACTTTTGGAAAATCACCATGATAATTGCGTATATGCCTATACAGAGAATGGGTGATTTTTTCTAATTGATAATTACCATAAGCATTGGCGCGATAATTTCCTTTATAGCCTAAACACAAACAGATATACATAAACTCCATGACATCAATATATAGTCCAGGATCTTTTATAATACGTTCTAGTATTAAAAAAAATCGATCGGGTTGCGGTGCTTCTTGGTTAAAAACAGTAAGCACGCTGTAACTATCCCATTGTCCTTCGCCACCCCAGGTGGTGTTTGTGATAATGTCATCAAGAGTCGCGCATACTGCATAACGAGAGACCAAGATGTACTCGGATGTGTAGCCATGGTTTTTTGCTGCCTCTTGGAAGGTATTAATTTCGGTGATGAGATCTTTTTGGAGTTTATGTAGATTTCGATGAGACTTTAAAAAAGTTAATTTTCCAATGCTGGAAAATAAATAAGCAGCAGCATCGGCGAGCGGATTTATGCCGGCTATCGGATGATGGGTAATAAATTTGCTGTGCAGTAGTGTTTGGTTGTTGTGTGTATCTAAGGCGGTATTTTTGGTAAGCGTAAAAAGTGGGATTTGTGATTCGGTTTTGTGATGGTATCCGAGATCATCTGCGTGTGGTTCCTCTTGTGTATTATTTGCATTTTTTATTGTGAGCATTTTCAGGTTTCCCTTGTTGCTTTGATTAATTATACACAAAGGAATGGTGGAGGTGTAGTTATACCTCTCACTGTTGAATTTTCGGTTTTTTAGCATTTCATCTAGCATCGACCTTGGAACGTTCTTCAATCAAAAAATCTCGATGTAGAAAAAGCTACACCTTCGATTTTTCTCAATCAGAACGTTCCAATCTCTCACTATATGAACGCTAAAAAAACCTAAAACCCAACAGCGAGAGGTATAGATATGTAGGGTGGGCAAAGCGCAGCGTGCCCACCGTCATTGGCCCCAAAAAAAATCCCGCGTGATGCGGGATTTTTGTGTAACAGTATTTCTACTATTATTCCAACATTCCATAAATCTTCAATTTCTTGCGCAATGTTCCGCGGCTTAAGCCTAACAATATTGCTGCTCGTGATTGATTACCTTTGGTGTATTCCATAACAGCTTCAAGTAAAGGAACTTCAACTTCAGCTAATACCATTTCATAAAGATTGGTAGGGGCTTGGCCCTTCAATTGGGCGAAGTAGCTTTCAAGCGCTTGACGTACACTGTCATGCAATGGTTGGTTTTTGTGTGCAACAATAAACGACGATTGGGAATTTTGGGTCGTTTCTGTTGTTTCTATCAAATTACTATTAATAGCC
The DNA here is from genome assembly GCA_964533645.1 of uncultured Coxiellaceae bacterium. Taxonomy (GTDB): domain Bacteria; phylum Pseudomonadota; class Gammaproteobacteria; order DSM-16500; family DSM-16500; genus JABDBK01. Next base: position 26,987 of record CAZHMQ010000002.1, read on the forward strand.
ATGTTCGTCTCTCAAAAATATATAAGCAAAAGGGGTTAATGTTTGTTCAAGTGAAGATTATACACTATTGTTCGTTGTTCGATCAAATGTTGTTTGCACGAATTCCTACCAAACTTACCCATTCCCCTTTGGAAACAGGATGTAGCATAATGTACCAGTTTTTATAAGCTTTGTTAATGCTCTCTATTTGATTGATTAATATACCCGAAAGTAATATTTTGCCTCCTACACGTGTTAATGAAGCGAGTGTTGGGGCTAATGCTATTAAAGGCTGAGCAAGAATATTAGCAATCACCAAATCTGCTTTAATATCAGGGGTATTTTCCGGGAGAAAAGTAGTAAAAACAGTGGGATGGCATGCATTTTGTTCGCTGTTATGGATTGCAGCCTCCAATGCTTGAGGGTCATGATCAATAGCAAAAACTTTTTTAGCGCCCAATTTGAGTGCTGCTATACCTAATATGCCAGAACCACAGCCATAATCTATAACTTGATATTCTGATGGTATATTTGCCTCTAACCACTCTAAACAAAGTGAAGTTGTGGGATGTGAGCCTGTGCCGAAGGCAAGTCCTGGATCAAGTATAAGATTGATAGCATTGGGTTCTGGTGGGGTTTGCCAGCTCGGACATACCCATAATTTTTGCCCAAATTTCATAGGGTTAAAGCTGTCAAGTGAGCGTCGGACCCAATCTTCGTCAGGAATATCGACCATATGCATGGTCTGATCACCTAACTGCTTGATTAAAGGTGAAAGGTCTAATGTGTTGTCAAATAAGCCTATAACGATGGTTTTAGCCCACATGCGAGGTGTGGAGGGTGAAGGTTCAAAGATAGGATCATCTCCAGCATCTCGAAAAGTAACCGCATTTGCGCCAAAAGCAGATAATTGATCGCTGATTTCATCGGCTTTATCAGCCGTGGTAGTAATATGGAGTTCTTTCCAGGGCATGTAACTATTCCGGTTTTTCACCCCCTTTCTTAAGGGGGTTTATTGAGTTTATAAATTTAACCACTGTTCTAAATAATGAATATTGACTATCCCTTTTTGGAAAGTATTTCCACGTAAAATATCTTGATGTAGCGGTAAATTGGTTTTAATGCCGTCGACGACCATTTCTTCAAGCGCATTTCGCATGCGTGCGAGCGCTATTTCGCGATTGTCGCCATATGCAATAACTTTGGCAATCAAGGAATCGTAGAATGGAGGCACTTTATAGCCGCTATAAATATGGGAATCTAAGCGTATTCCTGGTCCGCCTGGTGCATGGAAATCACTAATGGTGCCTGGACTAGGTACAAACGAACGTGGATCTTCGGCATTGATTCTGCATTCAATCGCATGACCTTTGATGGTTATGTCGGATTGCGACATGGAAAGTTTTTCGCCTGCGGCAATACGTAATTGTTCTTTGACAATATCGATGCCCGTAATCATTTCGGTAATAGGGTGCTCAACTTGGATACGAGTGTTCATTTCAATGAAGAAAAACTCATTATTTTCATAAAGAAATTCAAACGTTCCTGCGCCACGATACTTCATGTCACGACATGCTTGAGCGCAACGTTCGCCTATCGCTTCACGTTGTTCGGGGGTGAGGCCGGGTGCGGGTGCTTCTTCGATAATTTTTTGGTGACGACGTTGAATAGAGCAATCGCGCTCGCCTAAATGCACGGCATTACCTTGGCCGTCGCCTATGACTTGAATTTCAATATGACGTGGAGTTTGTAGATATTTTTCCATGTACACTTTGTCGTTATTGAAAGCCGTACGTGCTTCGGTTTTTGTCATGGCAATGGCATTTAATAAATGCGATTCGGTATGTACTACACGCATGCCGCGTCCGCCACCACCACCAGCCGCTTTAATAATGACAGGATAACCAATGTCACGCGCCATGCGCATGGTAGCTGCATTGTCCTCATCAATAGGGTCATTCGATCCAGGGACACAAGGTATGCCTAACGATTTCATAGCTTGGATGGCAGCAACTTTGTCACCCATTTGACGTATACTGTCTGGTTTTGGTCCTATAAAAATAAAGCCGCTTTTCTCAACTTGTTCAGCAAAACTCGCATTTTCTGCTAAAAATCCATAACCTGGGTGGATAGCAACAGCATCAGTGATTTCAGCCGCGCTGATGATGGCAGGTATACTTAAGTAGCTTTCTGCAGGAGCAGGTGGTCCAATACAAACCGATTCATCTGCTAAACGCACATGCATGAGATCGCGATCAGCAGTAGAATGGACCGCTACGGTTTTGATGCCTAATTCTTTGCATGCGCGTAATATGCGTAGCGCAATTTCGCCGCGATTTGCAATGACAACTTTATCTAGCATAATGTTTTCCTGTTATTCAATCACAAATAAGGGTTGATTAAATTCAACAGGAGCACCGCTATCAACTAGGATGGACGTAATAGTGCCAGATTTATCAGCTTCAATTTGATTGAACATTTTCATAGCTTCAATTAAGCACAACACATCACCAGCTTTTACCGTTTGTCCAACCGCCACAAACACTTTAGCGCCAGGGGATGGAGCAAGATAAACGGTTCCAACCATAGGTGCTTTAACGGTGTGCTTATTCAAAAGTGGATTGATCGCTGCAGGCGCTTCTGCGGTTGATGTTTTTGCTTCAGAAATCACGTGGGTTGCGATCGGGGCGGGTGCTGTATAGATAGGTGATGTAGGAACGACGCGGCTTTCGCGACTAATACGCACGGATTCTTCGCCTTCGCGGATTTCAATTTCAGCGATGCCAGTTTCTTGGATAAGTTCGATGAGTTTGCGGATTTTTCGAAGATCCATACTATTCAATGCTCCTTCGTTTCAATAAGATTGGGTAGTGTGTCATAAGTTTAAAACAAGATGGGCATTCTGCACGATCTTAGACGTTTTGTCTAGATCTAAGAAGATCCCAGCATGTTAGTAACAGTTAATAAGGAATCATGACAGGAGAAGTTAGCCAGCAAGCTGTTTCTTTTTGTACTTTCTCCGCACAACCTCAAATAGTGCCGGTGTGACAGATAGTATAATTATAGCTATGATTACTAAGGAAAAATTTTCTTTAACGATAGGAATATTACCAAACAAATAACTTCCATATACTAAGGTTCCTATCCATAAAAAAGCGCCTATGACGCTATAGACAAAGAATTGTCGGTAAGTCATATAGCCTATTCCTGCCACAAAGGGTGCAAAGGTACGAAAAATAGGCATAAACCGCGCAATAATAATAGCTTTTCCACCATAACGCTCAAAAAATGCATGAGTTTTTTCAATATTTGTTGGGTTAAAAAGTAAGGAGCGTTTAGAGCGAAAGATAATGGGACCTAATGATTTGCCTATAAAATAGTTGAGCCCATTGCCTGCAATAGAAGCTGTTGTTAATAATAAGAATAAAATATGGATATTTAGCACATCCCCTAAGCTTGCGGTCAACGCTCCTGCTGCAAAAAGAAGTGAGTCTCCGGGTAAGATGGCAGTAAAAATAATGCCAGTTTCGCAAAAAATAATAATAAACAATAAGATATAAGTCCATTGTCCATATTGAGTCACAAAAGCGATTAAGTGTTTATCGAGGTGTAAGATGAAATCTAACAAAAAGTGGATTATTTCCATGCGTCTTATATTCTCATTTTAAGTAAATATCAAATCGACAGCTGCTACCGGTTAATGAAAAAGAGGGAGCGCGTGATGCTTTTAAATAATTAGAAAGCCTGGGTCTTTTTACCACAACCCGTTTAGTGGCACAAGCTAAAGCAGTAGAAAGTAAGCTATCGGCATCTTGATCATCACCTACAATATCATGAAAGATAAGCATTTCTTTTTTTGGAAGGGCTGATTTTTTCTTCTCTGGGAACATGGGATCGAGATAAATAATGTCGGGTTTATCTTGGTCTTTTAACTGGTTAAGCCATATAATAGCGTCGGTTTGCGCAGTTTGTAATCGTTTTGTGGTATCATGCAGGCGAGAATTTTGTGCGGCTCGTTTAATACCGTCATGGATTAGCGTATAGATAATGGGTGAACGTTCTAGTAAGGTTAGGTCAAAGCCTAGTGCTGCAATAATAAAACTATCACGTGCTAAACCTCCTGTTGCATCCACGATGCGAGGACGGGTTTGACTTTTTAAACCGAGAGCTCGTGCAAGCGCTTCTTTTTTGATGGAAAGCTGTTCCAGGCGTTGTCGCCATGTGTTGGTAAGAAAATCAACATAAACGGCTTGTAATCGAGAGGCTTGTTTTTGTAAGCCAATATAATTAGGTGTAACCAGCAGTAAATAGGCATACTGCTCCTCAGGATGAGTTAATAACGGCACAGATAAATGATGAGCGAGAGCTCGGGCAGAGGGCTCCATTTCTGGTGTAGTTGGGTAGATAGCTATATGTGCTGGCATCAAAGGATTTTTTTCACGAATATTAATTTGCATAGTATAATACAAACTCACCGTTTTGGGTCATAATGATGACAATTAAAATGAATCGTCGATTTCCACAAACCCGTTTGCGACGTATGAGGCAAGCCCCATTTTCTCGTCGTTTGATGGCAGAAACTAAGCTTACTGTCGATGATTTAATTTATCCTATGTTTATTTTAGAAGGACAAAATCGCCTAGAGCCTGTGTTATCCATGCCGGGTATAGCAAGAATGAGCGTCGATTTGTTGTTACAAGAAGCTGAAGAATTAGTTAATTTAAACATTCCCGCGATTGCTTTATTTCCAGTCATAGATAATAGTAAAAAATCATTACTCGCTGAAGAGTCCTATAATGATGAAGGTTTAATCCAAGACGCCGTTCGTCAATTGAAACAAGCCTATCCTGAGTTAGGTGTGATCACTGATGTTGCACTAGATCCTTATACTTCGCATGGCCAGGACGGCATCATTGATGATAAAGGTTATGTCTTAAATGATGAAACGACAGCAATTCTTATTAAACAAGCACTTTCTCATGCAAAAGCCGGAGCAGATATTGTTGCACCTTCCGATATGATGGATGGACGTATAGGCGCTATTCGTGAAGCGCTCGAAGCAGCGCATTTTATTCATACGCGTATTCTTGCTTATTCGGCAAAATATGCTTCAAATTTTTATGGACCTTTTCGTGATGCAGTAGGTTCTGCAGGTGCTCTCGGCCGCACAGATAAATATCAATATCAAATGGATCCATGTAATAAAGATGAGGCTTTGCATGAAGTTGCCATGGATTTACAAGAAGGTGCTGATATTGTAATGATTAAGCCAGGCATGCCTTATTTAGATATTGTGCAGCAAACAAAAGAAAAATTACGCGCTCCCACCTTTGTTTATCAAGTCAGTGGTGAATATGCTATGTTGAAAGCTGCATCAGAACGCGGTTGGTTAGATGAAAAAGCGGTGGTCATGGAATCATTGATTGCAATAAAACGTGCAGGAGCCGACGCTATTTTGACTTATTTTGCAAAGCAGGTGGCAAAATGGGTACAATAGAGTTATTACGAAACCAGTATTTTGTTGTTTATCGAGGCGCGACGAGTAACAGCAAAAGACGAAGTTTTGATAGTCTTAGGGGTGTCAGTCATGTTCAATGATATGGTCTTACCTTTTTTGACAGGTTTATGGGGACGGCGTTTATGTTGGGCTGCATTGGCTATAACGGGTTTATTATTTTTAACGACGCTTATTAAAACTCCTTTGACCTGGTATTCCGATAGTAAGTTGGCCGAGGCTCAAGTTGTCACGGATGTGCCTATTCAAAAAGTACAAAGTTCAGATTTGATTCAAAAGATACCCGAATGGCACTTGTTTGGTAATGCTGCTAGACCCGCAGATACATCTATTTTGCCTGTGACCAGTTTGCAATTGCGTTTGATAGGTGTGGTTCAAGCTGTACCTGATAACAAGTCGAGTGTGATTATTTCTGAGGCAAATCAAGCAGGAAAAGTTTATCTTGTGGGCGATAGGCTTCCGGTCGGAGTGAAGATTGATGCAATTACTGAGGATGGAGTTATACTAGAAAATGCTGGGCGCTTAGAAAAGCTGCCATTACAACGCGAGCCTATATCTTTTCAACGAATGCCTAATAAGTTATTGCGTGAGGATTAAATGGTAAAGCGGGGTCGATTGATACTTATTATACTTTTTTCTAGCCTATTGCTGGCTTGCGCATCAGCTAGAATGGCAGAGGAAGTTCAATACGGCAAAGTCGCATTTGACTGCGGCAATTTCAAGCGGGCTTTTATACTCTTATTACCTTTGGCTGTGAAGTGTAGTCCTGAGGCGCAATATGCTGTCGGTTATATGTATTATTATGGTTTGGGTGTAGAAGCACATAAAGAATCCGGACTTTTTTGGATAAACCAAGCGGCTAAACAAATGTATAGGCCCGCCATTAAAGCGCTACAACTCATTGATAAAGACAAAGTCGCATCGCGTGCGCCAGTGAGAAAATCCGCTAAACTACGTTATTCCGAAAGTATTTTATCCGAAAACTTAAAAGATCCTGAAATTCAAAAGAAGATAGCTTCTATTAAAAAAGAAAATAAAATAGAGCAAGATCCTCTTCGCATGGCAGTCAAAGCGACGCCAGAGAATAAAGAAGATGAGGTATTGATGTCTTTAAAAGATGTTAAGCCGACCACCAAAAAACGCGAAGAAGCAACAAACATAGCGATGACGAAGTCTGAAGTGAAAAAGATTGAAAAAGAAAACAAAGAGCCTGTACAAAAAACAAAAGTTAAAGTTGCTTCTGCGAAGCCCTCTCAGGATGACAGTATCAAAAGCAAGAATAAGTTCACCTTGCAATTATTTGGTAGCTATAAATTAGACGATGTTAAACAACTTCAGTCTCGTTTAAAATTACAAAATGCGACCTATTATGCCTTGACTCAGAATAAAGGACGTGATTGGTATGTGCTGACTTACGGCAAATATCCAGTACTTTCCTCAGCAAAACTAGCTAAAAATAAAATGCCGCAAAAAGCCCAAAAGCTTAATCCATGGGTTAGAAATACGGGTGAGTTGCGGTGGATAGGATAGCATCATGAAAATATCGGTCATCACTCCTTCGTTTAATCAGGGGTCCTTTATTGAAAAAACCATACAAAGTATTCTACAGCAAAATATTCAACATTTAGAATATGTTGTGATGGATGGCGGAAGCCATGATGAAACAGTTTCTATTCTTGAAAAATATATCCATCATCTGAGCTATATTTCTGAGCCTGATCATGGCCAAGCGCATGCCGTCAATAAAGGTTTGCGTCTTGCGGAAGGTGATATTATAGCTTGGCTCAATTCGGATGATATTTATTATCCTGATACGTTTAAAAAAGTGATAGATTATTTTGAAACACATAAAGAAGTTGATGTTATTTATGGTGATGCTTTTCATATCGATCAACATGATAAGGTCATAGAAACTTATCCTACTGAAGCTTGGGATATAGAGCGTCTAAAACAAACCTGTTTTCTTTCTCAACCAGCCGTTTTTTTTCGTCGTAAATTGATTGCTCAATATGGAATGCTAGATGAATCGCTGTCTTTTTGTATGGATTATGAATATTGGCTGCGTCTCGCATTAAAAGGCGTTTGTTTTGCCCATATTCCTGAAGTTTTTGCAGGTTCTCGTCTCTATCCTCAAACCAAGACGATGAGCTCTCCATTGAAAGCAACGGAAGAAGCACTTCATATGTTAAAAAAACATCTTGGATATGTGCCTACACAATGGTTAATTAATTTTGCAGTGTGTTCTGTGAAACATTCCACTTCATGGCGTTTTCCAGATCCGCGGTTTGTTGTGACTGCTTATGCAACGGCGTTGAAAAAAGCATTTCAGCTAAATGGTTTGGTGAGGGGAATAATCGCTTTTTTCATGCTGCCAGTTAGCCGTCTTCAAAAAGCCTATCAGCACCAATTAAAGGAATAATTCGATACATCACTTCATCCACGACAGGTTGTGTAGCTTCTTTTTATCGGTTGGTTATTCATGATAATCAAACACCGGAAACCCATGTTCTTTCACTAAATCATCGCATTGTGCAGCGCGTAAATCTTCATAGACCATTTCGCTGACCAGTTGATCAAAAGATATTTTAGGGGTCCAGCCTAATTTTTCTTTTGCTTTTGTTGCATCACCAAGTAAAGATTCCACTTCAGCAGGTCTGAAATATCTTGGATCGACGGCGATAATACAACGACCGGAAGTGTCATATGCTTTTTCGTTAACACCTTCACCTTTCCAATGCAAGTCAAGTTCTAGCTTGGCTGCTGCACAATTAATAAATTCACGAACGGTGTATTGTTTGCCTGTTGCGATCACGTAATCTTCAGGTTTGTCTTGTTGCAACATCAGCCATTGCATTTCAACATAATCTTTTGCATGACCCCAGTCACGTTTTGCGTCGAGATTGCCCATATATAAACAATCTTGCAAACCTAATTTAATACGGGCTAAGGCGCGTGTCACTTTTCGACTTACAAAAGTTTCACCACGAACGGGTGACTCATGATTAAATAAAATACCATTACAAGCATAAATCCCATAGGCTTCACGATAATTGACAGTAATCCAATAAGCATAAAGTTTAGCAACGGCATAAGGTGAGCGTGGATAAAAAGGAGTGGTTTCTTTTTGCGGAACTTCTTGTACTAAACCATAAAGCTCAGAAGTAGATGCTTGATACACGCGCGTCTTTTTTTGTAAGCCTAATATTCGAATAGCTTCTAATATACGCAGTGTGCCTAAACCATCTGCGTTGGCTGTGTATTCGGGTTCTTCAAAAGAAACAGCTACATGACTTTGGGCGGCTAAATTGTAAATTTCATCTGGTTGCACTTGTTGAATGATGCGGATCAAGCTCGTGGAGTCGGTCATATCACCGTAATGTAAAAAAAGACGACAATTTTTTGCATGAGGATCTTGATATAAGTGATCAATGCGATCGGTGTTAAAAAGGGAAGCTCGGCGTTTAATGCCATGCACAATATAACCTTTGTTTAATAAAAGGTCGGCTAGATAGGAGCCATCCTGACCAGTGACTCCTGTGATTAAAGCGATTTTTTCCATAAAGAACCTTGCCATTTTTGAATTATTGAATGGAAGGGGATTTTAATCTATTTGAGGCATGATGTGAAATCATAAATAATTGGCCGGTAATTGGAAAATATGTCGATTCAGCCAATGAGCTTTATCAGCTTGGTTTATATGCATTAATGGCAGTACATAGCAGCTGATGGAGCGTAAACTAAAAAATAAGTTAAGCAAATTCCACAGTTTCTAAACTAAACCCTGCTTTTTTTGCATCATCATAAAACATCTTAACAGTTTCTAATGAATACTCTGTTAAATCTTTTCCTACCAATTCTAATTTTTTCAAAATATCATTGGTTGCTGTAATAATATGACAGCCGATCTGACTCGCTTGGAAAATATTAAATAATTCGCGTGGGCTAGCCCAAATCAGTTCAAGTTGTGGATAAGGTTTTAAACAATTGACGGCAGCTCTCATAATATCCATAGGATCTCGGCCGGTATCTGCGATGCGGCCTGCGAATACCGATACATAAGCTGATGGGCCTTGGGATAATGCTAGCGTCACTTCACTCACTTGATCTAATGTCATTAAAGCCGTGACATTTTGTTTGACACCGGCTTGTGCTAATTGTTTGATTAAAGGACAAGCCGATTGACCTTTGGTATTGGTGACAGGGATTTTGACGTAAACATTTTTTCCCCATCGTGCAATTTCTAATGCTTGATCATGCATTTCATTGAAATCATCTGAGAACACTTCGAATGAAATAGGTCTATCTTTAATGACGGATAACATATCTAATGCAAATGTTTTGTAATCGGTGATTCCAGCTTTGCGCATGAGTGTGGGATTGGTGGTAAATCCTTGGATCTTAGGATTGCGATACATTTCTAGCATGCCAGCTTTGTCTGCGCCATCAGCGAAGAGTTTAGTATTCAATATTTGCATTGTATTATTCCTTCATTCTATGATTGTGTTACGACTTGAGTGCCTAAAAAATCAAAGCGGAATCTCACTTCATGTAATCCAGCTTCTCGCATGGCATGTCTTAGCTTAATTTTATCTTCGGCATAAAACATTAAAAATCCACCACCACCCGCACCTATCATTTTTCCGCCTAATGCCCCATGGTGACGAGCGAGGGCATACCATTCATCGATTTTAGTATTACTCATTTGTCCCGAACGTTTCTTTTTGTGTTCCCAATGGACATTCATGAGTTCTGCAAACGTGTGAAGGTCACCTTTTTCTAAAGCATCTTTGCTTTGAAAACCAAGTTCTTTGATAAAATGTAAATTCGCTATCATATCTTGATCATGGTTTTTACTTTTTTGATCTTGTTCTCGCAAGATATCCGATGCAGAGCGTGAATAGCCGGTAAAAAAGAGCAATAAATTATCTTCAAGATTAAAAAGCGTTTCTTGATCGATTTTAAGTGGCCAGGCTTCTACATTGTGATTGGGTAAAAATTTAAAACAAGTGAGTCCACCATAAGCTGCAATATATTGATCTTGTTTGCCAATCGGTTCTTTTAATAGATTAAGTTCAATATGACACGCTTCTTCTGCAAGTTCTTTAGGATGAATTAAATTCTTTTTTAAGGTGTGAAGCGCTTTCAATAATCCCGTCGTAAAACTTCCCGATGATCCAAGACCAGTCCCCGCTGGAATATCTGCCATACTTGTGATTTCAAGATGAGGCGCGTTGACATGTAGATGACGTAGCGCTTCTCGAATAATAGGATGCTCCACTTGATCAATATGCTCGACACGTTCCATTTTAGAATATTTGATAATTAATTCTTGCACGAAAGTTTGATGTAGCGTGATATAAACATATTTATCGATAGCGGCTGCAATAAGAAAGCCTTCGTGATCACGGTAATAGGATGGAAGATCCGTTCCACCTCCGCCGAGAGAAATACGTAATGGACTACGAACAATGATCATAAGCAGATATCCTATAAATATGTTCTACAATTTTTAAAGCAGCATAAGCATCATGAATCCCAGCTTCTGGCTGGCGTTTTAATTTTATATCATCAAGAAATTCGTTAAATTCGACTTCCCAGGAGTTGTCCGCCATGGGGTACTCCCATATCAATGTTTCAGGTGGTCCCATTTCAGGAGACATTTTGTAGAAACTTAGGCGTTCAACGCCATAGCTTCCTCCTAAACCGTTGATATCTATTTTGCCTTTGCGACCATACATTTCAAAAGAAAATAAATTTTTCCATTCTGTACAACTGGCATGTAAAAATGCAACTTGTTTCTTGGGTGTTTTGAGCAACAAAAAACCATTGTCGTCGACAGGCATATCCCAGTAATAAGTATGCGCATGGCCTTGTATATCATTAAAATCACCTAAAAACCAGCGAGCAAGATCAATTAAGTGCACTCCTTGATCTATAAGTTCACCACCGCCTGATAATGCGGGTTGAGCGCGCCATTCTTTTTCATAACCGACTCGTCCGCCATGACCATAGCGAGCTCGGATAAACATGAGTTCACCCAGCGCATCTTGATCGACTAATTCTTTTGCTTTGCGAAATGCACGGTGGTAGCGATGGTTAAAACCTACACGAATGAGACTGCCTGATTTTTTTGCAGCATCTATGATGGGAGAAAGTTCATCCGCTTTTCTTGCGCCAGGTTTTTCAACTAACATATGTTTTCCCGCTTGCGCCGCGGCTAATCCGATTTCAGCGAGTGTTGCATGCAACGTCGCAACAATCACGATATCCACATCATCACGTTTAAGCGCTTCACGCCAATCGGTGTAGGCTATGCAATCAGGGTAGTGTGATGCAAGCGCGCGAGCTTTTTCGATTTGATGATCGACGCAAGCAACCAACTTTCCATGAGATAAATGTCTGGCTCGTTTTTGGCCGATTAAACCGCATCCAATGATGGCAATATTCATTTGATGTTATCCCAATCTTTACCTCTATCTTGAGGAACAATCCGACGCAACGTATAAATATCTGAATTTTTTAATTCAGCTATGTAATCGGGTAATTGTTGCCAAGGATCCCAAACGGCGCTGAGTAGTTTTCCTGTAATACCATTGCTTGCAGGGGATGCAAGAAAAGTACATAAGTCTGCGCCAACAGTAAGCGGCGTACCACCTTGATTTTTTTGTGTTAATGATTGCTCGTAAAAAGCTTTTCCAACTTTGTCGGGTCCTGCGGCTAAGATTTCATCGAGTAAACGTGTATTTAATGCCCCCGGAGCTACAGTATTAACATCGATATTAAAATCTTTCACTTCTTCAGCTAAGGTTTCAGCAAATCGAACGACGGCTGCTTTTGAAGCCGCATAAGCACTCATATATGGCATAGGCTTGGTAGCACCGCCACCTGATAAAATGATAATTTTCCCTGCTCTATGTTTTTTAAAGTGTGGTAATACAGCGCGACAAGGTAGCACAGTGCCTTTGAGATTAATATCGATTGCATCCGACCATTCGTTCCAGTCAATTTCATCAATGGGACCTTTGGTGCCATACACACCTGCATTGGCAACTAAGATATCAATTTTTTGAAAGGCATCTAATGTTGTTGCAACTAAGTCTTCAACTTGATCGAGTTTAGAAATGTCGCATGTTTTGACGAGAACTTTTGATGCGGTATTATTCAGTTCTTGCTGTGCAGCACGAAGCGACTCTGCATTACGAGCGCATAACATAATGTTTGCGCCCTCGTGCACAAATTGTTTTGCAATTTCAAAACCTAGACCTTGGCTGCCGCCAGTGATAATCGCAGATAAACCTTTTAATTTCATGTTATTATCCTACTGAAAAATACCGTAATCGAGAATCAACCCCAAGTTTCCTTGCAAGAAATGCACCTGGATCAAAAATACAAGCTTGGTTAGTTCGCATAATAATGTGGTCTGCAGTTAAGTTTTGAAACTCAGGATGTTCAGTGGAAATTAAAATCGCATCGCTACCGATCAAGACTTCATCTAAACTTGGTTTAAGTTGAATGCTGTGAGCTAAATCGGATGGCAGCTGAGTCAAAGCAGGATCGAAGGCAACGACTTTGGCGCCGAGATTGCTAAGCCATAGACAAGATTCCACTGCGGTAGATCGACGTAAAGTATCCGTGCCCACTTTATAAGTTAAACCAAGTACTGCAATGGTTTTATTTTTTAAATCTTTGAGAATATCGACAACTTTTCTGCATGCCCATTGTTTATGGTCATGATTGCTGTCGAGTAATGCGGAAAATAATGGCGTTTTTGTTGATTGATGCTGGCCAATTTGGACAAGATAATTCACATCACGTGCCAGTGTTCCTCCTGCAATCGCATTGCCTGGTCTTAGATAAGCTTTTGGCCCTATGCGTGCTTCACTTTTTAAACCTTTTTCAACTTCTCTGGCATTCGCCCCTGTTTTTTCGCAAAGCGTTGCTAATTCATTAATAAATACTACCGATGTCGCAAGAAATGCATTAAGCGCATGCTTGGTCATTTCGGCTGATTCGATAGACATCCAAATGATATGTGTGGTGAAAGGCGATAATAAATCTTGAATGATAATTTTATCGTTTTCTGAATCTATGCCTACCACGATTCTGTCGGGATGAGTGAAAACTTCTATGGCTTTGCCAAGGCGTAAATTTTCAGGACTGCATGCAAAAGTGACATGGTTATGAGGATAGCTTTTTTGGTATTGATGTTGTAATTGACGTATAGTGCCGACAGGGAGTTGTGAAGAAATGATGACTGTCGCATTATGTTGTAGATAAGGAAAAATATTAACTACGTTTTTGGTTACAAAATCGATATCAGCAATATCATTATCATCCACAGGTGTGTCATACGTCACCCAAATAATATTAGCTTGTGATATATCTTGTGGTTCATGAGAAAATGTAAGATTGCTTGCGTTAAATAATAAATCATTTAAACCAGGCTCAAAAATAGGCGGCGTGTTATTTTTAAGATTTTTTATGATGTCAGCATGAGGATCATAAGCAATCACCTCATAATTTGCTTTAGCTAAACATGCAGCTGTGACGCATCCTAAATGCCATAGTCCTACAACAGCTATTTTCATGCTCTATTCTCCAATAACCATGGATTTTGCTGTAAATATTGTAAGGTTTGTAAAATGCCTTCACGAATACTTAATTTAGGTTTCCAACCAAGATTTCGAATGCGTGAGGTATCTAAAAAAATAAAAGGATTATCGCCTATCCAACCTCTATCGCCTCCCGTATATTTTTTTTCTGGATTTAATCCTAAATATTCACAAATCCAACCGATGGAATCATTGACTTCACAATATTCATTGGTGCCAAGATTATAAATATTAACTTTATCAGATGATTTTTCGATGGCATAAAGCATGGCATCCATGCAGTCTTGAATAAAAAGGTATGATTTTTTTTGCTTCCCGTCGCCAAGCACTGTTAAATGATGCGGATTTGCAAGAAGTTGTTTGTAAAAATCAAACACATGACCGTGTGTATAGCGTTCACCTAAAATGGAAACAAAACGAAAGATAAAAGCTTGAAAATTAAAACCTTCACAATAAGCTTGAATCAATCCTTCAGCCGCAAGTTTTGATGCGCCGTATAGCGATGTTTGAGAAGGAAAAGGGGCATGTTCAGGCGTAGGAATCACTGTTGCTTCACCATAAATAGAACCAGTCGATGCAAATGCGATGCGTTTTACGCCATTTAAGCGCATGGCTTCCAATACGTTGAAAGTCGCAAGTGTATTTTGCTCTAAATCTTTATCGGGGTGATGAGTCCCAAACCGAACATCCGCATTGGCGGCCATATGAAAGACCATATCTATGCCTTGCATAGCGGTGGTTAAGGCGACACGGTTGAGCAAATCATTTTCGATTAACGTAAAGTTTGAGGATGATTTTGCATGTTTTAAAAATTCATGCATGCCGGTTGAAAAATTATCGAAACCTACGACTTCATGGCCTAGATGTAATAATTTGTCAGTTAAGTTGCTGCCGATAAAGCCAGCGCAACCGGTGATGAGGTATTTCAATGGTATCTCCAATATTAATTATAATGGTTTTTCTGCAATAAATAGAGTTGGACTGACAGGTGTTAACATTGCGGGGACTTTTATACCATAAATGATGACCCAGCGTCCTAGTGGTACTTTAATAATGTTGGTTTTTCCAATCGTCTTTTCAAGCATGGTTTGTAAAACGGAAACCGGATATTGAAGCGTTGCTGGATGCTTAAAAATTTTATCAATAAGTTTTGAAGCTAGAGGAAAAACGAGTTTTTCAAATTGATAAAACCATTGAGGTACACATGATTCAACAATAATCATTTTTCCGCCAGGCTTTAAAACGCGATAAGCTTCTTGAATAGATTTCTCAACGTTTTTTAAGGAGTTGGAAACGGTATCCCCAATGAGGTGATGTATAAGCATCACCATTAAAACTCCATCAAACTGATTATTTGTTTCTGGGATATCAAGTGCGCTTCCTGTTTTTAACGTAACATTGGGTGGGCATACATAAGAAGCCGGTAATTTATCAAGAAACAAATCAAGAGCGGTTATTTTTTTTACTTGTTGTACGTCATAATCAAAAACTCCGCCATTTCCAATATCAAGAAGACTGTTAATACCGGCTATATTTTGATTAATGTAAGATCTAAGTGTGACATAAGTATCTAATTCTTGGACTTTACTATTATAGCTGTCTATCTGATCACAAAAAAAAGATATGTTTTGTTCGATACTTTCGTTAGATTGTCCTTGTTTTACATCGTTTGTCATAAATCATTCCTTCATTTAGTACAGGTTAAAAGACAGCGAATACCTGTAGGATAAGATATCCATTGGTTAAAATATAATTCCATCTGCATAATGAAATGAAATAATTTATTTTTACCCGAATCGCGTATATTATTTTCGATCAATTTCAATTGAACATCTTTTGATGCATTAAGAAATCGTTTGTTGCGTTGTTTCACTATCCAAAAACCGGGATAAAGAAAAAATCCTAAATGGGATTTATGTTTTATCTGAAAACCTTGTTGTTTAGCCAATTTACATAGATCAGATAAGATATATCGTCTGTAATGCATTAATATTTTATCGTAAGCATCGTATAAATGGGGACCAGCGGGCACTTCTATAATGAGAACACCGCCTGGTTTTAAAATACGATAAGCTTGTTGTAAAGCGGCGCCATCATTTTCGATATGTTCTAATACATTTAACATAATCAAAGCATCTATACATTGATCAGGTAAAGGGCAATTAACCATATCAAAACGTAATAACGGTACCTGAGGTAAGCGTTCTGTAAGCTTAAGCAAAGGTTCATGTACAACATCAGCGCCAATGAGTGTTGCATGAGGATAAGCTTTCTGAAGGCGTTCTAGCATATAGCCCGAAGAGCAACCTACTTCTAGTATAGTCGGGTTTTTTTCCTGTAGGTGTTTACGTAATTGAAAAATGGCATTATCGCGTGAGGCGCGATCTATAAAATGCTGATCGCCAGCGGATGCTTCATGAAAAGATGTGAGCTCATCATTCCAGCCTAAATTATTAGAGCTGTAGGATAAAACTTTTAAAAAATTTTCGCCTACTTGGAATTTATTTCCTAGCCATAACGGTGCGATTCCGTCATGAGTAAGTGGCAACACAAAGGGTAAATTCATGGGTTTTCCCTATTTTCGATAATTTTATCCACGATATACATAGGGCGTCTTTTGACTTCATCATAAATTCGACCTATATACTCTCCCATTAAGCCCAAGCATAATAATTGCACACCTGAAAAAAAAGTTACTATGATCACGGTAGTCGATAAGCCAGGGGTAAGCGGAATATTATAAATCTTTTGAAGCAAATACCAAGCGCCTAACACAAAACTACAAGCTGCAAGAGAGGCCCCCGCGATAGACATCATCTGTAATGGTTTACTGCTGAAACTAATTAAACCATTCAAACCAATTTTTAACGAACCCGTGATTCTATTGTAATTTCCTTTGCCTGCATGACGTGGATCTCTATCATATTGGATAAAAGCTTGTTTATATCCGACGTATGCAACTAAACCACGTAAAAATCCATGTGACTCATTAAGACTACGTAATTCTGCAATCACGCGACGAGTCATGATGCGAAAATCTCCCGTATTGCGAGGAATTTGCACATCGCTTAATTTGTTAATCAGTTTGTAGCCAAAGTAGGAGATGATTTTTTTCGGAATCGTTTCTCCCTGACGTGATCTACGTTGGGCATAAACGACTTCGTAGCCTTCATTTAATTTTTTATACATTTCTTCGATGAGTTCTGGTGGATCTTGTAAGTCAACATCTATGACTACACAACTTTCCCCTTTGCAATGCAAAATGCCCGCCATGGTGGCTGAAGGTTGACCAAAGCGTCGGGAGAATAATAAGCATTTGATATTTGGATTACGCTCAATTTCTTTTTGTATGACTTCTTCGGTATTGTCAGGCGATGGATCTAAACAAAAAATGATTTCATAAGTAATAAGGAGTTTTTCTAAAACAGTTTCCATGCGTTTTAAAAACGGCTGTATATTTTGAGCCTCTTTATAAACCGGCACGATGATAGAAAGGTTTTTTGTTAGGTTATTATTTGGAGACATTCGTCGATCCTACTATGAGTTTTCAGAAAGTATCTTATTGGAAGTAAATAAAAAGTCCAGTCGATTATTTCCGGCAGTTTATGCATTAAATATGATTTTTTTAGACTCAGGTGCATAAAGACATTTCTGTGTGTTATTTTTGTTAATACATTCTTTAATCAAATGAGGAAATCGCAATGTGATATGAGCAGCTTGTCGCAAAGGTTCATGCTTTTGATTAAACGAAATCCTAATGTGGTATGCATAATTTTTTATGCTTAATGTTGCATTCAATGCATTCATATCGGCAACAAGTTGAGTTGGTTCAAGTGTTTTTAATTTTGATTTTCCGCTAATAATTATTTCAGAAGTACGTTCTGCAACTTGTTGTGGGATGGTGAGTGTTAGCTTTTCCATGTTAATAGTAAAATCAGGTTTAGCATAAACCTGAAAATAATGATCTGTATGGTAGTTATAGCTTTCGTTATAATGATATGTCCCTAATTTAATGAATTTCTCTTCAGCAATTTTATTCAGCACAGGACGGATAGCATCCATAGCTTTATTAAATGGATAAACCGAAGCAGGATATTCTCCACTATTTGTGATATAGATATCACTGCTCATTAATATTTGTTCTGCCTCAGCCTCTGTGATGGAAAAGACGCTATTTCCAAGATGTGTCGTCGTGATAGGCAAAAGCTTTTTATGCCTTTCATAATAAAGATCCGTTAAAATCAATCCCGAAAGATAATCGCTCACTTGATCCGTGGAAACGTTCGCATTGTTCCATTGATTGAGTTCGATATATTCACCAATGGCATCATACATTTTATTAAGTTGTTTAGCTTCGTTTCGATAAAGTTCGCCTCGATTTCTATGAGTGTTCTCACCCCAATAATAAAAACCGATGGATAAAAAAGTTATGGTTAGCAAAAATAAATATTTATTGGAAGATGATGCTGCTTTTAAAAAAGCAGTGGCATTTATCACAAAAAATAATATCACAGGTACAATAGTAATACTGCCTACAGAAGGAGATTTAGAGGGATAAAATGTCAAAATAGTAAGTGGGATAAGAAAAGAAAGAACTAAGAAAGCATTTACTATGAAAAGACTATTAATATGGTTTAAAGATTGTGTAGTGTGAGTAAAAAATAGTTTTTTGATTACAAAATAAAAAACTGCTAAGAAAGATAATAATTCAAGCATTTTTATAGTGTTTATGCCCATATGATCGTTCAAAACTGATCTGGGATAGTAGGAAAGGACACTTAATAAGTCGAGTGTTTGTGTCTCTAGCTTCCTGAAGCCAGTTTCTTTAATGGCACCTAATGTCACATAATAATTGTATATAAAATCTTTGTGGTACCACAAAAAAGGTAATGTTAAAAAACCTAGCACACATGAAAACAAAAGAATATTTTTCAATCGTGTTTTCATAATGGTATTAGATGGATTCCTATATAGTGATATAAGAAAATAACTAAAAGTCATTCCAACTACTATCAACAAATAAGTGCTTG
Source organism: uncultured Coxiellaceae bacterium (assembly GCA_964533645.1). Lineage (GTDB taxonomy): Bacteria > Pseudomonadota > Gammaproteobacteria > DSM-16500 > DSM-16500 > JABDBK01. Next base: position 46,123 of record CAZHMQ010000002.1, read on the forward strand.
TTAAACAGCGAGTAAGCACCATATAGACAGCTATTAAACTGGCGACTATGCTCCATTTCTTATTTAAAAAAATATCTGATCTGATAACGCTAATTAAAAAGATACCATAGATACAAATGGTCAAGAAATCTATTCTAAAATCAATGATACCGCCCGCAAGATGAAAAGGAACAGAAACAGATAAAAGTATTCCAATCGCAACCGCGGCCATAAAATATTGGCCGGATAGCCATCGAATAAGATAAACGATAGAAGTTTGTAATAATAAAAAATAAATAAAATTTAATAGCAACGCATTGAATCTGGTGGCCCCAAAAATTAAAAAGAATAAAACAGCCTGTGGAATAAATAAGATAGAATTTGCGGTGGAAGTATCTTTGAATCCAGCCCAGAAGCCATTTTTTGAAATATTGTCATAAGCCGTATAAGCAACTTTTAAATAATTCGTTTGATCGAATGCAGTAGGATAGAATTCGATGATTTCTCGTGTTATATAATTTTTAAATAATATAAATTCGGTAAGAAAGACGGTAGTAAAAAGTAAGAACCAAAATATATTTTTATAAGATAAATTGGAATGATTTACTTTTGCAAACATGTAAAATGTCCTTGTTAATTAAAATGTGTTATCTTTCTGTCATAAGATCTTCATAAAGCGATAACGTTTGTTCTGCCATCGTTTTTGATGAAAATGACTTAGCTTGAATGATCGTTTTTTCTTTCAGTTGTTGATACAAATTCTTATTTTTTGATAACTCAAACATAGCATCAAATATATTTTTTTCATCAAGAGGATTAACGTACAAAGCGGCATTTCCTCCCACTTCAGGTAGTGTGCTGGTATTTGAAGTGATCACAGGAGTGCCCATATTCAAGGCTTCTAGCACGGGCAAGCCAAAGCCCTCAAATATAGATGGGTAAATAAAACAAAAACAATGTTTGTAGAGCCATTGTAACGTTTTATTATCGACGTAACCGAGTAAATGCACAGAGTCTTTTAAGCCTAGGTCTTTGATAAACGTTTCAATATCATGCTCTAACCAACCTGGTTTTCCTGCAATAATTAAAGGAAATGTCTGCGAGTCTAATCGTCTTAATTCGGCATAAGCTTTGAGTAATCGGCGAATATTTTTTCGAGGCTCAATCGTTCCTACATTTAACCAAAACTTTCCGGGCTGCAAATACTTTATATGGTTAGGTTGTTTAATGACGTCAGTTTCTGACAATAATCGACACCCAGGATAAATCACTTTGATGCGTTCTTTCGGATAATGTGGGAAAGTCCCGATAAAATGATTTTTTGAGTATTCAGAAATAGAAATAATGGCATCGGCTGTGATGCTTGCTTTAAACACGCCATCGAAACATGCAATGCGATTATGCTCTGTTGTCGCGTCTGGATATACAATAAAACTTAAATCAAAAAGCGTATAAACTAATTTAGTATGAGGTAGTTTTGGGGGACAAAAATAATTATTAGCATGTAAGATATCGACTGATCCTAAGGCTTTTTCTATGTCGTTGGGATTGCTCAACCAAAATTGTTTGGCATTCGATAAATGATCATGTGACATGCCTTTATTAAAATTAGGCAAATCAGCCTGATAAGTGTTTTGAAAGTCATCATGCCAATAGTGATTGCCGAAGGTTGGGTAAAGTAAATAATTATTTTTATGATCGATTTCGGTTAAATGTCGAATTAATTCTAGGGTCAAATAACCGCAACCCGCTTTTTCTCCACATGTTTGACTTACATCAAAACCGATTTTCATCTATATATTCCTTTTTAATAAGCCACTCATATACCATCTCACGAGAGTTAAAAAAAACGGCAAACGGATTTTTTTATTCCATGAAAAAGACGATGTGAATGTTTTTATCGCAATCGCTCTTTTAAGTTTTTGTTTAGAGTAGTGGGGATAGGTAGATTCAACAAACGCATGCGCATAATTCGATAACCATCGATCAGGTACGGTATGGTATGTTGTTTTTAACATATCATTAATTTCAGCATGGACTTTGATTCGGGAGCCTAGCGTTTTTGTATCCGCGTGTAATCTTGATCCGGCTAGAAAATCTTTTACATAAGCAAAACGAACCCCATTTTTAGCTAAGCGCAACCAGAATTCATAATCCATACAGTACTGAAGTTTGTCGTTTAACATACCAAACTGCTGGATGACCTTTCGTCTAAAAAAAACTGCGGGTTGACAGAGATAACATATTTCTTTGAGTCTATTGATGTCCCATTCTTCGGTGTAATAGGTTTCGATGATATTGTCATCCGTGTCAATATGATAAGCATTGCCATAAATGACATCAATATCAGGGTTTGATTCAAAGAATTCACATACACGTTGAATCGCATCACGACAATAAACATCATCGGAATTTAACCAACCAATAATATCGCCAGATGTTTGTTGTAAACCTTTGTTGACCGCATGTGCTTGCCCATTGTCTTTTTCTGAACGCCATTCTAGCAGTGAGTCATATTTTTTTAATATGTCTATCGTATGGTCTTTGCTACCACCGTCCATAATCACATATTCTAAATGAGGAATATCTTGGGAAAGCACGCTTTGTATGGTTCTTTCGATAAAATTTGCCTGATTATAAGAGGGTGTAATAACTGAAACTTTTGTCATTGTTATATCTAAACCTTTTGTGATAAAACCTCATTAAATACATTTAAATATTCATTTGCCATATCAACTTCGGTACCAAAATGTTTCGCATGTTCTTGACCATTTTTTATGAGCGTTTGTGCTAATTCGGGTTCATTTTCTATTCGGTAAATGGCATGCGCCATCTCATCAGGTTTTCTTGGGTCAAAAAGCAAAGCAGCATCGCCCGCTACTTCAGGTAGGCTTGTGACATTACTGCATAGAACGGGTTTCCCCGCGTTCATGGCTTCTAACACAGGCATACCAAATCCTTCATATAAAGAAGGAAAAATGACCGCGAGGGAGCTATCCATTAAAGCTGAAAAATCATCATCCGATAGATACCCAGGTAGAATGACCCAAGATGATAGACCCATAAGATGGATGGCTTCAATTAAGGCTTTTTTTCCCGATTCGTTAGTGCCGGTGCATACTAGCTTTAAAGAAGAGTGTGGGTTTTGATGTCTATATATATTAAACGCAGTGAATAACATTCTGTGATTTTTATGCGCCCAAAAATTTGCAGGAAATAGCAAAAATTGTTGACGAACTAAATTAAATGATGCGAGAACTTGATTGATTTTATCAAATGCAAGAATAGGCAATCGTTTGGATAATTTTATATGAATGGTTTGAATGTCTTTTGAAGGGAATTTGCTATTCTCAATGACTGTTTCTTTGACGTAATTGGATATAGTGATAAGTTTAGTTGAATATTTGCATGCGTCTCTGAAAGTTTTATGCCGTTGGCCACAATCTTGTGGCGAGAAAAAAAACGGATAATAATGGTATTGCAAATCATAAATCACAGATATATTTGGCACATTTAATCCGCAAAAAAAAGGCGCTGTAAAGGGTGAAAAAAGCAAATCAATAGAAGGCATTTGTTTGGACATTTGTTTTATTGAGAAAGCCCTACTTATTTTATGAATGATAATATGTATACGTTGTTTTACGGATAATGGGATAAGTAATTTGAATGGAGAAAATAAAAAATACAAAAAAGGCAATACAACATGCATAACTTTTGGAGAATAATGATAAGCATCCACTTTAATGATATTTATATTTTTCGTTTTTATTTGTTTTATTTCATCATAATTGATTTTGTTTGCTAATAAATAAAAGCGGTAAGTGGGTGTAAGCTTGGCTATCTGTTTGATAAGATTGAGCGTCATGATTTTAGCGCCACCATTATCTCCGCCAGGCAATATAGGCGTTAAGTCAACTGCAATCGTTGGCATGTTGTTTCTCCTGACGCTGTTTCATAAATATCCTTATACACTTACGATTGAACGATCTTTTTTGCAAATAAAGACCGTAAGATTTTCTTCAATCCTCCTAGAGAGGATAAATTTTGTTTCGATAAAAGTTCTTCAAATTTCAAAAGTCTAGCATGTACTAACTCCAGGTCTTTCGATTTTTCTTGATAAAGTTTGATATAAGTATCTCGTTGGTTTGCGAGATCAATCATCGCTTGGGTGAAGCGTGTTTGAGACGTGCTATGTAAATAGTTTTCAATGGTTTCAGGCGAGTTAGTTTGAAGAGGCTCTCTGCTTACGATAAAAAACATATCATAGTGTGAAAATATAGCAGGTTCAAAAGTTATATAACATTCTTGTACGCATACCTCATGGAAAAATTTTTCAACAGCTTGTTTACTATATAAGTAAAGGTGTTCATCAGACTTTAATTGACTTAAAAAAGCATCCTGTTTAGCAAGCATATCGGAATAAATTTTTTCAGTCTGAAAATTGGGCATTTAAATAACTAATATGCCATTAGGTTTTAATAACGAGAAGCATTGTTTGATAGTCGTTTTTGGGTCGGGTAAATGCTCCATGACGTCAAAGAGATTGATGATATCCAGTGAGCCAGGTGGTATATCTTGTTCTTCTAGTGGGCCTAGCCGCATGGGAATAGAAAATGTGTTGCGTGCAAACTCAACAACCCATGGGCTCATTTCTAGACCGGTTGCGTCATAACCTACTTGTTGGAGGAGTGCAACAAAACCCCCATGAGAACACCCTAGTTCTAATGATTTGGCTGGGGGTAATTTATACTTAAGCATAGTGCGCAACCAGTGCATGCATCGCTCGGGTAAGTCATTGCGAGCTCGTTCGAGAATGTTTGGATATGCAAGATCGCTGACTTGATGATTAAACCAATATTCTTTGCCATAAAAGTCAACAGAATCATTATTCACTTGTAACTTTTCTGGGTTAAGCCCGACTTGTGATACTAATGTGTTGCATTGATTGCATAACATATAATCAGGTGAAAAAGGATTTAAATTGCTATTACCGCACCAACAATTTTTTGGTTCCCTCATTTTTTTCTCCTGTGCTTACCATGAGTTGGCATGTATAGTACGTTAATTAATTTTATTTGTGAACTCAAAACTATAGGTAAGATTACGTCTCATGGAGATAAAGAATGTCATTTGTTACTACCTTTGTCGAGAAAATTGCTCAAAGAACTGCTGCTTTATCTAAAGAGCATATGGATCATGCAGTCACGAATGCAGCGCTGATTTATAAACAAAATCTAGAAAATTCGATGATATTACAAGGACGTGCGCTCGCACTGATAAATGAAAACAGAGCTCCTTTAACCAAATTACAGGATGCTGAATTTAAAGTTTTTTCACAGTTTGGCGAGGATGGTATACTCCAATACTTAATTTATGAAACAAAAATTGATCATAATGAATCAGTGTTCATTGAATTTGGGGTTCAAGATTATTCAGAGTCTAATACTCGTTTTTTACTTATGAATAATAATTGGCGCGGAATGATTATAGATGGTAGTACAGCAAATATGGACTCTGTTCGTAGCCAATCTATTTGCTGGAGGCACGATTTGACAGTGAAAGACGCTTGGATTGATAGAGATAATATTAACCAATTTATTACTGAGGCAGGATTTCAGGGAAATATTGGAATGTTAAGTATAGATGTCGATGGTAATGATTATTGGGTTTGGGAGCAGATCCATGTGGTAAATCCCATTATTGTTGTGGTCGAATGGAACAGTGTGTTTGGGTCAACGCATGCAATTTCTGTTCCTTATGATCCTATGTTTCAACGGGAGAAAGCGCATTATTCTCATTTGTTTTTTGGTGCCTCGATCGCTGCTTTTGAACATTTAGGTAAAAGCAAAGGTTACTCATTAATAGGTTCTAATACGGCAGGGAATAATCTATTTTTTGTCAGAAATGATCGCCTAGGTAATCTTAAAGCGTTATCTAGTGCAGAGGCTTATATAGAGTCGCGTTTTCGTGATTCAAGAGATGCGATGGGTCAATTAAATTATCTTAGTGGTAGCCTTAGACGAGCAGAGATACAGGATCTGTCTGTAGTAGATGTGGTGAAGCATACTTTAACTACGATGCGCATGCTTGATAGTTCAAGTGAAGTAGGGCTTGTTTACAATTCGCTAGGCTGAGACCAAAATCCTTGATTTTTGAGGAT
>CAZHMQ010000003.1:0-47110 GCA_964533645.1 uncultured Coxiellaceae bacterium
CTATATCAACGTTAGATTAATCGTTACGGGAGGAGTTCAGCTAGATGATTATCAGACTTGACAATCTGATTAAATTCTATATTTTATCCATCTTATGGCTATAATTACCTTGTATTTTGTCCATATCATTACAATAATATCCTTGTCTTTTAGCCAGTTTTGCTATATATTTATTTAAGACTATGAATATAATGGAAAAATGAATGTATCGAGATATAGAACAAAATTTGCTTAATTGGAAGAAACAAGAAAACCCCATGCCACTTTTGGTAAGAGGTGCGAGACAGGTTGGAAAATCGTATGTCATTGAAAAATTTGGGCGCGAATATTTTGAGCAAGTAGTTACCATTAATTTTGAACTGCAGCCAGAGATGATTCGCTGTTTTGAAAGCCTTAATCCTGATGAAATTATCAATGCAATTTTTTTACTAACCCACAAAAAAATCGAGCCACAAAAAACGCTCTTATTTTTAGATGAAATCCAGGATTGTCCCAATGCGATTCGTGCATTACGCTACTTTAAAGAAAAATTGCCGAAGCAACACGTTATTGGTGCAGGCTCATTACTTGAGTTTACATTAAATGACGCAGATTTTCGTATGCCAGTTGGGAGAGTCCAGTCACTCTATTTGAAACCACTTTCGTTTAAAGAATATTTAGTGGGCAGTGGTAACACGCAATTACGCGAATGGATTGAAGGTATCGATTTACATTCTAAAATTGCGGAAGCTGTACATGAACGTTTGTTGCGCTTAGTGCGTGAATATATGATATTGGGCGGTATGCCCGCTGTTTTGCAAAGCTATTTTACAATGCATGACCTGGGCGATTGTATGAATATTCAAACTGCCTTATTAAGTACATACAGACAAGATTTTGGTAAATATGCTAAGAAGTCAGATCACCGATATCTGCAACGATTATTTGAAAAAATTCCGATATTAATAGGGGAGAATTTTAAATATTCCAAAGTAGATCCTGATATGAAATCACGTGATATAAAAGATGCTTTGTATCTGCTGCAAAATGCAGGGCTTACATATCCTGTTTATAGTACTAGCGCCTCAGGGGTTCCATTGGCAAGTTTAATCAATGAAAAAAAATTTAAAGTTTTGTTTTTAGATGTAGGTTTAGTTACAAGAACAGGAAAGCTAGAATCAGAGTTATTACTAAATAACAACATTATCGCGGCTAATCGAGGGATGCTCGCTGAACAATTTGTAGGACAGGAATTGCTTGCTTACCTATCATGTTATGAAGAGGCGAATTTATATTTTTGGTCAAGAGAACAGCGCTCAAGTATGGCCGAAGTAGATTTTGTAACAACGGTAGACGCAAAAATTATTCCTATCGAAGTTAAAGCTGGCACAACGGGCCACTTAAAATCGATAAAATTATTTATGCAAGAAAAAAATTCGACCCTTGGCGTGCGAATCTCACAACAACCTTTAAGTTATGTTGATAACATTCTATCACTACCGTTTTACATGATAGGAGAAACTTCCAGAATAGTTAAGACCGGAGATTTTAGCTGAGAATAGGCATATTTGACACGAGGGCACCGTTGCAAAAATACCAACTTTTGCTAAACTTCAGCACCCCAATCACGATCAATTGGGACCGGTAATCTAAGCTCAAAATGGCTAAACCCATTGATCCAATGGGTAATTTTTGAGATTTCTCAATGACATAAATTTGCAATGATCGCACAATTTTTTTACTTTCATTAAGATTCAATTCATTATATATACTAAACAAGCTCATTTTTTGAAAATTTTATTCTTTTTCAGAGTTGAATGGTTCTAGACTGAATCTTTACATTAAATATAACAAGGTACGGATAAACCTCAAAGCATAACGCATTCGGAGAACTATTATGAAATACAATCGAGTAAAAAATTGGTATAAAGTAGGGATTTTATTTTTATTATTTGTATGTATGCATTCAATGGCGGCGACAACACAAATTTTATGTAGATGTAACTCTTATGACTTTGGAATATTTGTAGCTTCTTGCGATGTGTGTTTGGCAAGATGCGGTCACACGCCATATTATTGTGGTGACATTGGATTAAATAAAAATTTGGTACCTATTTCATAAATGGGGAATGAAACCGTGAGTTTTCGGCAAAGTTGCAAGACATACACAAGCTTGCCGCAAACTCACGGTACTTTGGTCACCGAGCTATTTCGCTGGAAGTTGTGGTGGCGCTCCTATTTCTGTAATTAAACAATACATACAAAACCAGAATTCTCCAAGTGCTTAGTACAAAATTATTGTATCACCTAAAGTGCGCCTTATATCACCTTCCTGAAGGAAGGTGTTTTTCGGCGCGGTTTGATAAAAGACGTTAGCGGAGGATCAGACCAATGCCGTTAATTGCGCAAGAATTTCATTTGTATAAATATGTGATCTTGTGAGTGATCCATTCACGGCCGTTCCATCGATAGTGGCAGCTCCCAGGTTTACCCTGCCAAAATCGGTGAAACGGTACCCAAAGCCTAACCGCATATGTTTTGCAACGTCGATGTCAATTCCTGTGCCAAATGCATAACTAAAAGAGGTTTGCGATTGATTTTGATATTCTCGTGTAAATGCTAAATCCTTAGGCACATTTGTATAGAAATTCTCTGCATCATTAAATGCAACGCCAAGTCCTGCCAAAATATAAGGATGACAACGTAGCATGTGTGGACCAGAAAAATTATAAAGAAATTTTGTCTCTGCTAATAATTGCTTAATAGTAATGTGATAACCGTAATCAAACTGATTTTGCGAAAGGATATCGGCTCCTTGGGTTAAGATTCCTTTTTCATTAATTTCTCCGGGTTGGTTATAGGCCAAGCCCATTTGCATTGACCAATGAGCATAATGACGCCATTCCACTCCGGTGAAAATATCAAAAAAAGTTATATTTTTATCGTTATTCGCCTGATAAATATAAAATTGATCTGTGATTGGATCTACGATGGGAAACGATTGCCTTTGATCTGAATGAGTAGTCATTGCTAAGCCGCCTGCTACCGCAATGACAGGGTACCATGTTCGTTGGTTGGCCATGGCTGGTAGATTGAAGCACACCATGAGAGATAAAAATAGAAATAATAAACTTTGTTTTTTTAGAGAGCACGATATCATAGTGATCCTTTTATCCATTTTCTTCAATTATTCATTGCTAATCCTACAATATCTTGCACTGTATTTAATTGCGTGCAACTACTAAAGGTCCCATTAGCTGTGATGGGGCAACTATAAATACCAGTGTTAAAGTCAGCTATATAAGCGATAGAATTTGTTGCATTTAAAACAATACCAGCCGGACTTTTGAAGGTTTTTGAAGCGATTGCTTTTTGGCAATTACTAAAGAATCCCGAAGCATTCACTTGACAGGTAATAATATCGTTATTTGGTTGTTTATCATTGGTAATCCAAGCCATGGTGCCAGTGCTGTTGAAAGCAATTCCTTCAGGAGAGCCCAGTCCAGATGCACCGGTGTTTACACAGTTTGCAAAAGTTCCGTCATCAGCAATAATATTGCAGCGGAAGACGGAGTTTGATTTATTATTGGTTATGAATGCTATCGTGTCCTCATTGTTTATCGCAATTGAATAAGGAGCGTTAAAACCGGTTCCGCCTGTATCAGAACAAGTACTTAGTGTGCCACCTGATATTGGACAAACCAGTACAGTGTTTTGGCGTAATTGCGTAACATAAGCAAAGGAATTGTCTGGATTAAGTGCTATTCCGAATGGGTCATCTAATAGGCCTGTCGTTGCTGTTGTGCAGCTACCAAAAGTCCCATTTGCATTAATTGGACAAATTGAAACGCTACCAGCATTGGTGGCTGAGACATTGCTATTCACGACATACGCAGTACTTGCACTATTATTTAAAGCCATAAACGTAGGTCGTGCAAAGATGTTAGAAGCATTGGTGTTAGCACAAGTTCCTAACGAACCATCGGCGTTTACGGGACAATATAATACAGCTTCTAGTGAAGAATTATTGACAGCCCAAAGTGTAGCCGTTGTTGTCAAAGTGGCTGTATTGCTGGTTATGCCATCTAAACTTGCAGTGATATTTGTTGTCCCAACATTTATACCGGTTGCAAGACCCGTTGAATTAATGGTTGCAACACCGGTGGAAGAAGAGTGCCAACTTACAGTGTCAGTTACATCCTGCGTCGTGCTATCCGAGAAGAGACCGGTTGCAGTGTATTGTTGCGTGTTACCTACAGCAATCGAAGCGCTGGTTGGCGTGATAGAAATGGATAGCAATGTCGCAGGATTCACAGTTAAAACTGCAGTATTGCTCACAATCCCATTGGAAGATGCGGTGATGTTGGTTGTTCCTGCAGTCACACCGATTGCTTGGCCGTGAGCGTTTATTGTTGCAACATTCGTTGCTGAAGAATTCCATTTGACAAAGTTTGTAATATCGTGTGTTGAACTATCTGAAAAATGACCTATAGCAGTATATTGTTCATCACTATGCACATCAATTGTTGCACTTGTGGGAGAAATAGTAATGGATTGTAGAGTGGGTGTCAGCACTGTCAAAAGAGCAATATTACTCGTGATTATTCCAGAAACGGCGGTGATGTGGGCTGTGCCAGCACTAATGCCGGTTGCAAATCCACTGTTATCAATGGTCACAGTACTAGTATTTGAAGAATGCCATTGAGCAGAAAATGTTAGATCTTGTATTGTGCCATCAAGAAAATGACCAGTGGCAGTATATTGTATTGATTCACCGTTCAATATCGAAGTAGCAATGGGTGCGATTGTTATAGATACTAAAGTTGATTGAGAAACGACAGCGATGTTAAGTGGAAATGCCGTTCCAGCGCATGTCAATCCTCCTGGAAAGCAAGCAAAAAGATGATGATGCGGATCCGGGTCATTGCCATTGATTGCACCAGTAATAGCAAGATTTAATACGCAGCTATCATCGGATTGTCCATAGGGAGCCAAATTAAAAGTGGGGCCGCAACCACCACTTGTAATCGATACATTGGGAGGTAAATATTTAATAAAATTATTATTGCGTTGAGACAGTGTATTATTTTGGATGATATAACCAACATAGATTGTAGAACCTGCGGTTATTGTAGTCGGTAGAGTTTCATTTGGAGTAATGTTAAAGACATATGCCCAAGCATTCGAGAGCAATGAACAAAGCAAAAATACGCAAAAGGACATAATAAGAATATGTGCATAGCGAATAGGGTGGTTCCATTGCATTATAGATATTCCCTTAATGTGTATTCATAGAGCTTTCAGATTGTTATTTTTTTAGCATTAATTCGGTTTGATTCCAACAAATTAATCTTTAAAGATATCTACATAATGACGATAAATATAAGATTGTCCATAAGTTTTATGTTCATCTTTAGGTTGTAAAATGTCCAAATCAACAAATCGTTTAATCACTTTATATGCGCCTTGGCGAGTGAAGCCAGTCCATTCTTGTGCTTTATTCACATTAATGATAGGTAATTTGAAGAGTTGAAATAAAACTTCAATAGCGCTTTTGGCTTCTGTTTTACCTAAGGCCTGAATTTTTTTCATATCTTGTTCGCGTAATATTGTTATGTTTTTTGCAACTTCTATTGCTTCCATCGAAGTATCAATAACACCATCTAAAAAAAAAATCAATCCAAGGCTCTACTTTGCTATGGTGATACCCATTAATACGTTCATAATATGTTTTTTGGTGTTTTTTGAAATATGAAGATAAAAATAACACAGGAAACCTACAATACAGGCAATTTTCTGATATAATTATGTGCAATATTTTTAGATTGATTATTTATTGCTCATGAGTGCAAAAATGAAACATTTTGACATACATTCCGATCTCATCATTCAACCTTATATGAAGGGTGTAAAATTGGTGGATCCTAGCGATAGACCTGCGCTTTTTCCAACAATTGGAAGCATGTTTGCTATGCCATTTATGGCGTATTTTGTGAGATTTGATGCACACTATGTAGATGCCAACCACTTTACCCGTCTTACCAATATCCCGAATAATCAAGGTTATTATTCTGAGAAAGATTTAAAAGATACTCCCTTCTCAATGATATTTAAAAACGAAACTATCCGATCATTTAATCATCAGAATAGGAATGTTTTACATACCAAACGAATGAACATTTATGAAAGCCAAGCATTTCGGCTAGATGATCTTAGTTTTTCGTGTCTATCTTTTAAGTTTCCTGTATACCATACTCAGGATAAAATAATCGGTGTTTTTGGTATTTCTGCATTAACAGATAACTCAATTTTTGAAATTGCTGAACCTTTATCAACTTCTATAGAACGCATTATTGAAACAGGCTTACTGCCCAACGCAAAAAATCTTTTGCCAGGATATCATATCTGCGATGCCTATTTCTCAAAACAAGAAATAAAATGTCTTCGTTTATTAATTGCTGGTAGAACGATTAAATTAATAGGTCAACAAATGGAGCTGTCTCCACGTACCGTAGAATATTATTTGAATAACATTAAGCATAAATTAAATGTTAAAACTAAATCGGAACTTATTGAAAAAGTTGTTCAGCATATTTGGCCTGAGATGTTAATATGAACTCCATGAAAAATATAAAACTTCCATTTATTACACTACTTCTCTTAATATCATTTGCAACGGTAAATGCGGTGTTATTTACTCCTGCCTTACCAAATATAGCGAATTTCTTTGAAATATCTGAAACGACAGCACAATTGACAATTACATGGTTTTTAGTAGGTTATGCAATAGGCCAACTTTTATATGGCCCTATAGCCAATCGACTTGGACGAAAACCTGCGCTTTACCTAGGCATCAGTTTACAAATTCTGAGTAGTTTATTATGTGTACTTGCAGCAATCACTCATACCTATGAATTATTGGTTTTAGGAAGATTTTTATTAGCACTTGGCTCTGGGGTAGGACGCAAAATGACGTTTACCTTAGTCAATGAATGTTATGAGCCAAAAAAAGCGAGTGAAATAATATCTTATTTAATGCTAGCCTTTGCAATCACTCCTGCGCTAGGAGTATTACTCAGTGGTCTCTTAAATACTTATTATGGTTGGACAAGTTGTTTTTACGCGGGAGCGATATATGGAATCTTTTTACTATTTCTTGTCACACGCTTACCTGAAACACACAAAGTTGTAAATTATGAAGCATTAAAAATAAAAACACTATTACAAGGCTATGCAAGTCAATTTACAAACTTTCAATTGACGATAGGTGGCTTACTCATGGGTAGCACGACCTGTTTTATCTATGTCTTTGCAGCTATGGCACCTTTTATTGCGATGAATATTTTTGGTATGAATAGTGCTGAATATGGTCTTGCAAATATGCTGCCTCCTATCGGCATCATCTTCGGTTCAATAGTTGGGGCAAGACTTTCAAAAATATATCCTCTGAAATCTATTATTCAAACGGGAATATGCATTACTATCCTTGCTGTAATAGCTATGTATATATTGATAGTTATGCATGTTTCTGCACTGATTTCTTTATTTTTGCCAATGATAATCATTAATTTTGGTTTGTGTTTTATCTTTGCTAATGCTTCCACCATAGCCATGACCCATACTAACGATAAGGCAAATGGTTCTGCTGTGATGAATTTTCTTTGTCTTGGATTAGTCACTTTAGTCGTGCTGAGTTTAAGCTTATTTTCCCTAAAATCATTATTATTACCAGTGATCTATTTTATATTGTGTATAGTCATAATAGGGATGTTTAAATTAATCAGTAAAAATAAAGAAAAAGACGCACGACCTGTGGCAACCGCTGAATAATTAGTGCGCCAGGGAGGAATCCGGTGCATGTTTTAAAATCAGGAGAGAAGGGGCTCACCGAGGTGACTCGGTGGGTCTACTTAACCTTTATTTTTTGATTTTTTATAACAAAAAACCACATATTAATTAAAATAAACATAGCAATTAAAAAACTAATGGGCAATTTCATAATCGGTGATCCTGGCATTAATGCAATAAGAAAAGTGCCAGTCATTGACATACCGACATTAATAAATTGCATGACAGCAGAAGCATTTGCTTTATTCTCAACGTTAGTCGTGGCAACGCTAGCACCATTGCTTACAATAATACAATTACCATACATAAATATAAAACCGCACAATATTAAAATCCAAAAGTTAATAAATTCAAAATAAAAGAGGATGGCTATAGTTAATGAAGTCATAACGCAAATTAACAGCCCCATTTTCATCAATGTTTTTGGCTTGAAGATAGAAGACAATCTCACGGAAGTCATAGAACCGAACGCTGTTCCAATATAAGGAATTAAACCAAGTAGTCCATATGTATCAGGTGATATTTTTAAGTAATTGATTGCAATTAAAGGAGCACTGGCAGCATAAATATAAACACACATACCCGAGATGCCAAAAAATAAAGTGAAACTACACAATAATTTATCTTTAAATGCAATTGCATAACCTTTTTTTATTTGACGAAAATGCAGTGCATGTTTACTAAGATTAGTACCTGTTTCTGCAAGCAAACTTGCTGGTATAGCAAGCAATAATCCATATATAAGCAAAAAATAAAAACAACTTATCCAATGAAATCTAGAAACCAGCATTCCACCAATAAATGTGGCTACACCCGGAACAATTGCAAAAGATAGCATTAAATATGCTACAACGCGTCTAGACTGCTCCGGATAATAATGATCATTGATAATAGTAAAAGCTAACACAAGACCAGCGCTAGATCCTAATGCTTCAAGTACTCGTCCAAAAATCATTAATTGGAAAGAATGCAACGGCGCCGATAAAATACTAAAAACAGATCCCACTGTTGTTATAACAACTCCTATGAAAAATGCAGGTTTTCTGCCAAAACGATTAGCAAGAGGACCATAAATGAGTTGACCTATGGCATAACCCAATAAAAACAATGAAATAGTTAATTGGCTGTGACCCTGAGAAACATTAAAAAACTGCCCAATTTCTGGAAGTGCGGGTGTAAAAATAATAGCACCCATAGATGCAAAAGAACTCATAATAATCAATATAAAAATATGAGGCTCTTTCTGTTCTAATCGATGAACATAGTTACGGTTATTCATAACATACACCGCTTTTAAGATAAAATCTTATTATACAACTTTTTTATAATCTAGCTCTTGATTGTTACTTAAATTTTTTAACGATACGATTTTTGTATCAGAGAAATCGTTATACCTAGTATCGCTTATAAATTCAGCAATTAGAGAAGTAGGCGATATATCATTGGTATCTGTTTTATTATTCTTATTCATATTATACCTTATACAAAGTGGTTCCAGGTACATCATTATGGTATATATTATTTTTTATGCCGGCAATAGGGTCTGTTTACAATTCTACTATGCTGGTCCAAAATCCTCGATTTTCTCCGGGCAGCACGCTCACATACCAACAACGTATGCTGTGCTGCGATCCTCAAAAATCAGGGAGTTTGGTCTCAGCCTAGCGAATTGTAAACAAGCCCTAATCTTTTATTGGTGTTACTCACTTCATCCAACTCATAAAGTAATGTAAATGATTTAGGTGATAGTCCAACTTCTTTTGCAACCATGTCGATCGTTGGAATAACTTTTTTATCTTCGAATGTTTTGATCACTGAATCAATATATTCTCGTTCTTTAGCTTTTATTTGAATTTTATTAAATAATCTTATTTTCGTTTTATCTTTATCAATATTTTTTTCTTTAGTTTCATTCCTGGTATCTTTAGATTCGGGCTTTACGTCTTTTTTCATCACGGCTTTTGAAAATAGCTTTTCTTGCTCTAAAGCAAGTTCTGAAGAATGGCATTTTAATAACTTTAAAATGACGGCTTGTTGGCCTAATTCATTAATTTCTGAAAGTTTAACATGATCATATGGATTCATTTTATGATATTCTTGAATTTGCTGATTTTTATTTATGATAAATATGCTTTGTTTTTTCAAATACAGCTGCCGATTATATAAAGAAGACATAAGTTCAGCATGTAGCGTACACCCAGATAAATTCGCCAAAGACTCAAGTTGGCTCATGACAAATGATTTAAATCCACGTTTTACATCTGCTGCGCTAATTAAATATTTTTGATATCTATCAAGGCGATGGCGATTCATGCATATATCATCATAATATTTTTTTATATAAGCTTGCATGGCAATATTTATAACATAAGGTATATCTATCAATGCATAATTCTTATAGATCATAAACTGCCGTAATACTTGTAGTTGTTCCCCTATTTCAGCTAGGGTACTTTGGCGGGAATGTAATCTAGCCATATAATAAATGTGTTTTTGTTTAAGATAATCTGTCGGTATTCTCAATTCTTCCATTATTTGATTATGTCGTTCTACAATTAAATTGACTTTTTCTAACAATGTTCCTTCTTTTAACCTAAGCTCTAATTCAAATTGATCTGCAATACACGCCAATTTTTCAAGCATATCATTCAATGTGCTTAATTGTTTTTTAATTTCTTCGGTAATAGGCGTGGACTTTTCTGCAATAATAGCCTGATAATCAAATTCACCAAGATTAGCATAAACTTTGCGTAAATTGCTGACTAAAGATGGCATATAATAAATCACACTACCATATATACCTGATTGCTGATAAGCATCGTGATCATCCAATACTTTTTTTACGCCAATTATTCCATTTAATAGTAATTTTATATTTTTTATAAAATCCGTATCTTTTTTATTATCTGGATAATAATCTATAATTTGATTCTTTTTTTCATCTAATTTAACGTCACTACCAAAATGTTCATTATATTTTTCTTTATACATCCTTCTTAAGTATTGATCATTTTTCTTGACAATCGTCGCAATAAAATCTTCACTTTGATCATCTTTTTTTTCTTGCGTTAACTCTGCTTGTGATGTTTTTGTTAGTTTTTTTCGTAAATAATTAGCTTGATATTGCTCTAAAGAGATGACTTGTTCTATAAAAAAACCTGCTATTTTATCTAAATTTTCTGTTGTGCATAAGCGAATGAGCTCTTGCATTTTTACTTTGAGTTGAGGCCACACTAACGTGAGACCTACCTCTTTTACATAACTTAAGTAATGCGTAAATATGCTATTTGTAGATCGATAAATTTTAAAATTTTGATTGAAATAATAGAGATCATTCACAATCATGACTCTATCAATCGATGCGCCAAATAACGCATATTTTGTTGATACTCTTGCTGTTATAGATTCTATGGCAGTTAGCATATTTAAGAATGCTTTTAGATCACGTACAACAGGTAAATCATCGTCTAATATACGATAAATTCCTTTCTGATTCGGATTTAATGATGCAGTAAGCTCTCTCCATGATAATATTTCAATGTTTTCCTTCACATGAGTAAGTATCAGTTGTTTTAATTCTTTAACTTTTTCACATATCAACTTTATTGTCATGGTTATTCTTCTTCCGTTAAAAGTTAATAAATCCTCTTCGCATAATATAGCTCGCTAAATAGATTATGGTAAATAGCTATTTACTATTCATGATTAACTTTTCTTACGATAAAGAATTAGGGCATGTTGACATCTTGCTCATCAATGCTTCTCTGATACAATTTTATATACTACTGTTTTAATACTCTTACCATGCTCCCAAGGTCTGGCATAACTTAACGAAATGGTAGTGTTCTTAGTACCTTTCATAAAAGCAGGATTTGCTTGGAATATCCATTTTTCGTAACCAGGTGCACCGATTAATTTCGTATTAGGTTTTATATAAGTATGACTTACCAATAATATCATTTTTTTATCATAGTTCTTTAGTGACCACGAATACCCTGTCGTGCGATTTGAATCCAACTTAATAGTGAACTGTGGATGACCATTATTAACATATATGGTATTATCTTTAGCAAAAGATGCTCCGCTAAAAATAAACATGATAATTATTAAATGACAAAATGATTTAATTCGCATGGATAAGCTCCTATGGATTGTTGATATATTTCCTACGGGCTGTTTACAATTCTACTATGCTGGCTCTAAATCTTCGATTTTCTGCGGGCAGCACGCTCACATACCAACAACGTATGCTGCGCTGCGATCCTCAAAAAGCAAGGATTTATGGCTCAGCCTAGCGAATTGTAAACAAGCCCTATTAGTTTACAAGATTTCTCTTTGAAAATAGTATTTTTTAATACAGTATTTTTTAATACATTCTAAGCTCAGTATAACTATGCTATAATATTTATAGATAGGATTGATTATATTCTGCAAGAAGGAGTATGACTATGTTTTGGATTGTTAACTGCAACACATCAACTTGTCGAATTTATGCCTATAATAAACCAGATCAAATGACTCTTTTAAAAGAAATTAATCATCCTGAAAATAAACTTAAAAATAGTGACCTTGTCTCCGATAAGCCTGGACATTATCAAGCAGGAACGGTAGCAAGAGGAACCTACTCTCCGGATACTGATCCAAAACAAGTAAAAATTATAGACTTTTTGAAAGAAGTTGCTAAAGAACTAGATAACGGAAGAAACAGCCAAGCTTATAAGAATTTGATTATTATTGCCGCTCCTCAGACCAGCGGGCTTTTAGCTCAGCAATTAAATAAACATGTTAATAACTTAATATCAAATCATATTCATAAAGATATGATCCATCTCACTGATCATGAATTATTACATTTCGTTAAGGAAAACGCACAATATCCGGACTCATAAACGCATAGCAATTCTTCCAAAACCGGCATATAAAAATGGGATAAAGCTATTAGCAGGATTAAGCTCTGAAACACCATCGCCAGCAAGATATTCAATACCCAGCTCAGCCATCATATGTTCAGTTATTAAATAAGTTAGACCAACACCAAATTTAGGACTTAGTTTCCAAATGTTATTCAATAAATCATCTCTATGTATCCCTGCAGCACCTACGCTCGAATATACTCTAAAATTTGTATTACGTGGGATAACAATCATAAATTTACCAACAAGCGAGATAGCCTGTGTATGGGTCACAAATCCAGCAAGATTGTTCTCGAAAGTAAATAAGCTCGCGGGGTCAAAATAAACTTTTGCAGTTGGATAATGCATATACGCTGCTTCAAATGCAAAAGTATGATTCACTTCATAGCCACCATATAATCCCCATAACGTACCGTTTTCAGCAACTCGAATCGGTGTGGATAAATTCATAGCTGTGTTATCACCATCCTGTGGTATGAGATACCCCCAAGTTGTTGCACCATAACCGCATGTTACGCCTAAATAACCGGGAAAACGGTAGTTGCTTTCGATCATTGGTACATTATCACTAAAACGTGATGCATATCCTATATTCAAAACAAAAACCAAACACACTGCAATTAATATATTTTTAAAATTCATGTATCGCCATTGATAAATAAAAATAGAGTCATACACTTTAGGGCTTGTTTACAACTCGCTAGGCTGAGACCAAAATCCTTGATTTTTGAGGATCGCAGCACAGCATACGTTGTTGGTATGTGAGCGTGCTGCCCGCAGAAAATCGAGGATTTTGGGCCAGCATAGTAGAATTGTAAACAGCCCGTAATGAATCAGAGCAATAAATCAATCATTATTGCTCTGAAAAATACTGCTTTAACAAATTACATACATTTTTTGTTACAGTCACCAGCACCTAAACGATAACAGTTCCAATCTTTATTACATTGGTCTGCTGTAGTACGTTTTTCAGAACCATGTTGTGCAGCATATTTACATGCAGCATCTTGTGATCCATAAGTCATCACCATCAACCTATAAATAAAACCAACATCCGTACATGGTGTTCCTTTCGGAGCATCCACTTTACAATGACATAATGCAATTTCTTTAAATTTAGCACAAAAAGTTGGATCTGTTGTTGGAGGTGCATTATCACAAAGTGCAAAACAAGAAAAACTCATAAATAACAAAATAATACATGCAAAGATTTTTTTCATTTTAACTCCTTTTCATCCTAAAATGGTCCGTGTGGAATAGCATTCTAACAACATGAAATTTTGCTTGCAACAAAGTCTAGAATATAAATAACATGAATTCGATATAAGCATGCTGAGATTAAATAATCTATTCTCAATCTAGGCTATATGAAGGTATAATAATATTTTACATATAGTTAACAAGGATGTTGATTATGGTAATCAAGAAAATACTTATAGCTTTAATTTGCATTGTTTGCTTATTCTATCATTTAAGCTATGCTATGCCCTCTAAAAGTCCAGAAGCTTTATGGCAAACCTATGATCTAAAAGGTCAAGCTCGTAGTGTTCTTAAATTTTATATCACTGATGGCGAGCTTAGAGCGGATGTTGTAAAAATCCTTTTAAACAAAGGCAAATATTGCGACCACTGCAAAGGTGATCTAAAAAATAAACCCTATCTAGGAATGACTATTATTCGCGGACTCAAATTAAAAAATAATAAATGGATCAATGGAGAAGTATTAGATACTGATACAGGCAATACTTACAGTTGTAACCTTGCTTTATCTAAGGATGGACAAACCATGTATTTACATGCATACAAAGGTATACCTCTTTTTGGCCGCACCGTAAATTGGAAACGCATACCGGAGAATAGTTAACCTCAGCTAAAAGCCGAGGTGTGGAATAGATCCCGGACAAACAAAAAGCGTTTGTCCTAAGATAACGATCTTCTAGGAATTCACGTGACTTGTAAGAGCTGTTAATATTCTTCGTTTTCCATTAAATGGAGCTCTGCCATGCATGGATAATATATTGTCTAGCACTAACACATCGCCTTTTTGCCATGGAAAATAAACCGCATTTTTATTTAGTATATCTAAAATATAATAAAGATCTTTTCTAGGAATAGAAGTACCATCTGAAAATTGAATCTCGTGTAAACGTGTTCTTTTTCGGAAATAAAATAATTTAGCACCTATATATCGTTTCATACCTAATAAGCGAGGATTAAAATCGTACAAATGCGCCTGATTAAACCAAACTGTTTCCTTTGTCAATGGATGTTGATAAATAGCAGGACGAGTTTGTTGTATCTCCAACCAATCGTTTTGTAACCAACGCCAAGCAAAATCATTAACTATACATTTTTGTTCAACATCTTTTTTGTCACGTGTTTCAAACACTTCAGTCCAAGATTTATGTGATCGCTGAAAACTATTCACCCATTCCATCAGTTTACTTTGATAATAATAACGTGATATATACGTTAACCCTTTCTCATCAAATTTTTTGATAAATTTATCATCAAACTCACGATAGATGCGTCTTGCATCCGCAATAATGGTTTCACCTTTCGCAATAGGTGCTGTTTCACAATAAAAATATATATGTTTTGGAAAATGTTTAATGAATGATAATTCCTGATGCAAAGGTATGTGAAAAGAAGGTGGAGCTTCTGTTGAGGTGTAAACCCCATTTTCAACTTTGTCTCTAGGACTATCACCACCAATATAATTCACAAACTTTCCAAACCCCAAAGACTCGATTGTTGATGAAAAATCTTTGGCACTTTGGACCGGGAACCCTCTAAATAACAAAGCCCCATGCTTTAATAAAGCTTGTTCTATAGGCGATCTATTTTCATGTAGAATATTCGAGAAATCTTCAATATTAATCACAGGGTTACGAGGAGTAATGACTGCTGGAAAATCGCCCTCAAATAATAATTTGTCCGTATGCATTGTCATTTCATCTCCTTATAATTTAATGTACAATATTAACACGTAATATTAATTTTTGCAGTGTGTTATAAGGAACAAAATGGATTTTTATCATAGATTAAATTATAGTCTTGGCAATGAAGATTGGCACGTAGAAAAACAAGCACTCAATGTAAATACTAATGATCGTATTATTTGCGTCACAGCAAGTGGTGATCGCCCACTGCATTTACTCATGACCCCATGCGCTGAAGTCATCTCAATCGACATGAATCACATCCAAAATTATTTACTTGAATTGAAAATGGCCGCGCTCTATTGTCTCGATTATGAAAAATATCTTGCATTCTTAGGTTGTAACGATACAAACGATAGACTTTCCATTTTTAATTCATTCAAATCACACTTATCCGTAGACTCATTAGAATTTTGGTCAAAAAATCAGGCTAGTATTAAAAAAGGTATTATCTATCAAGGACGAGTTGAACGTTTTACATATATTGCCTCAAAATTTCTAAATCTCATTAAACACAAACAAATAAAAACATTATTTTCATTCAATGATATTGAATCACAAAGAGAATTTATTGCCAAAAAATGGGATACGTTTTTATGGAAAGGAATTTTTCATGTCTGCTTAAATCCTAAGATCATGAAATTTATGATCAATGATCCTGGCGTCATTTCCTTCATTGAACCCTCTATAAAACCTGGTAAATATATTTATGATAGAATGTTAAGCTATCTCAATAATCATCTTGCAAGAAAAAGCGCATTACTTCAACTCATTTTAACTGGAAAAGTTTTACCTGAAGCATATTTTCCTTATTTAACTTTTGATGGCTACAATAAAATACGTAAAAACATTTCTAAAATAAAATTTAAAACAACTAATATTATTGACTATATGAATCATCCCGAAACTGAAAAATTTGACTGTTTTTCTATGTCGGATATCGCATCTTATATGTCACAAGAGAGTTTCGATCATTTATTAAAAGGTATATATAACTCTTCAAAGCCTAATTCACGATACTGCATACGTAGATTAATGAGTAATCATATTATTCCATCAGATTTGGAAATGTATTTTAAACGCAATAATACTTTAGAAAATAAATTAGAACGTGAAGAATCAAATTTTGTATATCGATTTATAGTGGGTGAAATTATAAAATAATAATCGTAATTACTCATCGGTTGCCACAAGTCTAATCGGGCACGATTAGACCTGTGGTACCCGCTGAATAATTACATATTTTTCAGGATCAAAACTGACTTTAGGTAAAATAGCATCTAACCACTTTGGTAAATACCAATTCCATTTATCTAAGATAGCCATCGTTGCAGGCACTAATATGGTTCTAATGATATAAGCATCTACTGCAACAGCAATTGCTATACCTAATCCAAAAGCTTTTACAATAAGAATGTCAGCTGACATAAATGACAAACATAGGAAAATCACGATAATAGCGGCGCTCGTAATAATCTTCCAACTTTTATCAATGCCCACGATAATACTCTTAATATTATCGCCAGTTTGCTCATAACACTCTTTTATTCGAGTTAATAAAAACACTTCGTAATCCATAGAAATACCAAACAAGGCACAAAAAATAATAATTAACAAACTTATATCTAACATGCCTTGCGGTTCGAAATTTAATAATTCGTGAAAATATCCCATTTGAATAACTAATACTAAAACTCCATAACTTGCAAACAAACTCAACATCGTAGTTATAATGGCCTTTAATGGCAAAATCACAGAACGCAACACAAATAATAGCGTGATATAGGTAAATCCCATAATCCATAAAAGCGCATAAGAAAAGGTTTTCGCAATACTATTTAAAACATCGATAGTATTAGCGGAAGCTCCTGTCACCTTAATTTTTATATTATTTTCGAGTTTAGTCGTTCGTAATTCATGTATTAAATTTTTTGTGGCACTTGAAAAACTTGAATACTTACCAACAACTGTTATCGATGTTAAATCTCCATTTGTCGTCACATGCAGAAGTTTTTTTACATCATTAGGCAAGCGATTCTTAGGTTGTGCATAAAGCATTTGGTATTGCTCAAGTGTTAATCGCGGATTAGTACTAACAATACTATCTACACTCTCAACCCGAGGATCATTTTCGAGTTTAGTAACAAAATTATAAAGATCGCGAATATTTGATTTATCCAAAATATCTTCATGGGGTGACTGAAAAATTACTACCACGGGTGATAACTTTGTCACACCATAATTTTTTGAGAAACTATCAAAGACTTGTCGACTTTGTAAAGTTTTTGGCAATATCTTGAAGTCTGATATTCCAAACTCAGCCTTTAAAAATGGATAGCCCATGATGAGTAATACAAATAATATTACGAAAAAAAATGCATATTTAAAACGAACCACATGACTGATTAACCAACGACAATAAGGATTATCGCGTAAATTATTTTGTCTAATAAATGGTATGGGTAATAAATTTATTCGTTGATGCAGGATGCTCAACACGGCTGGTAATAATACAAAGGCCGTTGCAAGAGCCACAAACACTGCAGCCAATCCGCCCATCCCTACAGAAAATAATACATTAATATGAAATAATAACAATGCACTCAAACTGATGAATACTGCTAATGCACTAAAAAATACAGCTTTACCTGCGGTGGCTTGTGTAATAGCAATAGCTTCTTCGGGACTACAACCCAAATATAATTCATCGCGAAAGCGATTGATAATTAACAAAGCATAATCAAGCATCAAACAAAGGCCTACTAACAGTGCAATGTTAATAGTAAACACCGAAAGGGAAAATAAATGTCCCAAAAAATATAAGGTCATGAGAGTTAAAAATGCCGAAATAGCACTTAACATGATTGGAATACTTGCAGCGACTAGCGATCCAAATACAAGCAACATAATGATAATTGCAACAGGTGTCGCAATATATTCTGCACTATACAAATCAAGTTGCGTTTGGATTTTAGTATCTTCTAGAAAGATAGGTTCACCACCTATTTTCATAGTAAGATTTTCTGGTGTTTTTATCGCAGATTTGAATGCTTTGACTAATGCTTCGTCAGCTTCTTGCCCTCCTTTAAATAACACTACAGCATAAGCATTATGTTTATCCTTAGATATTTGCTTATTAGCGGTGTTAGGATAAAGAATTTGATGCTTAATAGGAATTTTATCTAAACGAGAAAGCGATGTTTTTATTTCATTAAGATATCTTGAATCAGTTGCAAGCCATGTATCGCTAGAATACATGATAATAAACTGATTATAACTATAACCTAATTTTTTATTTAATATATTATTAGCAGTTATACTTTGGGAACGAGGATCTTTGAATCCTACTTCTTTAAATGGGTCAATGATATAGGGCGTAAATGGAATACTTATACCTATCAATGCTATCCAAAGCACGATGATAAACCATCGCAACTTATATATTAATTTCCCTATGCTATAAAATAGATCTGTTTTCATTTTAATCATGCCCTAATATATAATCCTAGATTCGGCAGTACAAGCCTACTGCGACGGCTTCTACTGCCGAATATAGGATAATCATTATACCATGCTAAAGCGATACATTTATTAAAACGTTTCATGATATTTGTCAATGTTAATATCGACTTAAAGTGTAAAACACGTTATTTAATTGACAGTAATGAAAAAGTGTTTACCATCTGATAGCATATTTTTGATTTTACTGAAAGGATTTCTACCATGATGGATATGCAAGAAAAACAACACCTAGCTGTTCCTATTACCAAAAGTGTAGCCCATTTAAAATCAAGCTTTCATAATGGCATCACACGTCCCTTAGCTTTCCGACAACAACAACTTGCAGGGATTGCTCAAATGTTAAAAGATCATGAAGCAAGCATGATCACTGCATTACATCAAGATATGGGACGACCTACACTTGAAGCCTATACTGGCGATATTGCGATTACATCTTCCGAAATAAACCATATACAAAAAAATTTAACTCGCTGGTCAAAGCCAAATAAAGTCAGGACTAGTCTTGCGGCTCAACCTGGGAAAAGTCGTATCTATCATGAGCCTTATGGTGTCGTTTTAATTATTGCACCCTGGAATTATCCTCTCCAATTAACATTAGGTCCGCTAATAGGTGCGATCGCAGCAGGTAATTGCGCTTTATTAAAGCCTAGTGAATTAGCACCCGCCACGAGCTCACTACTCTATAAGCTACTTCCTCAATATATTAGCCGTGATTGTTACCAAGTCATAGAGGGTGGAATTGAAGAAACAACAGCTTTACTTGAAGAACAGTTCGATTATATTTTCTATACAGGCAATCCTACTGTTGCCAAAATCATTATGCAAGCTGCCGCCAAATTTCTTACGCCACTCACATTAGAGTTAGGTGGAAAAAGCCCGTGCATTGTCGATAAAAATACAAATATAGATTTAGCTGCACGTCGAATTTTATTTGGAAAGTTTTTTAATGCGGGTCAAACATGTATAGCGCCTGATTACATTCTTGTTCATGAGGACATAGCAGAAAAATTATTGCAAGCTATGAAAAAAAATCTCATAAAATTTTATGGGGAGAATCCTAAAAACAGTAAAGATTTCGGTCGTATCATTAATCATAGACATCACCAACGATTAATGAAACTTATGCAAAGTGGTGGAGAAATATTTACAGGTGGTGATTCAGATGCATCAGAACGCTATATCAGTCCAACTATTTTGTACAATGTTCCACCCAATGCTGCAATCATGCAAGAAGAAATATTTGGTCCGTTATTACCTGTCATTACAGTAAAAAATGTAGATGAAGCCATTCATTTTATCAATAAACGTTCTAAACCACTTGCACTTTATCTTTTTTCTAACGACAAAACAATGCAAAATCATATAGTAACATTCACAAGTTCAGGTGGAGTTTGCATTAATCACACTACATTACAATATGTAGTTAATGATTTACCTTTTGGCGGTGTTGGCATGAGTGGCATGGGCTCATATCATGGAAAAGCATCCTTTGATACATTTTCACATCATAAATCGGTATTGATTAAGCCTATGAGTTTTGATATCCCAATAATTTATCCGCCACATCATGATGGAAAAAAGAAATGGTTGCGTTACTTGTTATAATTAACGTGCATTCGATCCCGGAAAACGCTTTTTGTTTGTCCGGGATCTGTTCATCATTTCAGCATTTATGACACATGAGTAAACCCTATTGGGGGAAATGCAGCATGCTCAGATAAAACTGAATTCTCTCGTCTGTAAAACATAGTACTACGCTTGTTTTCTTTGCGAAAATTCGTTATATGTGGCGGTGGTTCTGTGTTGGATAACTTATAAATCATGAGACCACTTATGGCTCCCGTGATGAGCGCACAAATAGCAGGCACAACAAGTGATAATCCAAATGTTGGCACCGCCAAAAGCGTGACTATGCAAACGCCCAACAACCACCCAACCCCTGCACCAATGATTCCCCCAACTACTGCGGGGGCATAATAATGCCTTGCATAGTGATTTACTTTACTATCTTTAGCATCATATTTTTCTTTAAGTAAGCTTAAATCAGTTATTAATGAAGGTTTAACATTTTTATCTATCATTATTTCTTGTGGTGGCGGTAAAACGACATTTTTATCTTCAAACAAACTGAAGACAACTTCCGATTTTATTAATTCTTTTTGTAATTCAACAAATTTTCTGAGTTCTTCTTGTTTTTGTGCCGCTATGATTTTTTTAAGCTCTTGTTCACGCGCTAGATTCAATTTTCTGAGCTCCTCCTGATGCTCTTCTTCTAACTGCTTAAGCTTTACTTGTTGTCGTTCTTCATCTGCTTGTTTTAACATTTCTAATTTGTATGCTTCAACTTCCTTTCTAAAATCTTCTCTAGCTTTATTACTTTCTACCAAATATTTTTGATAATTTTCCTGCTTAATTAATAGTTTTTTCATTTTTTCAATCATTGCAACAAGCTTTGCCATGCTAGACTCTAGATCTTTGAATGAACCATCGTGATTTTGTTGTTTCAGTTTGCTTGTATGTAAATCATATACCTCAAATAATAATACCCCTAGGCAAATCACATAATTAAGAGGAGTATACGTTTTTAATATTGCTTGCAATACAAAATACAACCCCGATGTTTTTGCAACTCCTTCAGTCATAGCATTAAAATCTATTTCCAAGAATGTTTCATTTGACAAATTAGCTATTTCATGACCCACATTGTTTTGGTTATTTTCTTGGTCTGCATAGAGTTTGTTTTCTAAATGTTGCAACATCGCACAAATTGGCTTAAGTTGACTTTGTAATAAATCTATCCTCGATTCATCATGAGCACGTAATTGATATTTATATAATGCCGACATAGTAGTGTAAATTAATGCAGTTGTTACAAAAAACACATTAAAAGAACCAATGACTGGAAATGACAAAGCTAGCAATTTAATTAAATATTTCACCCAACTTGATTTTGTTGCACCATCTAATAGTGCCTTAATCAACAAATTAATGTCGTTTGAATCACCCTGATTAAATCGATGTATAAAATCATTTTTATCAACCTCAAAATCTTTAGAAGAGATAGCAGATGATCCTGCAGCTTGTCCATAACTTGCTTGCAGCAAGCTTTCAATATTGGCAAATACTTTTTGTAATTGCGATATGATATCGTAAGCTTCATCAATTTGCTCTTGGTATAAACCCATATGTTCATGAGTGATGTAATCTTGTTTTCTAATATCATAAGATTTACATGCTGAAATAACAAAAATAATACTGGCTATTAAATACTTACTACATTGCAATGTTACATTAGATGAATCAGTCTCAGGAAAAAATTTTAATCCAAGATCAAACAAAAGATTTACACTTGTCACAGCATTCATAGAACCATCAAAAATGCTTTTTAGTCTTATGATTTCCTCAGATTCCATCAATTTATTTAGTTTATCTTTAGTAAAATTATAATTTTCTGCTATAGAGTCTGTATATTTATTACAGTGTTGGTTCATGCTTTCAACAATTTTAGGACCAATGGCTTCTGTAATCGTTGTTTTAAGTTTGGTAGATCCTGATTTTGCAACAGATTGACAATATACTGCATTTTCTTTTAATGATGTTGCGGCACTTTGTACTGGTTTTGATTCTATCACTTCACTGACACTGACTTTCGCTTTCTCATACCCACTTAACGCTACTTGTTTACAACTGCCAAGATTATCCTTAATCCGTGTAACGGAATTTGATGAAGCCAATGCTTTCAAATTAGATTGGCATGTAACATATTGATGAGAGAGAGAAGATTTAATATTTGTTGCATTTTTTGCAGATACAAGCTGAGCTACATTTGAGGTAGTATTGGCGATGCGCTCTCCAAAAAATGATGTATAGCTTCCAAATCGACCATTAGCCATAGCGTCCCCTCGTCGTTCTATTCCATTTTAACCATAGTTATATTAAATAAATCTTAAACCTAGATTCGGCAGTACAAGCCTACTGCGACTGCCGAATCTAGGTTAAACAACGTACTGGTATTGATGCTACAGGAAGTATTGTAATCTTTTTTAAAAAAAATGACATGTATATCAACACATCCACAATCATTCCTATTTTAATGATAATGCAACACGCTAAAACTAAATTATAGTTTATTTTTAAAACAGAAAAACATGGTTGAATTATTCACGCTGTGGTTTGAGCTGGAACAATACAGACAATCTAATGACAACTAGTGGGCTGCGCTTTGCCCACCATTTTCTATAATATCAACTTACTCAACAAATAACCGCCTCCTATCAACCAGGCAAACAAAAAAACGGAAAGGTATAAAGGTTTTAATCCTATATGCCTAATTTTTCTAAGGTCCGTTTCCACTCCCAAGGCTGCCATAGCTAACGTCAATAAAAAAGTATCGACTTGATTAATGACATTCACCATCATGACAGGAATCATGTGCAATGAATGAATGCCTACTACTACAATGAACATCACTGCAAACCAAGGAATGGTTTTAGATATATTATGCTGAAACTTATGTTTCGCAGTACGCGCCAACCATATTCCCAACACGATTAGCATAGGTGCTAGTAACATAACTCTTGTCATTTTGACTATGACTGCAACATTACCACTTTGAACGCTAATTTCAGATCCAGCCACTAATACTTGTGCAACCTCGTGAATAGTCGCACCTGCAAATATAGCATAATGCGTATTATCCAAACCAAAGAAACCTGCATGTTGTAAATAAGGATATAAAAACATGGCTGTCGTACCAAATACCACTACACTAATGACAGCAACTGCGGCTTTGTGCGGTTCACTCTTTAACACACCTTCTGTTGCTAATACTGCAGCGGCTCCACATATAGCAGATCCGCTACTGATGAGTATGGATATCTCACGATCGAGTTTACATAATTTTGTCCCAGCCCATATACCAAAAATCATGGTTAAGGCGACGATGCATACATCGAGCACAAAAGCTTCTAAACCTATGGACGCCACTTGTTGAAAGGTCAAACGAAAGCCATAAAGAATAATCGCAAGACGCAAAATACGTTTAGCAATAAACTGGATTCCAGGGGTCCATTCACGAGGCAAATGATGTCGCAAACTACTCCCATAAATCATACCTAGCACTATGGCTATCACTAAAGGACTAAAGCCGTGCGCTGCGACCCATGGCAAACCCGCCAAATAATAGCTAGAAAAGGCAAATAAGCAAATAAAGAAAATACCATTAAAACTGTGATGGCGATGGGGTTTGGTAAAGGGCATTATATTCCGTCCAAAATTCAGGGATATTATCAAATGCGTAGCTATTCAACAATGTTAAACTTGCCAGCGAGTATTCATTTTCAAGTTGAACATAGCTTCGCTTATCTATATGATTACGCATCAGTTTTAATAGCTGATATACAAAACCTAAAACTTTAAAACAGGAATAGCACATGAAAAACATATTTTCTATTTTATTAGCAGTCATGGCATCCGTATTTGTTTGCAATGCTGCTTTTGCAAAAAATACAGATAATCTCAACACAACAATGATGACACCCGTAGCAGCTGGTGCTTCCAGTATAGCATGTGATCTCTACCCTTATCCTACATGGGGCACATGTGTCAGTGTTACCAACTTGAGCTCCTATCTTATTTTCATTGATTCTCCATTGTTACCAGTACGCATGACTCAATTAAACCCAGGCTACTCGCAACCTATTGTTAGCAGAAACTCTTATAGTAGTGTACAAGTTACCTTATATGATTATGCTGGCCGCATGTTCTTTAATCAATACGTTAACAATCGTTGGGATGTACCCGTATACGATCGTGCTGGTAAATTGACCGCTCAAGCACAACCTAAATAATATCCTTCAAACATTGCCATATTAGCCATATGGCAATGTATTACACTACTGAATGTTCTAATTTTAAGCATTCCTGAGTTTAACTTCTTTGATATAATATCAATATCGATGTAAGCTCCAGGAAATACGCATGCAAATAGAACAGCTACTCCAATTAAGTGTTCAAAAAAATGCCTCGGATTTACATATTATTCCTGGAACAAAACCTTTATTAAGAATCGATGGCGTACTTGCTGCGGCAAAAGAAGCCACAGTATTTCCCGCGGAAGAAACTAAACAACTTCTGTATACTATTTTGACTCCTGATGAACAGCATATTTTTGAAAAACACCTTGTCTATGAAAAAGCCTTATCTATACCAGACGTAGGGAACTTCAGAGTAAGCTTTTTTCATCAAATGCATGGCGTAGGTGGAGTTTTTCGTGTCATACCTTCCATCATTCCAACTTTTGATGAGTTGTCTTTACCTCCCGTGTTAAAAACCTTGTTAAGTATGCCCTACGGATTAATTCTAGTCACAGGACCTGCGGGTTCCGGCAAAACAACGACGCTTGCTGCCATGATTGATTATATTAATGCTATGCGTGCAAATAATATTATAACCATTGAAGATCCTATTGAATTTATTCACACCAATAAAAAAAGTGTATTTAACCAACTGCAAGTAGGACGTGATACCACCGATTTTGCAACAGCACTAAAATCTTCGCTACGACAAGACCCTAACGTTATTTTAATTGGTGAATTGCGCGATCTTGAGACTATGCGTTTAGCTTTAACTGCAGCAGAAACAGGACATTTAGTATTAGCAACCTTACATGCTAGTTCAGCACCTCTTGCCATTAATCGTTTTGCTGATGTATTTTCAACAGGTGAAAAAAATAGAGTGAGAAACTTGTTATCTGAAACACTACAGGCTGTCATTTGTCAAACTCTAGTAAAAAGAACAACTGGTGGAAGAATAGCGGCTTTTGAAATCATGTTAATGACAGCTGCAGTACGGCATTATATTCGCAAAGATATGCCCTCGCATATGGAATCAGCTATGCAAACTAACGGCGATAAAGGGATGTGCACCTTAGAACAAAATTTACAACAACTGGTTTCTAAAAATCTCATCACTTCTACTGTTGCAAGCAATGCAACAATCACTAGAAGCGCACTTGCCGATATGGAACGTCAAGCTGAAAAAGGTAAAAATAATGCTTGATTTACATGAGTTACCTACAAACTCGTGCAAAATTCGTGCAAAAATTGCAATGAAACTTATAAAGAGATATAGTATTCTATTTCTCGGAGAATGTTATGTTGAGGTTAGCGAAAGAATGGCTGTATCCATCAAATCATGAGGCAAAAGTTTTTGTATGGTCAGGAGATAATCTTAGTGATGTGGGTCATGTTTCTATAGAATTTCCTACAAAAAATCATGAACCCCCAGTATATACAAGTATATGGCCTGCTAAATTTCCAGCGGTAGGTCCTTTATGTTATCTTCCTTTACGTGCAACATTATCAACTCAATTATCAGATGATGTTAGAGCTGAGTCTTCCGGGTTCTCGCTTGAATTAGGCAATGGTGATGAAGCGCTTATTCCGCGTCGAAAAATCAATTATCCAGATAAAGAGTTTAGTGTGAAGGTTCCTCATGTCGATAGCATGGAGCAAGAATTTAAGCGTATTCAATCAGGCGTTAAAGAAGGAAAAATTTGTTATCAACTTTTTCCACAGGTAAAAACGACAAAAACGGAAGTATATAATTGTTCAACGTTGGTAGATCATCTACTTAAGATGGGTGGTGTAGATAATTTACCCGAAAAACCGGAATGGAGGCCAGCTGCTTTTTCAGACATACTTGAAAATCAGCCAAATGTAGCATTGAAAAGATAAAAAATATACAAATATTAGATAGATACACCATCAACCAGTCATGATGGATCACAACCCCATCATGACTGGTTGAAAATGGCGTGAACTTCTCATCACAGCTTCCTATGTAGCCTGGCTTCCAAGGATTCTTCGACTACTTCTGGTTTAGGTAATTTATCTCCCTCTTTTTTAGCTTTTCGCAATACCTTAGGCAACTGTTTTGGATCTGTGACAAGTTGTCCGCCTTTTTTTATGAAGAATTGTCTAGTGTCATACGGCATTGGAAATCTAGGACTATCTATATTAACATTTCCGGCATTAAGGTGATCACTCACTGCTGATGCACAATTGCCGAGAATAAGAGGTTTTTTAGGAGCATTAACGATAGGTTCTTCAGCAGTTGGAAAAAGATCTGAATCAGGATCAAATAAGCTGGGTTTGATCTCACAACGAAGTAAATTATGTGCGCCTTGTACGAAAAAGTTAAATGAAGGTGCAAGGATTCCTATCCCTAGTGAAAATTTACGGTTACCCTTCGTTATATCGTCCTTAAAGCCTTCATGATATTTTACCATGGCATCAAAATCAGGTACTGGTATTGTATCAACATAAGTAGGTGATGATCCTTCAAATCGAGTCACATCCTTTATAGGATCGTGGTTATTAAAGCCTCGCACAGGAACTCCAATGAGATTATGAAGGTTTCCTCTATGAAATAGGGTACCTAAAACACCTGCGACGACTGGATAGCGCGCACGAGTAGAGCAAGACAGTATGCTTCCGCAAGGATAATAACTTACAGCAAGTTGTCGGCCATCTTTTGCTTCGACAAAAAGAGCAGAGTGCCCAACATCGCTTCTCTCCCATGTAGCAAGATATGCGGTGCCGCCTATTTTGGGTGGTTTGTCAGAAGGTTCTTCTACAGATTGTTCTTGATCGGATAAATTTCTTTGCATTGCTCACCTCGCTTCACTAATTGTATAAAAAACAAACATAACTCTATGTTATGCATAACCCATAAACGATAATTCTTAAGAAAATAGTAACTCCCCAGGTCCGTCATGTATGGACCTGGGGAGTTACATTTTATGTCCCTTTTCTATGATTTTTTTCTCAGTACACGACCATATGAAATGAAACTAAGCTATTGAGAGACGATTCGAATAAGTTTTCGCTATAAGCAAAGCTTTTATAGCGGTTACAAAAACCATGAACATGTTTATTTTCCGCTCCAAAAAATACATCCATGTATTTTGTAACCGCTATAAATGACTTGGATTTTATTTAACACGCTTCTCTAATACTTCCCATCGCTCATAAGCCTTTAATAAATCTGCTTCAATTTTTTTATATTGCTCCAAATGTGCAGTAATCTCCTTTGGGTCACGTTGATAAAATTCGGGTAATGAAGTCAAAATCTGTAAACGTGCTTGCTCAGCTTCTAATTGTTCAATAAGCTTAGGTAATTGTGCCAATTCTTGCGTTTCTTTATAGGTCAATTTAGGCGACTGTCTTACATTTATTTTTTCATTTTTATCTATGTTTACCTGTGAACTTGATTCTTGAGCCTGTTTTTTTTGTTTTAACCAATCTTGGTATCCACCGACATACTCTGTTAATGTGCCATGCTCTTCGAATACGATAGTACTCGTAACCACGTTATCTAAGAATGCTCTATCATGACTCACCAGCAATAATGTGCCCTGATAACTGGATAATAATTCTTCCAGTAATTCTAAGGTTTCAATGTCTAAATCATTGGTAGGTTCATCAAGAATCAGTAAATTGGCAGGACGAGCGAATAATCTTGCTAATAAAAGTCTATTACATTCGCCACCTGATAATGCTTTGACAGGCGTCATAGCGCGTTTTGGTGTAAACAAAAAATCGCCAAGATAACTCATGATATGCTGGCTTCTACCATTAACTTCTATCGTATCACTTCCTTCCGCGACGTTTTGCATAACCGTTTTTTCTAGATCTAACGCTTCACGTAGTTGATCGAAATAAGCAGTTTGTAAACGAGTCCCTTGTATTACTTGTCCTCCATCCGGCTGCAATTTTCCCAATAAAATATTTAGTAACGTTGATTTTCCAGCACCATTTGGACCTATCAAACCAATTCTATCGCCTCGCATAATACGAATTGAAAAATCATTTATAATAGTCTTATCATTAAAGCTATGTTTAATGTGTTTAGCTTCTACGACTAATTGTCCTGATTTTTGGGCTTCATTAAGATTAAATGTCACCTTACCTTGCACTTCTCGACGCTTAGAACGCTCCAATCTTAGTGCTTCCAAGGCACGAACACGTCCTTCATTTCGAGTTCGTCTAGCTTTAATCCCCTGTCGTATCCATCGCTCTTCTTGTGCTAATTTTTTATCGAATTCAGCATTCTGATTCTCTTCAGCAGAAAGCATTTCTTCTTTTCTACGCAAAAAATTAGCATAATCACCGGGCCATGAAGTAAGCTTGCCTCTATCTAATTCTATAATACGACTCGCTAAGCGTTGCAATAAGGATCTGTCGTGAGTCACAAAAATCAAACCTATGCCTAAACCTATTAACTGATCTTCTAACCACTGAATA
The DNA here is from genome assembly GCA_964533645.1 of uncultured Coxiellaceae bacterium. Lineage (GTDB taxonomy): Bacteria > Pseudomonadota > Gammaproteobacteria > DSM-16500 > DSM-16500 > JABDBK01. Next base: position 29,512 of record CAZHMQ010000003.1, read on the forward strand.
GCTTCTATATCTAAATGGTTAGTGGGTTCATCCAATAATAATAGTTCAGGAGAAGACACCAGAGCTTGGGCCAGAGCAGCACGTCGTTGCCAACCGCCTGAAAGTTCTGATAACAATTGATCTGGATTCAATTCCAAACGGGTTAATATCGTTTTCATAGTCTGGTCAAACTGCCAGCCATTTTTTACATCTATTTCCTGTTGCAAACGCTCAAGCTCGAGTAAATCAGATGCCGTATGCATATGCTCAATTTTATTGATAAGCGTATGATAGGACGATAACAATTGCCCAGTTTCAGCAATTCCTAAAGCAACAAACTCATAAACCGTTATACTGCAATCCTGAGGAAGTTCTTGGGTCAACCTGGCTATACGAAGCTGTGGCTTACGCCATATGGAACCACTATCAGGTAACTGTATGCCTTGTATGATCTTAAGCAATGATGATTTGCCTGCACCATTACGTCCAATCAAACAAACCCGCTCTCCTCCGGCTACTTGGAATTTTACTTTATCCAATAAGATATCTAAACCATACGCTAAAGATACGTTGTCCAGGGCTATTAAATTTTCACTCACGTTTGCTGCCTATCTATTTTAGTTGGCTGGATTATAGCTTAATTAACCCACATAGGCAGCTGTCTTGCTGCTATTTTTAAGCGTTTTGCATGGTTTTTTGCGTCAAGATCAAACGTTTCGAAAAGTTTCCAAAATCGGGGTCCGTGATTCATAACCTTGGTATGGCATAACTCATGCAATAAAACATGTCGCATCAAAGCATGGGGTAAAAACAATAAATTACAGCACAAACTTATATGTTGCCTGCTCGAACAGCTGCCCCAACGCGTTACATTATTCCGAATAGAAACATCTTTACATGCTAACCCAGTCTCCATGGAAACTTTATGAAGCTCTGGGATCAAAAATTGTTGAGCGACATTTTTTAGCCATTTTTTAAGCAGATTTGAACATGATAAAATGTCACTCGTATTTCCCATCAGAATAATTTGCCGATTAGAATTGCAAACTAGCTTAAGTTTATGATGTATCGTTTTAACATACTTTACTTCCCATACTTGATCGATGGCATGTAAATGAATGTGACTAGGTAATAATACGCTCGTATCCTCAGGATTCTTTATATATGCATGCCAGTTTTTTACTATCCAATCTCGTTTTGTTTGGATAAATTCTTCAATAATCACACTGGAAAAAAAGCGTTTTTCTGGTATGACAAGCTCGAGCACACCACGAGATAACCGTAATTGGAGATATTTAGCCTTCTTACTGTAACGCAGCGTGTAATTTGGAATATCCAAAGATTTCCCCCTATAAATCAAAAAGGCGACTCTTTTGGAGTCGCCTTTATTTATTGGCTTATGAACGTAACACTATCCATCCTGCCGAATCTCTGTCACACGCAGTAACATCCCTATTTACTTCTTCGCTGCGCGCTTGCGTTTTACTGTCTTTTTCTTAGCTACTTTTTTCTTAGCTGCTTTCTTCACTACTTTTTTAGCTGGTTTTTTCTTTGCTTTTGCAGCAGAAGTTTTCTTTCGTGGCATATTAAATTCCCTTTAAGTTAATAAGTAACAAGTATAGTATAACAAAAAAATATACTAAATGTTAACTATCCGAGTAGCTTTATGAAAAAGTTTTTTTTATGTGCATATCGATAAACTCATGAGATCCCAATAATGCAAATATGGGTTGATGCAGATGCATGTCCAAAAGTCATTAAAGACATTTTATTTCGTGCCGCTAATCGAACGAAAACACCTCTTATATTAGTTTCGAATCAACTTTTAGATATTCCTGCTTCACCATTTATATCAAAAATAAAAGTGCCCCATGGCTTCGATGTAGCAGATAATCATATTGTTAAGCATATGCAAAAAGGAGACTTAATTATCACCGCAGATATTCCTCTTGCAGATGCCGTAATCGACAAAGAAGGCATTGCTTTGAATCCACGGGGGGAACTTTACTCAAAAAGCAATATAAAACAACGCCTATCGATCAGAGACTTTAGCACTCAGTTAAGAAATAGCGGAGTCAATACAGGCGGACCAAACAAAATAAGCCAGCGAGAAATTCAAGCTTTCGCTAATTATTTAAATCGCTACTTAATAATGAAAAGATAGGAGGATATGTAAAATGCATGTGTTCCCATAAGAGAACACATGCACATTAGGTTAGTTACTATTCGTCAATAACAGTAACACTTTCAGCCTGAAGACCTTTCTGACCTTGCGTAACAGTAAACTCTACGCGTTGACCTTCAGCTAATGTACGGTATCCATCACCAATGATCGACTTGAAGTGAACAAATACATCTTCACCCTTATCGCGCTGAATAAAACCAAAACCTTTGCTTGCATTGAACCATTTAACGGTTCCTTTTTCACGTGTTGCCATATCTTATAAACCTTCATTTAAAATTAAAAATTAGCCTTACAATGTGAGCCATATCTCTTATAAATTAAGTTTATTGACCACATCACCGTAACAGCAAACATAATGTAACAGAAATTTATCCATTAGTCTGTATTTGTATTCGGCTTAGCCGTACATAATTGCATGTTTTTAGTATATTGTTTGGCCAAAATGGCGAATTTTTCCTATTTTATTCAACTTTGGCCTAAGTCTTATGATTTTATTATGTTTATGAGTTCTCAAAAACACCTACCTGCCGAGTGTGAAAACTGACAATTACCTATGATAGGAGACCCCATTCCATATACCGGACTCCTCCTGTTACAACCCAAATCATAGGTAGCTCTAGGATCTGCACTTTTGCAGCATGTTGATACCCATGTGTTTCCCCATATGGTGTGGCCTTTATGATCGCGCAATTGACAACAAACAAAATACGGTAAGGGAATATTCGTTCCGCCGGTACTACATATGGCTACTGGAACATAAGCTTTTGGACGAAGACAACAAGAAGCATTCGCATCTTTTGCAACAAGAACGGTGAAAAACATCATGAGAAACAAAGATAAAATATTGGCGGTTTTTCGTATTATTGTAACTCTCATGAGAAACCTCCCCATTGATAATCTTTATAGTTAAATTATACCATAGAGTGATCCACCAAGGTTTCATTAAGTATAAAAGCCTGTTCAAGATCTTTTTATGTGCTTTAAAAAGCGGTAGAATCGGCTAAAATCTCCGCAAGTTTTCGTTAAATAGCTTGCTATTCGCCTCAAACTTACGAAGATTTTATCTCGATTCCCCACTTTTTAAAGCACATAAAAAGATCTTGAACAGGCTCTAACAATAAATGATACTCCTATAAGATATCCACAGATTCTGTGGATATCTTATAGAATAAGATGTTAAGAAACACTCTAAGTCTTGTACCACCGTCTTTTTATAAGCCTGTATATTTTAATGCTACGAAATAATTCCACACTCCATTCTAGCGCCACCACCACCCAAATTTGGCACATCAGAATAGGTATCACCACCTTCATGTATCATCAATGCATGTTTTTTAATTTGATCAATAGATTTTAATCGTGGAGCAAGCACAGGCATGGTTACCGTTCCATCTGAATTCACATATAAAGCCGGCAGATCGCCTAAATGTCCTTTGTCATTGTAAGGACCTAAATGCTTATTTGTTTTTTTCGGATCATAATGACCACCAGCAGACATCCCATGATCATCACATGAAGAGTTTTGATGAATATGGAATCCATGCACTCCTGGTGCTAATCCCTTGAGTTGAGGCATAAAAAGCAAACCATAAGGTGTTTCCGTAATTGTCACAATACCCAAATCCTGTTCAGCTGCTGTGACATCTGTTGCATAGATTTTAACAATGGTACTTGCTAATACTGAAGTACTGACAAACATACTTATTATAGTTAACCCTATCCTTAGCATAAAAACTCCTTAATATATTTCAAGACTTAACTATACAAAATAATAGCTACATGACAAGCTTTTTTGCTATGCTGATATTCTCACATTTTTTTACCTGATCATTAGGACTTGTTTATAATTCGCTAGGCTGAGACCAAAATCCTTGATTTTTGAGGATCGCAGCACAGCATACGTTGTTGGTATGTGAGCGTGCTGCCCAGAGAAAATCGAGGATTTTAGGCCAGCATAGTAGAATGGTAAACAGCCCGTAATAATAGGAAGTTAAATCATGAAACAATATATCATCACCATTGGATTGTCCCTTTTCTTTGCTAATATCGTATTCGCTACACCAGAAACATTTAATATTGATCCAGACCATAGTTTTGTAACATGGCATATTAATCACTTTGGTTTTTCTAACCCTTCGGGTAAATGGAGTTTTAAAGGTCGCCTCGTTTTAGATGAAAAAAATCCTACCGATAGCAAAATAAATGCCACTATTAATACGAGCAACCCCATTACCGGTGTGCCTAAGCTCGATGAACACCTTAAAGGTGAAGACTTCTTTGATGTTAAAAAATACCCTAGTACAACATTTGTGAGCAAACAAGTCGAGTTGACAGGCACAGACAAAGCTAAAGTCTATGGTATATTGACACTGCATGGTGTTTCTAAACCTGTAACTTTAAACGTTAAACTCAATAAAATTGACCTTGGTGGCTACACCCACAAAAAAACAGCTGGGTTCACTGCAACAACTACGATTAAGCGTTCAGACTTCGGTATTACCACCTACTTACCAGGCTTAAGTGATGAAGTAGACATTCAAATTGATAGTGAAGCCATTGTAGGATAGCAGACAAATGCGTATCAAAAATACACGAGAGCGTTTCGGAATAATAGCCATTAGCCTTCATTGGATAATGGCTTTGTTATTAATAGGAATGGTTGCTGTTGGCTTATATATGACATCATTACCCAACAATTTGCTCAAACTAAAACTGTATGGATGGCATAAAGAATTCGGCTTTCTTGTTTTAATGCTAGCAATGTTGCGTATTATTTGGCGTTTAAAAAATATTTTGCCTTCATACGCTCAATTAAGTGCATTTGAATACTACGCCTCAAAAATAGTACACTGGCTTCTTTATGGATTTATGTTTGCTTTACCTATCTCAGGCTGGATAATGACGTCTGCCGCAGGCTTACCCGTTTCATTCTTTGGATTATTTATTATACCCACAGTAGTCGCGCCTAGTGATAACACTATGGAGTTATTTGAAAGCATTCACAAATGGCTGGCGTATGGATTAATCGCAACTTTTTGCTTACATGTATTGGCCGCTCTCAAACACCACTTTATTAACAAAGATGATATATTAAAGAGAATGCTTAAATGACAAAATCATTGAATCGCTTTTTTTTAGTTGTAACCTTATTATCTCTCCTCTCAATGATAGCTTATGCTGCGCCACCTCACTGGGAAATTGTTCCAAAAGATAGCTCCATAATTTTTACAGCTACACAAAATAACTCGCCTGTTGCTGGTCAATTCAAAGTGTTCACCGGAGATATTAATTTTGATCCAGCCATGCTAAGCGCTAGTAATGTACAAATTACCGTTGAGATGTCTTCTGTTTCAACTTCTTACAAAGATATAGAGAATACCTTAAAATCCCCCGAATGGTTTAATGCAAAACTTTTTCCTAAAGCTATTTTCAAAGCCACTCAATTCTCAAAAACCGGTAATAACACTTATCAGGCTAATGGAACGCTTAGTATTCGTGACAAAACCATTCCTATTATTTTACATTTCACTCTTGATGAATACACTCAAACAAAAGCGCATGCAACAGGTACTACCTTACTAAAAAGAACTGCTTTTGGCATAGGAACAGGAGAATGGTCAAAAACTGATGAAGTAAAAGATGATGTAAAAGTTGATTTTATTTTATCTGCAGTAAAATAACCGTCGTCCCGCGACTTGTTCGCGGGATCCAGGAGAGCTGTAACTACTATCGCCGCGATGGATCCTGCGGTCAAGCCGCAGGACGACGAATATAACGAATTCTAAGACGCAATCTTCACATAAGTATCCGATCCTAGATTAACGCCTGCATTATCACGTATATAATTTTTTGCTTGGGAAGAGGCTAACCACCACATTTGTAATTCAGTATTGTTGTTTTTTAGGTTACCCGTCATAGCAACCACTTTATCGCATTTTGGATAATTGATTGTTAATGCCACAGCATTGCCGGTGAATACTCCAGAAACAGCCGCTGGTATGCCTGCACCTTGATTACAGCTACCACCTTTACTGGTTAATAAACCATTCAAGGTTCCTGCATTATTTTTTTCTGGATGCCATGTTAAAGTCAACGTTGAACCCAGTTGATTCTTATAGGTGATCGTATAATCAGCACTCGCCACAGCAAATACTGGAACATTTAAACATGCATAAACTGTCAATGCTATAATACATTTATTAATTACTGTCACAAAATTTCCCCTTAATTAAAATAATAACAACAATCTATAGTATACTTATCCATTCTCCATGATAAAAAGGAATTTTGATCAACGAGAACAAACGGATCTACTAACGTGAATTCGACACAGCATAATGTTCATAACAGGAAAAACTTGAATGTCACATAAAATCTCTATAGTTAGCATTTTATTAGTTTGTGCATTAAATTCATATGCCGCATCACAATGCCCACCGGGCACCGCATTGCGACATGATATTCCCAACAAAGCATGGGAGCTAGATCCCGTTTATGCTGCACAAGGATGGGAATTAGCGTATCAATCCCCCAAGCTACTGAATAGTTATTTAACATTTGTCCCACCTGGAATGGCTGTATTTGTTAATTTAAGTGAATATAACTCTTGGAAAGCAAGATGCATTTATTATGCACCACTCGATAACCCACATGAAAAAGAACCCTTAGTTTTGCAAACAAAACAAAATTTTGATCCAAACAATATTTATTATCCAAAGTTTGTTTATCAGCCTAGTGCCTTGATGTATGTTTGCCAAGCTACTGCGGGTGACTCTTTTAGTTGCGTGTGGTCTTAAAAGTACCGTTCAGGCCTGCTGCCAGCTTCTCCCACAAGGGGAGAAGCAATACTACTCTAAAATGCTGACAGAATATCATGATTAAACTTGGCTTTTTTGGTCATTAAATATTTTTGATTATGTGGATTGATATGTGCAGGAATATTTTCAACTTCGACCGTAGTGATACCATATTTCTGCAAATCAGCAATCTTATTTGGATTATTAGTTAATAATCGAATGTGCTCAATACCTCTATTTTTTAATATATTTGCAACCAAATAATAATTTCTAGCATCTGCTGGCAAACCTAATTTATGATTCGCTTCCACGGTATCAAGACCTGATTCTTGTAATGCATAAGCTTTAATCTTATTTAATAAACCTATCCCGCGCCCTTCTTGATTAAGATAAATTAATATGCCGCCTTCCTCACTGATACGTTGCAACGCATAATGCAATTGTTGATGGCAATCACATCGTTCTGAACCAAAAATATCACCTGTAAAACATGATGAATGGATGCGCACAACAGGCTTATCAGAAGATTTATGACTCTCTATGATAGCATGCTCTTGGCCTGTAATTTTTTCCTTAACAACGGTCAACTTAAATTGGCCATAGGACTCGAGAGGTAACATCGCTTGCGCCTGCTCTTCAATAAGGTTTTCGTGAAAACGTCTGTAATCAATAATATCATCTATCGATATAATCAATAGATTATGTGCTTTGGCGAAATCCTCTAACTGTTTTCCTCGAGTCATGGTGCCATCAGGATTCATTAATTCGCATAACACAGCAGCAGGTTTTAAACCTGCCATGATAGATAAATCAACTGCACCTTCGGTATGTCCAGGACGCTCTAATACTCCACCTGCCCTTGCACATAAGGGAAAAATATGGCCAGGCTTATCAAGATCGTCTGGCTTAGCATTATCATCAATTGCAGCTAGAATGGTACGCGCTCTATCAGCAGCTGAGACTCCTGTGGTAGTACCTTCTCTTGCATCAATCGAAACAGTAAATGGAGTACCGCGTAAGCTAGTATTTTCATGAGGTGCTACCATGAATGGTAAATTCAGCTGTTTTAATTGTTTTTCTTGCAGCGATAAACACACAATCCCACTGCTATGACGAATAATAAAATTCATGGTTTCAGGCGTAATTTTTTCAGCCGCCATAATAAAATCACCTTCGTTTTCACGATCAGGATGATCGGTAACAATCACTATTTTACCTTGTCTGATATCATTTAATGCTTGGTCAACTCGTTTTATGTAGGATTGCATGGTGTGTGTGCTCCCAATATTTTTTCAACATATTTACCTAAAATATCCACTTCAATATTAATTTTTGTACCTATTTGATAATGACCAATAATAGTCGCCATCTGTGTTTGCGGTATAAAAGTCACGGTAAACCAATCTTGATCCACATCAATGACAGTAATACTCATACCATCAAGCCCGACATAACCTTTTTTAACAAGATATTTTGTGATCTTAGGTGTCACACTTATTTTAACTAATAGCGCATTACCCTCTGACTCGATCGCTAAGATTTCTCCTACCGTGTCCACATGCCCTTGAACATAATGACCGCCCATACGACTATCCGCTTTCATGGCTCTTTCTAAATTCACTTTATCGCCTTGTTCTAAACGTGATAAATTCGTGACACGTAACGTTTCAGGAACAGCGGTAACCTCAAAGTCATGCTTCGTAAAACGTGTCACTGTTAAACAAACGCCATTCACGGCAACACTTGCGCCTACATATAAATCATTAAAATCTTTAGGATTCGAAATAGAAAAATCAACTGAACCATGGGTATGATTGATTTTATGGATAGTACCTATAGCCTCTACGATACCGTTGAACATAACATTCCTCACCTTATTACAAAATATGTCAGGGAGGAAAATGCAATACAGAAATACCTATACGCGAGCGCATAGCTACATGATGTACAACTTCTTCCATCCGGACTATAACCGTCGGCCTTGGAATTTCACCAAATCTGCCCTCTACCATGAGATAGAGTGCTCGCGGGCTTTACCGCCGGTGGGGACTTACACCCCGCCCTGAAGATATGCCAAAAATTAATCTTAATTAGCCTTTTTGTCAATAGTTTTAAGCTTTTCGTGGTAAAAAACCATCGGTTTGCATATTCCATAACATGGCAAAATGGCCATTAGCCTGTATTAAATCGGCATGGCTTCCTTGCTCAATAATTTCCCCTTTATTAAACACAATAATTCTATCCATTTCAGACAAGGTGGATAGACGATGCGCGACTACAATAGTAGTTTTGTTTTTCATTACTTCATGTAAACTTTGTTGTATGAGTTTTTCAGTCGCTGAATCTAAAGCTGAGGTCGCTTCATCCAAAATGAGAATAGGCGCATTTTTCAAAATAGCACGCGCAATCGCAATACGTTGACGCTGACCGCCAGATAATTTTACGCCTTTATCTCCAGCCATGGATTCATAGCCTTTCTCTATCTTTTCAATAAATTCATGACTATGCGCAAGCTTAGATGCTTGAATGACTTCTTCATCGGTTGCATCTAAACGACCATAACGAATATTTTCCATTAAGGTTCTATTAAACAATGAAGGATCTTGCGGAATCATAGAAATATGCGAACGTAATGATTCTTGTGTGACTCTTGCAATATCATGACCATCTATTAAAATTCGGCCTGATTTTACATCATAAAATCGCAAAATTAAGTTAACAAAAGTTGATTTACCCGAACCCGAAAATCCAACCAATCCAACTTTTTGTCCCGCAGGAATAGTGAGATTAAGATTTTTAAAGACACGACGATTATTATTATAATAAAACGACATATCTTCAAAATGTATTTCGCCTCGTGTTATTTTTACGGGATATGCATCTGCTTTATCTGTTAAATCGTGACCTTTTTTTACTATACTCAATGCATTCGTGATACTTCCTATTTCTCGAACAAATACCGTTGTTTGATAGCTCACAAACCATATCCAACTTAATAACCAAAATGTTTGCATGCCTATTTGAGTAAAATCACCTAAGGTTACCCAATGATGTACCCATCCATATAACAACAAAGAAATCATACCAAATATTAGAAATAAACCATTTAAACCTAAACCCACGTGAACAAGTTCCATCATCCACATGGCAGACTTAGCTTTGGCAACTTCATCATGTTGAAATTGTTTTAAATACTTAGCTTCATAATTTGTGTGAGAAAATAATCGTACATTCGCCATGTTTGTCAAAACATCGACTATTCTTCCAGTCAATACAGAAAGTGAACTCGAATGTTTAACCCATAAATAATTACAACGATTTAAGAAGATAAATGTTAGACCTATATGGATAATTAACCAGCTTAATAAAATCAATGCGAATAAAGGTTTTGTGCTTAATAAAATAATTAAAACCACACTTGCACCCGTGAATGCGATAATAATTTGTAAACAAATAATTTCGACAACCATTTGGCAGCTTGTCGGTAAATCAGCGATTTTTTTTGAAATATTGCCGGCAAAATGATTAGAGAAAAATTCATGTGAATGAAATTGAATATACTTAAATACCGCATCACGAATCTTCGATCGAAAACGCGGAAATGTGTAAATCTGCAAAACACCTTGTACACGTTGGAGTATTTCTGTTAATAACCAAAATATCACTAATACTATTAATATTCCTTTTAATGCAAAAAAAACATTCTGCCTATCCCCTTCATAATTTTGTAATATATCGACAATGCGCTTTAAAAAATAAGGAAAGATAGTTTCATTTAATGCCCATACCATAGAAATAAATGCTAATAAGGAAAATTTCATCCATTGTGCGCGCACAAAATATAAAATAAATTTGAATGTTGTAGTTGGTAATATCATAAACACCCGCATCGATCATTCGAATCAAACTAAATATCTGCTGACATGATGGGTTAAGATTTAATTGGTCAGTTATTATACTACACTTGAGGATGCCCACACAAGAAATAGTATTTTTATTCATATTAATCAATAAATTACTAGCGTTCAAGCTTGTAAGCCATTGATTACAATCCTAAACCCTTTTATTGACTATATCTATGTAATGGTGTATCATTACACGAATACCAACATAGTGTGAATCGAGTTATGATGCAAGCATTAACATTAAATGAATATAAAACGTTAGCCCAAAAGGCAAAACGCATCGCTGTTTTTAGAGAAATAGCCGCGGGCGGATTAACACCTATTCATACTTATCGTCTTCTTAGCAAAAAATATGGCGACGAAAAAGGTGTGATATTAGAAAGCTTACAAAAACAAGAATTAAATCGTTACTCATATATTTGTTTTAATCCACTTGCGTCCCTTAAAATTTCTCATGGCGAAGATAGAAATCCAATACAGATGTTACGTGATTTGCAATCACAATTCTCATTTTCAACACGCGACGATGTTGCAAGCGCGATTAATTGTGCAGTAGGTTTTATGACCTATGATATTGTCCGATATTTTGAAAATATTCCAGATCGTCATACGGTAGATCCTCTTCTACCTGTTCTATTATTTCATTTTTATACGTTAAACTTAACTTTTGATCAAAAAAATCAATCTGTGTTAATCAGCACAGTCGTTGAGGTAAGCAATAATCATGAAATAGATTATCTAAACGCATGTCAAAACATTGAAGAAATTATACAGTTACTTGCATCAACCTCGCCAAAAATGCCAGCATTGTCAGAATTAACTGAACCAACAAAGATTCATGTGGATATATCTGACCATGATTTCATAGATAAAATCAATAAAGCAAAAGAATATATTGTTGCAGGTGATGCATTTCAAATTGTTTTATCGCGATGTTTTAAGCGTCACTATTCTGTTGCACCGCTAGATATTTACAAAACATTACGTCAAGTAAGTCCATCACCCTTTATGTTTTATTTTCCTACCGAAGCTGGCGTTATATTAGGTGCATCACCTGAGAGAATGGTTAGCGTGATTAACAGAGAGATTACAGTTAATCCCATTGCCGGTACTCGTACGCGACTCCATGGCAATACAGACGAATTCATTACAGAAGAGTTATTAAGTGATATAAAAGAATTAGCAGAACATATGATGTTAATAGATTTAGCGCGTAATGATGTAGGATCCGTCAGTAAGCCTGGCAGTGTGGCTGTCAACGAATTACTGCAAGTCAAACATTATTCGCATGTAAGTCATATTGTTTCAACTGTCAAAGGACAACTGAAAGATAATTTAGATGCATTTGATGCATTTTCTGCTGCATTTCCTATGGGAACCTTAAGCGGCGCACCTAAAATTCGCGCCATGGAAATCATAGATGAATTAGAAACATCTCGCCGAGGCATTTATGGTGGGGCCATTTGTCGTATTGATGCGCTCGGTAATTTGGATAGTTGTATAGCGATACGAATGGCTTCTCTTCGAGATGGGGTTGCGACCATTCGCGTAGGTGCAGGCATTGTTTATGATTCCGATCCCGCATCAGAAGTTGAAGAAACACGTCAAAAAGCAAAAGCTATGTTACATGCGATTGCGGAAGCACATGGGGAACACTATGATATTAATCATCGATAATTATGACAGTTTTACACATAATCTATATCAAATCGTTGCAGAGTTTTATGATAATGTGATGATCGTGCGTAATGATAAAATCAGTATTGATGAAGTGAAGCAACTTAACCCGCATGGCATCATTCTTTCTCCAGGACCCGGTCGACCGGAAAATGCGGGTATTTGCGTTGATTTAATTCATACAGTGACAACAGGAGAAATGAAACAAATTCCATTATTAGGAGTTTGTCTTGGTCATCAAGCCATCGCCATTGCTTTAGGCGGTCAGGTGATTCAGTCACAAGAGATAATGCATGGCAAAAAAGATTATATTTACCATAGTGAGAAAGGTATTTATCAATCCATTTCATCACCGTTTGCAGCGGGCCGCTACCATTCCCTAGTTGCAGAACGTGAATCGCTACCACCTACAATCATTGTTGAAGCAGAAAATGAGCAAAAACTCGTGATGGGAATACGACATCATAAACTTCCAATGTATGGCGTACAGTTTCATCCAGAATCCATCTTGACGCCAAAAGGAAAATCTCTACTACAAAATTTTGTTGCAACATGCGATCAAAATATTTCATATGGAGTGGTCGCATGATGCTAAGGCCAAGTATAGAAAAATTGATGCGCAGAGAACATTTAGACAGCCTAGCCTGTCAACAAGTGCTTGATGAAATCTTGGATCCTAGCATGAATCCATTACAAATCGCTGCATTTTTAATGTTGTTACGTGCCAAGCAAGAAACGGCTGAAGAATTGACAGCCATAGTAAAAGCATTACGTGATAAAATGATTATGGTTCCCACTAATACCACAGTACTTGATATTGTTGGAACCGGCGGTGATGGATTCAATACCATCAATATCTCCACAGGCAGCGCAATATTAGCTGCAAGTTGCGGAGTAAACATAGCTAAACATGGCAATCGATCCATTTCATCTCTCACAGGCTCTGCAGATATACTCGAAGCACTAGGCATTAACATTCATTTAACACCAGAACAGATAAGTCAAAGTATTGATGAAATCGGTATAGGATTTTGCTATTCACCTCTGTTCCACCCGATGATGCAAACCTTAAGATATCTGAGAAAACAACTGAACGTCCCTACTACATTTAATATCTTAGGGCCTTTATTAAATCCCACACATGCTCAGCATACTATCCTAGGGGTATTGGATGAAGCATTAATGCCTATTATGGCGGATGTGTTAATTCAAACAGGTAGCAAACGATCTATCGTAGCACATGGCAAAGGACTGGATGAAATCAGTTGTGTAGGACCCGTCAAAATCATTGAAACAAATGGAAATGAAAAGCATGCGTATAGTCTCGATCCATTAGACTGTGGATTCTCTTATTGCAGAATTGAAGATTTACGCGGTGGTGATGCAAAAACTAACGCAAAACTTTTATTAAATACATTTAAAGGTAAACGCGGACCTATTGCAGAGACACTTATTTTAAATGCGTCGGTAGCTCTCTATATTTATGGCCTGCACTCATCCATTTCTGACGCAATTTCACATGTGAGTGACAGCTTATATCGTGGAGAAGCTTTCACCCTGTTAACCAAATGGATAGAATTTTCTTATGATTAATAAACTTAAACCCATATTAGCGCAAAAGCAACTTGAAGTGGTTGAATTATATAATTCTATCGCACAAAACAGCATGCTTTATAAAGTATTGCATGGCGAAATAGCAGTACATAAAAATAACGTATTCAAAAATGCCTTAAGATCTTCTTATCTTGCTGTCATCGCAGAAATTAAACGAAAATCACCTAGCAAAGGTTTAATCGCGCCTATTAAAGATGTTACTGAGTTGGCACAACATTATATTTACGGAGGAGCAAGTGCTTTATCGATTTTAACAGACAAAACATTTTTTAATGGTAGTATTGAAGACTTAAGTCGTGTTAAAAACGAAATAAGTGCATCCATTCCCATTATTCGCAAAGATTTCATCATTGATGAAGTGCAAATCGCAGAAGCGAAGGTAGCTGGCGCCGATGCTATATTGTGTATTGTTGCGGTTTTAGGTAATAGAACTAAAAAATTAATAGCATATGCGCATTCACTAGGGCTTGATGTACTCGTTGAAATTCATGATGAAAATGAATTACATATCGCTTTAGATAGTGGCGCAGACATTATTGGAATTAACAATCGTAATCTCAACACTTTTATTGTCGATACAAATCTTTCTCTACAGCTGGTCGAGAAAATTCCTAATTCGATGATTAAGGTGGCTGAATCTGGGATAACAACACCTGCCATGGCAAGAGAGTATTATCAAGCGGGTTTTAATGCTGTACTTATTGGAGAAGCCTTAGTAAGGTCGGAAGATCCTGAGAAATTCATTATGGAATGTCACCATGGTTAATCCTATCATTAAAATTTGCGGCATTCGTGATGCTAAAATAGCTGAAAAAGCAGCTAAATCAGGCGTAAATTTAATTGGGATAGTTTTTCATCCTCTATCACCACGCCATGTGAATGTAGAGCAAGCCATTGCAATATCGAGTGCGACAAAAAAAGCAGGTGCTTCACCAGTAGCTATCTTTGTTGATCAGAATGATGTTGAAATGCATACCATTTGTGAAGCTGCGAATATTCAAATCGTACAATTACATGGCCGAGCAGCTAAGGCACATCATCGCTTGTTACCTCATACCTATCAAAGAATTTTTGTTTTAAATATGAAAGAAAATGGTCAGTTACTCATGGATGATGGTTTTCAATACCTAAACCCCACTCGAGATATCATACTCATCGATCATAAACAGCCCGGTCATGGTAAAATGAATAATTATAAAGGTTTTAAATATTCACTCCCATTTCCCTGGATGCTTGCAGGCGGATTAAATGCATCCAATGTGGCTAATTTAATTGATCAATTACAGCCAAATGGCATAGATGTATCCAGTGGAGTTGAGATAGCAAAAGGACAAAAAGATATTCTTCTTATTCAACAATTTGTCAATACAGTGCGAGGATATGATGAATCCTAAAAATACAACAGGCCGTTATGGTGATTTTGGTGGCGCTTATGTTGCTGAAATATTAATGCAACCTATTAGCGAATTACGCGCAGCATGGGAACAGGCTAAAAGTGATAAAACATTTACGCAACATTTACTTGATATATTAAAAAATTATGCGGGTAGACCGACTGCATTAACCGAAGTCCCATCTTTTTCTGCGAGAATTAATGGCCCAAAGATTTATTTAAAGCGGGAAGACCTACTACATACTGGCGCACATAAATTAAATAATGCATTAGGGCAATGTTTATTAGCAAAACGTATGGGTAAGACACGTATCATTGCTGAAACAGGAGCTGGACAGCATGGTGTTGCAACCGCGGCTGCATGCGCACATCTTGGATTGACCTGTGTCGTTTATATGGGAAGCAAAGATATACAACGCCAAGCACCCAATGTGTCGCGTATGCAATTAATGGGTGCAACAGTCATTCCAGTCGAGATTGGATCAGGAACACTAAAAGATGCAGTCAATGAAGCATTGCGCGACTGGTCTGAATCCTATAGTCATACACATTATTGTCTTGGCTCTGCCCTAGGTCCTCACCCTTTTCCTGAGATGGTCGCAGATTTTCAATCTGTGATAGGTCGTGAGTGTAAAAATCAATGTCAGCAACAATTTGGCACCTTGCCCGATATCGTGATGGCCTGCGTTGGAGGAGGTTCTAATGCAATTGGTATATTTTCAGAGTTTTTATCCGAGAGTCATATACGTTTTATTGGTGTGGAAGCAGGTGGAACAGGAACACAACTGGGACAACATGCAGCAAGATTTTATACCGCAACACCCGGTGTGTTGCACGGATGTTACACCTATGTATTGCAAGATGATGAAGGCCAAATTGCCGAAACAGCTTCTATCTCCGCGGGTTTAGATTATCCTGCAGTAGGGCCACAGCATGCAGAACTTTTTAAGAATAACCGTGTTGAATATGTTGCAGTGACCGATGATGAGGCGTTAAATGCATTAAAATTATTAGCGAGAACTGAAGGGATTATTCCTGCATTGGAATCCTCTCATGCATTAGCTTATTTGATCAAAATTGCAAATCAGCTTCCGAAAAATTGTCGTGTGTTGGTAAATTTATCGGGCAGAGGAGATAAGGATTTGCCACAAATCATGGCAAGAGGTATGAGCTAATGACACGTATAAAAAAATTATTTGCAAATCATAAAGCTTATATCGCCTACTTAACAGCTGGTGATGGCGGCATTCAACACACACTTCATGCGGCTATGGCTTTAATTAACGGTGGAGTCAATGTGTTAGAAATTGGGATTCCATTTTCTGATCCGGTTGCGGATGGCCCAGTGATCCAACGCGCGAGTCATCGAGCAATTTCTGCTGGTACTAGTCTACAAGATGTTTTATGGCTAGTTAAGGAAATTCGCAAACAAAGTGATATTCCGCTTGTTTTATTTAGTTATGTAAATCCAATATTGATGGCTGCACAATCCAACTTTTTTAGCGCGGCAAAAAGCGCTGGTGTCGATGGCCTTTTATTAGTGGATTGCCCAATAGAAGAGTCTCTGATGATTCGTGAGGCTTGTGTGGCAAATCAGATCGATCTCATTTATGTCATTACACCTTCAACCCCGATGTCACGTATTCAATACATTAATGAAAGCGCGCAAGGGTTTTTATATTATGCTTGTCGAAATGGAACAACAGGTATTCGTCACGGTTTACCAGATGGATTTCACGAAAAAGTGGCGGCTATTAAAGCCATTGTGAATTTACCCGTTGTGGTGGGGTTTGGTATATCAAATAACGACATGGCTAAAGAAGCCTTAAGCGTTGCAGATGGTGTTGTGGTGGGTTCTTTGTTTGTGAAAGCATTAGAAGATGGCTTGTCGTTAGCAGCTCTTGCTAAACTTGCTCATGATATATATGCGTAAGATTCGCTCGCATCATTGCGAGCGAGACCCATTAACTGGACGCTAATTCATCCAATGCAGCACCCGTAAGTCTATATACTGTCCACTCATCCATAGGCTTAGCACCAATTTTTTTAT
>CAZHMQ010000004.1:0-46318 GCA_964533645.1 uncultured Coxiellaceae bacterium
AATTACATATGGCAGCGCCACCACGCGCATTGCTTGCGGGTATACTTGTATTTTTGCTGATGATGGTGGCACGTTGTGGAAGAAATATCGTTGTTAGAACTATGAGCGTATTAGTCTTTCCATTTATTTTTGCTTTGATGAGTTTAGCCATTTATCTTATACCCCAATGGAATGGTGCGATCTTAGAACAAACACATCATTTTAATATGGATAGTAGTTTTATAAAAACGCTTTGGTTAGCGATTCCAGTCATGGTCTTTTCTTTTAATCATTCTCCTATTATTTCATCATTTGCAGTGGCGGAAAAAGATGCTTATGGTAATGATGCTGAAAGAAAGAGTTCACGTATTTTAAAATTAAGCCATATCATGATGGTATTTACGGTCATGTTCTTCGTATTCAGCTGCGTATTTAGTTTAACGCCGGGTGATTTACTAGCTGCAAAAGAACAGAATATTTCTATATTATCCTATCTTGCTAACCATCTTAATAATCCTATTTTTGCTTATGTTGCGCCTATTATTGCATTAGTCGCTATTAGCAAATCATTTTTAGGTCATTATTTAGGTGCAAGCGAAGGATTTAATGGAATTATCATTAAATCTTTGCGCAGTCGAGGGAAAACTATGCATGCTAAAACGTTAGATTGGATGAGTGCGTTGATTATGGGTGTCACAGCGTGGATAGTCGCAACATTGAACCCAAGTATTCTGGGCATGATTGAAACCTTGGGCGGCCCTGTGATTGCTGTGTTGTTATTTTTGATGCCTATGTATGCGATTCATAAAATTCCTGCTATGAGGATTTATGCGAATAAGCCTAGCAATATATTTGTGATTTTCATTGGTTGTGTTGCGATTTCGGCGATACTTTATACGTTAGTTATATAGATTTTTGGTGGGCATAACGCAGCATGCCCACCCATCTCACTAACAAGCAAAGGATAAACGCTCCTCTTTGCGTTCTTTAGCTTCAGTTGTTCTGCATTCATCCATTTTAGCATCCCTTAAGTCCTTAGATCCTACACCTGTAAATTGATTTAAAAAAGACATTTTTGGTTTAGATGCTTCATGCCTATGTGATTTGTATTGTTGTGATAGTGAAGCTTTATGTCGAACAATATCATCATAAATTAAACATTTACTCTTTCTCATATCATTTACAACTAACTCCGCATCTTCAATATTCTTTTCTAATCCTTCAAGCATACCTGGCAAATCCTTCGCACGTTGTTCTTTTTTGATTTGATATTTTTCATACCATTTCAACGCTAAGTACGCTAAACCTACACCTGCTATAGCCGCTATACCTATAGGTCCTGTTAATGCAATAGGCAATAATGGCGCTAATAAAAAAGGTGCGGCTGTGGTAAATGCAACTCTTCCAATAAATATTCCCGTTAAGCTCAGATCCCAAGCATCAATCACGGGATGATTTCTGAAAGCAATGCTCACATCATAAATTTTTTCTTTGCATCTCCCTAAAAAGCTTTTTGGTTTTTGATCTTCTGAATTTTTTTCAGGTACATCAAAATCGCCAGGTAACGTAACATAATGATTACTTTTTGGATTTGTTGTTTTTTTATAATCCTGTATTTCAGCGTTAAGTTTTTCAAAATACTCCAGGCGAGACTTATAATGCTTTTCAAAATCTTCCAAAGGAATAGGTGTAGGCATCTTCGCCGTGTGGCCTGCTTTTACGGTAGCCTCTATGATTTGTTTCTTTAAATTAGACACATTGTCTAGATCAAAAGGCTGTGGCACACTAAGTGAATCAATACTACAACGGCGAATAATTTGTTTATCTGAAGTCATAAGTGTATATGCAATACGACCATTTATTTCCTCTAGATAAATTTTGTTTTGCACCGGATGTAATATCTTCTTGCCTTTTTCTATTACAACCAGATCATACTTTTCAGATACAGTCTGTACGGTGGATGCTAAAGCCTTTGATGGAGCATCTTTAAAAGCCTTAGCCTCTTTATATCGATTATAGCCATTATAAAGACCAGAGATACATGAGAGACCAAGTATGACACCGCCCACGACGGTGCCAATCAAAGGCGTAGACAATACAGCTGGCACTATACTCATATAAGCTGTTTCTATTAACACTTTGATATACCAGGAATAAGAGTTTGTGCCACCCCAAGTCGCTGCTGAATCAGTAACAACAGTAAATGCTCCTTTTATCAATGGCTGCTCTAAAACACCATTTGCTGTTCGGATCATCAAATTTTTGCTTTCTGGTTTTAATGCAGTTTTATATGCTAATCCTCTTTTTTCAAGTTCTGCACTTAATTCATTATTACGTTTTTGTAAATATTTCATTTCACGATCATGTTCTCGTTGTTTTAATGTCTTCAATAGCACATCAAAATCTGCAACGGCCTCCGCATGTTGGCGCGCTTCCTCAAACCCACCATATTTCCCGGCGTTATAATAATACGCCCCTAAATGCATCAGACCGAATGCGCCAGGAATACTAACCCCCACCCAGGGCGCCATACCATAGATTCCTTCCATTTGTATGCCTGTTATTGCAGTTGCCCCCATCCACATTAACCAAAAAGCAAAACCTGCGAATCCACCTGCTCGATAAAATGGTTTAACACCGTATTCCCAAATAGATCCTAATACTTTAGATTTTAATATTTCTGGTTCTTTCGTAACGGAAGCATGTCGTTGAAAAACAAATTTCTTCGTCTTAGCATCAATAAAAATAGCACTGTATTTTTCCTTTAATGCCTTATCTGCTATACGTTCCTGATTCAGATAATAATTTAAGTTATTAACTATCTGTTCCAAATGTATTTGCTCCATAATCTCCAAGACATTATCGGGTATTGGTTCATCGTTATGCTGTGAAGCTGGATTTTGGAATAATAGCTTATATATATTCTGCTTTTCGTTGTCTTTTCTTCTTTGCTCCACACGATAAATATGCTCATCAAGAAGTGCAATACTTCCTAAACCCAAAATATAAAGGAAAGATAAGTATATATCATGGCTCAGTTCAGTATGGAGCGTACCAACTCCTCCACCGTCACCTCCTAGCGCAAAACTTTCAACGACCTGCGCTATACGAACGTCGGTAACTAGCCTATCTACCACGCCAAACATGCGTGTCACTGAATCAATAATGCCTGAATCACCTGAAATGGCTTTAGCAGTGTATTTTTTGGGCAAAGGTATACGAATCTCACCTTTTGGTTTAGGTGCGTATTCTTCGTTTATTTCCGTATCTAAGGCTTTGTGTCCGCCTTGCAATTCCTCTAATTGTATTGGTTCACTCCTCAGCATAGTCTTTCCCCGTTTTTATATTTTTTGAGATGATTTTACACAGGTATAATCTTGATACTAATTCACTCATATATAGAAATCAATCAAAAACAAGGGCTTTTGGCAATTTTTTCATACTGTTATGCATGAAAAAATTGGGTAATTTTTATTCAAATACGAATGAATATTGTGTGCTATCATTTAGCTATAGATATGGATAGCAAGATACCACTCATTAATGTGATACAAGGACTTGTAAAATATGAAAAAGCTTTTTCGTACCAAATCTATTAAATCCCATCAAGAACCCTCTGACCTGCATCGCGTGTTAACCGCTTTTGATCTCACTCTACTTGGTATTGGTGCCATCATTGGTGCAGGCGTTTTCGTATTAACAGGTGTTGCAGCAGCTACTAAAGCGGGTCCCGCTATCACCTTATCTTATGTTTTAGCAGGTTTAGCTGCCTTATTTTCAGCGCTTTCCTACGCTGAATTGGCTACTAGTGTAGGCGGTAGCGGAAGCGCTTATGGCTATGCTTATACAAGTGTTGGCGAGTTATTTGCCTGGATTATAGGATGGGCATTATTACTCGAATATACCGTTTCAGTCTCTACTGTAGCAGTAGGTTGGTCAGGATATGTCATCAATGGATTAGAAGCCATCAATATTCATCTATCACCTCTATTTTATAAAGAACCCAGTGCAGGGGGTATCGTTAATTTACCCGCCATGCTTATTATTGCTTTACTTACTTTATTTTTATGTGTTGGCGTCAAACAAAGCGCACGATTTAACGCGGTGATAGTGCTTATAAAATTATTGACGATTGCTTTTTTCATGATGATTGCAGTAGGCAATATCAAAACCCAAAATTGGATACCCTATTTTCCTTTTGGGTACGAGGGTGTTTCAAAAGGTGCAGCTATCGTATTTTTTGCCTACATTGGCTTTGATGCATTGTCTACTACAGCGGAAGAAACTATTAATCCCCAACGCGACCTTCCTATAGGTATTATATTCTCATTAATCTTTTGTACCATTATTTATGTGATAATGGCGGCTTTATTAACCGGTATTGCTCATTACTCGACTTTAGATGTCCCGTCACCGGTTGCAGATGCCCTATTACAGATTGGTCATCCTATCGCCGCTGGAATGATTGCGATAGGTGCAATCGCTGGTTTAACTACAGTGATGCTAGTCATGTATTACGGATTAACACGCATCATCTTTGCGATTTCTCGCGATGGTTTACTTCCACGATTTTTTTCACAAGTTAATCCAAACACAAAAACGCCTGTCAAAAATATTATTTTCATGGGTGTCATTATAGCTCTGATTGCAGGTTTCGTACCTTTAACAGATCTTGCCGAATTAGTGAATATAGGAACACTTACCGCATTTGTCTTTGTGTGTCTAGGTGTCATTATACTGAGACACCAACATCCAGACTTACATCGTTCATTCAAATTGCCATGGAATCCGCTTATTCCTGTACTTGGTGTTATCTTTTGTATTTATTTAATGGTAAATTTAACAGAGATTACTTGGAAACGTTTTTTGACTTGGATGATCATTGGTTTAATAATATATTTTGCTTACAGTCGAAGACATAGCAAATTAGAAAAACACTAGATTAATTCACTATACATATAATCCGGCACTACACACTTCCAACCAAATCGTGCTTCAATTTTATTTTTTAATGCATTAGCGTGAATGGCATTGGATATTTTTACCCAAGCTCAGCTTTCAATTCAGGTAATACTGTAAACAAATCTGCCACCAATCCATAATCCGCTATTTGGAAAATAGGAGCTTCCGGATCATTATTAATTGCAACAATAATTTTACTGTCTTTCATACCCGCCAAATGCTGAATAGCACCTGAGATACCGACCGCAATATATAAGTCAGGCGCAACAACTTTACCTGTTTGGCCCACTTGATAATCATTCGGTGCAAATCCTGCATCCACGGCAGCACGTGAGGCACCTAATGCTGCGCCTAAACGATCAGCTATCTCTTCTAATAATTTAAAATTCTCCGCACTTTTTAAACCTCGCCCACCTGAAATCACAATGCGTGCATTCGTCAATTCCGGTCTTTCTGATACCGTGAGTTCTTGACTGACAAATTCAGATAAAGTATTTGGAATAATTTTTTGGATGTTTTCCACCAGCGAATCTGTGTTTTCTATAGATTGAGAGACTGGAAAAGAAGTCGTGCGTATAGTAAGAATTTTAATAGCATCTAACGATTGCACCGTAGCTAATGCATTACCCGCATAAATTGGTCGAACAAAAGTATCGTTAGAAATAATTTTAACGACATCAGCAATCATTCCCACATCCAATAGTGCTGACACTCGTGGCAATATATTTTTTCCAAAAGTGCTGGCTGATGAGAGTATACAATGATAATTTCGACCTAATTCTGCAATAACTTCTGCGGAATTTTCCGCAAGTTGATGTTCATAATCTTTTGCATTCACCACATATATACGCTTCACAAAAAGCAGCTTTTGTACTTCACGTATTACTTCATCGCATTCAAAACCTATGACCAATACATCAATATTCTCGCTTAATTCTTTAGCCGCAGTAATGGCATGATACGTTGCCGATTTTAATGTTTTATTGTCGTGCTCTGCAATAAGTAATGTTTTCATTAGATCACCTGCGCTTCTTGTTTCAAACGTTTTACTAATTCTTTTACACTATCCACTTTCACTCCTGAACGACGTTTTTCAGGTGCCGTCACTTTTAAGATTTTTAAACGTGGCGTTAATTCTAACTGTAGTTCTGTCAATGGAATAACCGTAATAGATTTACGTTTAGCCTGCATAATATTCGGTAATGATAAAAATCGTGGTTCATTTAAACGTAAATCAGTCGTAATCACAGCAGGTAAAGCTAGAGATAATGTTTCAAGTCCGCCATCAATTTCTCTCGTGACGATTGCACGATTATTTTCTATCACAACTTTAGATGCAAATGTCGCTTGTCCCCAATGCAATAAACCTGCAAGCATTTGACCCACTTGATTATTATCACTATCTATCGCTTGTTTGCCCACAATGACTAATTGTGGTGCTTCTTTTATGACAAATTCTCGAATTATTTTCGCTGCAATTAACGGTTGTATATCATCTTGCGTTTCAACAAGAATGGCTCTATCTGCGCCCATCGCAAGTGCGGTTCGTAATGTTTCTTGCGATGCGGTAGTTCCAATGGAAATTACAATCACTTCAGAGGCGAGTCCTTTTTCTTTTAAGCGTACTGCTTCTTCAACTGCAATTTCATCAAAAGGATTCATAGACATTTTGACATTTGCTGTTTCAACACCACTTTGATCAGACTTCACACGAATTTGTACGGTAAAGTCGACAACTCTTTTCACAGCCACAAGGATTTTCATGTTACCACTTCCTTACTTCATATAAATTTGTGTAGTATCCACGATTAAGATTATTTTTAAAAGGAAAGATAATGGAAATAAAAAACACAATCGCAATAGTGAGTGGTGGTGCATCTGGTATGGGTGCCGCAACTGCACGACTGTTGAGCCAAATGGGAGCAAAAGTCGCCATATTTGATAAAAATATAGAGCTTGCAAAAAAAGTAGCCGCTGAAATAAATGGTTTAGCCGTCGATTGTGATGTGACTGATGCACAAAGTGTTGAATCTGCCGTGAAGTATGTCGCAGAAAAACTTGGAACTGCAAGAATATGTATTAATTGTGCAGGCATTATTCACATCCAACGCATGATTAATCAACAAGGCCCTATGCCAGCTGCTGATTTTGAAAAAGTTATAAAAGTTAATCTAATAGGTAGCTTTAATCTCATGCAAATGGCCGCTGCGCATATGATCCCACTTGATCCATTAGGTGAATCTAAAGAACGTGGCATCATGATTAATACTGCATCAATTGCTGCATTTGAAGGGCAAATCGGTCAAATAGCATACAGCGCTTCTAAAGGTGGTATCGTTGCGATGACCCTGCCTGCTGCACGTGAATTGGCTCAATTTGGTATCCGAGTTATGACTATTGCTCCTGGCTTGGTAGATACCCCAATGTTTGATAAACTATCTGAAGAAGCAAGATCTGCTCTCGTGAGTGGAGTTCCTTTTCCTAAACGACTTGCAGATCCCAAGGAATTCGCGATGTTAGTAGCTCATATCGTCGACAATGTAATGTTAAATGGCGAAGTGATACGCTTGGATGGTGCATTACGCATGCAGGCCAAATAAATGAATATTTCAACGATTTCAAAATTAAAACAATATATCATTGGAGCTCCGCTCAATCCCTTTAATCCAAACATCTTGCGTCATATTTCATTAATTGCTTTTTTGGCATGGGTGGGATTGGGTGCTGATGGTTTATCATCTTCTTGTTATGGTCCTGAAGAAGCCTTTATTGCACTAGGCAAGCACACACATCTTGCGCTATTCATCGCGCTAGCAATGGCTATCACGGTTTTTATCATTTCTCTGGGGTATAACCAGGTAATTGAACTTTTCCCTAGTGGTGGCGGTGGCTACAAAGTTGCCTCCTTACTGCTTGGACCTTATGTAGGATTGGTTTCGGGCGCAGCACTCATTGTTGACTATGTATTAACCATTGCTGTTTCAACAGCTGCCGGAATGGATGCCATTTTTAGCTTTCTTCCCAAAAGTGTGGGTTCTTATAAACTTGCTGCAGAAGTAGTGCTTATTCTTTTTTTAATCGCTCTTAATATGCGTGGCATGAAAGAATCTATTAAAATTTTATTACCTATTTTTCTAGGTTTTATTATTACGCATTTTGCCTTGATCGTGTATGGAATTGCGGTGCATAGTAAAGGTTTATTAACCATCATTCCAAATACTCTTGATGAAACAAGAGAATTATCTGCAACCATGGGTTTATTACCCATGCTTGCGCTTTTATTTCACGCTTATTCTTTAGGTAGCGGAACTTACACAGGTCTTGAAGCAGTTTCAAATAATGCAAATCGTTTAAGTGAACCTCGTGTCCAAACAGGCAAATGGACGATGTTTTATATGGCTGTATCATTAAGTTTTACAGCTGCTGGGATTATATTGTTATATTTATTATGGTCAGCACACTCAGTACCGGGTCAAACGTTAAATGCTGTCGTGTTTAGTTCAATTCTAGGAAATTCATGGTTAGGTAAAACGGTATTATTAATCACGCTATTATTAGAGGCTGGTTTATTATTTGTGGCTGCAAATTCGGGATTTTTAGCCGGTCCTAATGTATTGTCAAATATGGCACTCGACAATTGGGTTCCCAATCGATTTCGACATCTTTCATCTCGTCTAGTAGTTCAAAACGGAATTATTGTATTCGGCATATTGGCGTTGCTTATTTTATTATGGAGCGACGGTGAAGTTTCTTGGCTAGTGATTCTTTATAGCATTAATGTGTTTGTCACTTTTTCATTAAGCTTACTTGGTCTTTGTGTCTATTGGGCAAAACATCGTGCTCAAGCATCGCCAAATTGGGGATGGCGCCTAGGCTTTTCCGTTTTTGCCTGTGCAGTCACCACTAGCATGTTGCTTGTTACTTTGTTTTCAAAGTTTCAATCAGGTGGTTGGGTCACTGTGATTATTACTTTAACAGTCATAGGATTGTGTCTGCTTATCAATAAACATTATGTTTCAGTGAATAAAAAGTTAGCGCAACTTGATGCACAACTCAAACAACCCATTAACCTGAAAAAGCATCCTCATCCCATTACCATTGATCCTCATGAACCCACAGCAGTCATTTTAATTGGTAAAAGTCCTGGTGTAGGCATGCATACTTTGCTGTGTATATTACGACTTTTCCCAAAGCATTTTAAAAATTTTATTTTTCTGAGTGTTGGTATTGTGGATGTGGAAAGTTTCACGGGGGGTACAGCATTAGAAGAAATGCGTGATAAAGTCACCGATACACTGCAATATTTTGTGGATTACTGCTCACAATATGGAATTCCTTCCGAAAGTTATGCAGGCTTTGGAACGGATATTGTCGAAAAACTTATGGCTTTAGCTGTAAAAGTTGAAGAAAAATACCCGAACTGTATATTTTTTGCTAGTAAACTGATTTTTGAGAATGATAATTGGGCAACAAGACTTCTTCATAATGAAACACCTAATACTTTACAAAGATATTTACATTTACAAGGCAAAGAATTAGTCATCTTACCTATGAAAATATATAATTGATTCACAACCGGATGTTCATAAGATAATTACTGACATATAATAGATATAGGTAGTTTTTATGCGACAGATAGCAATGTGTAAAAACTCATCCAACACAGCAACATAACACAAATGGGGAAAAATCTGTGAAACCTGACACTACTGAACGAAAAGTCATAATAGAACAACATAAACGATTTTCACATTCTGCGCTATGGCGATTACAGCGCGAATATTTTGACAAGGAAGGCATTAATGCTTGGGTGAATCAAGTTCCATTTTATATCACCAGTAATCCTTTTATTGCGAATGCTTATGCGCAAATTGTTCTTAACTTTATGCGCGATTGGATCAAAAAAAATCCGGACGCTAAAAATCACCCATTTTATATTATGGAATTAGGCACAGGATCAGGTCGCTTTAGTTATTATTTTGTAAAAACACTTCTTGATACCATGAAACAATACAACATTGATGATATTAAGTTTTGTTATGTTATGAGTGATTTTACAAAACATAATATAAAATATTGGGAAACACATCCTGCATTAAAACCTTATATAGAAAGTGGCATTATCGATTTTGCGCTTTATGATATGGAAGCTGAGCGCCCAATTAATTTAATCCGCCAAAACATACGTCTTAGCCCAGAACTTTTGGTAAATCCGCTCACTGTATTAGCTAATTATATTTTCGACACCATATCACATGATGCATTCACTGTACACGAAGGAAAACTTTTTGAACTTCTATTTAGTCTTTCAACTGACGAAAAAAATATGCAGGATAATCGTCCCATTGATATGGAAAAAATTGCTGTAGATTATAATATTCATGAACTCAAAAGTGCTTATTACGGTGACCCACACTTAGATAGTATCTTAGACGAATACAAGCAAAAATTACATTCCACCAGCTTTTTATTCCCCATGGGTTCTTTCCATGCTATCAAATTCCTTAAAAAATTAGCCCATGATAAATTATTTATAATCTCTACTGACAAAGGTTATGGTTCGCTAGAATCATTAGATAATTTAGGTCACCCAGCAATTTCCTGGCATGGTAGTTTTTCCATGATGGTTAACTTCCATGCTATCGGTGAATACTTCAAAAATTCTGGCGGTGATGCAATGTTACAAACACCGCGTAGAGGTATTAGAACCTCTGTATTTGCCAGTGGTTTTAAATTAAATGAATTGGTTAATACAGCTGCTGAAATCGAAGAAAGAGTTGAGAGATTAAGTCCATCCGATTATTTCACATTACATAGTCGTGTGCGAGACAATTTTGAAAGTTATGATTTGGAAACACTTGCAGCTCATTTAGAATTTGCTGGCTGGGATCCTCATATTTATCTAAAAATCAGTCCACGCATTACTTCTCTTATTGCCGAAAGTGATGTCGAAACTTTGCAGTTTATGGCAAAAAACATGCCTAGACTTGCAGCAAATTATTATTTCATGCCAAAAACCGAATGTATTTTATTTGAAATTGGTGTTTTTTTCCATGCCATCAAAAACTTTGCTGAATCGCTTAAGTATTATAAGCAAGCGATTGAATTCGTCGGAGAGCAATTTGGATTGTTTTATAATATGGCACTGTGCCAACATCATCTTCAACTTAATGCAGATGCTCTGGAAACCTTCAAACGTGCGCTTGCATTAGATCCTGAATCTAAAGAAACTGCTGAATGGATCACTTTTATTGAAAAAGCATTGGCAGGTGGTGGAGAAGTGAAAGAAGAACCCCCTTCAGCTGATGATAAAAATGAAGATGCTAAGTAATACTTAATACTCTAATTTATCGAATATACCTTAGAGGTTAAAGACCGCCACTAAATGCTGCGCATTATCCTAGATTCGGCAGTAGAAGCCGTAGCGAGACTGCTTAAGATGCTGAAAAAAATCTCGGTTAGATTCAGTATATTAAGCAGTCGCAGTAGGCTTGTACTGCCGAATCTAGGATTATAGTGACGATCTTTAGCCAACGTGATGTTATGGAGCATTTCTTAATGCAATGAAGTTATTGCACCTTGATGAATACTTAGAGCCATTTTTTGCTTTTAAAATATCGATAAGGCAAAAATGATGAAATAAGCATTAAAACAATTGCGAATGGGTAACCTATATACCAATTAAGTTCTGGCATGTGATGAAAGTTCATACCATAAACACTGGCAATAAGTGTGGGTGGTAAAAAAATGACAGCAGCTACGGAAAATATTTTGATAATATTATTTTGCTCTATACTTACCATACCTAAGGTAGCATCTAATAAAAAATTGACTTTATTAGAGATAAAACTAGCATAGTCACTTAAAGAACTTAAATCTTTCATGACAATCGAAAGTCTAACTTTTGTATCTATATCAAAACTTGAGCCAGCCGATTGCTCAAAGAAAACTAATAATCGATTAAAAGAAGCTAAACTTTCCCGAACTTTTGCACCAAGATCGCCGTTCGAGCCTATATTTTGCAATATTTTATGGTAATCAATAGGTTCATTACTTTTATTGTGAAATATTTTTTTTGAGATTTCATCAAATTTATGGCTCAATGTCTCTAAAATATCTGCCAGTCTATCTGTTGTTGATTCATATAAATCAATAAGTAATTTTTCAGGGGTATATTCATTCGCCGCAGCTTTTTTAATATGACGAATGAACATATGAAAGGAATGCGGTTCAATATAACGAACGGTAACTAATTTTTTTTCTAATAATACAAAGGTAATAGGATCTGCTTTAGGTTCGGCAGACTTTGAATGTGCAACCATGGTTGCTGTCATGAATATTGATCCATTTTCCCTGTATAAACGACTGGATTGTTCTATACCTTTCATTTCCTTTTTGGTAGGAACATCTATTTTTAAATATTCTTCAACAAATTTTTCTTCTTTTCTAGTAGGAGACAATAAATCGATCCAAATAGCTTTGTCGAGTTCAACGGAATTTCCAGTTTGAACTTCAATTGATTCAATTTTATTTTGAACAATGCTATATGCAACAATCATAAGTATCCTTACTATGGCCTGTCGTCAATGTATTCCGTCATCCTACGGCTTGATCGCAGGAGCCAGTCGAAGCGATAGCAGTTAACGAACCCTCCTGGATCCCGCGAACAAGTCAAGGGACGACGCTTTATTAAACTAGATAGTGCTTATTTTTTCACGTTTAGCTTCAACTTCACATTCTGATTTTTCCGTTTCGTATTCTAAATGTAATTTGAAACCAAGACTCGTTAGTGCTTCCCGCAACTCCGTGATTTTAGGACATTCTTTATTAACACAAGTTTTAGGTAAATACTTGTCTATATGATAAAAATCATCAAAGACAGCCAATTCTTTTTTGATATCTGTTATTAATAAAGTCGAATATTTAAAATCTTTCAAATTTGAAATTTTAATTAATGCTAATAATAGCTGAACTTTTTGTAATTTTTCAGGAATATTATTCAATATTTTAGCTTTAATAGATTTCAACTGATTTGCAGCTAATTGATTATCATGTTTTCCTGATCCCCATAATCTATCGAGTACAGTAGGCGGTTGTTCAGGATATTTTTCTCCAATTTGTGCAATTTTATCCGCAAGTTTTTGTAATTTTTGTTCCTCTTCATGTGCTGGCATAGCACCTTTTAATGCTTGTTCAACTGATTTCTCTGTTTCATATTCAAGATGCAGTATAATACCAAGCCCTGTTAAGGCATCCCTTAACTCTGTAATTTTTGGACACTCTATGTACGCACAAGTTTCGGGTAAATATTTATCTAAACTATGAAAAGGCTGATAGGCAGATAATTCTTTTTTAATATCTGTTATCAATAAAGTTGAACTTTTTAGATCTTTCGAATTTAACATATTGATTAAAGCTACTAATAATTGTACTTCTTGTAATTTGACAGGAACCGTATTATTTAATTTAGATTTAATTGATTTCAACTGCATTGCAGCAGACTGATTATCATGTTTACCCGATCCCCACAATCTATCCATCACAGTAGGTGGTTGTTCGGGATATTTTTCACCAATTTCAACAAATTTATCCACAAGTTTTTGAAATTCTTTTTTTTCAGCTTCGTTAATTGATTTTTGATCTGTCGTTGTTTTATTAACTGATTTTTCGGTTTCATATTCAAGATGTAAGAAAATACCAAGACCATTTATCGCATCTCGTAATTCTGTGATTTTTGGACATTCTTTATTATTACAAGTATCAGGTAAGTATTTATCTAAACTATCAAAAGAACTATATAACGACAGTTCTTTTTTAACACCTGTCATGAGCTGTGTGGAACTCACAAAATCTTGTAAACTTAAAATCTTAACTAATGCTACTAATAATTGCACTTCTTGTAATTTTTCTGGAACATTATTTTTTATTTTATCTTTAATGGATTTCAACTGATTTGCAGCTGGTTGATTATCATGCTTATCCCAAATCTTAAATACCGAATTAGTTTTTTCAGGGTAGCCTTCACCAACCTTTACAAGGTTATCAATAAGTTCTTGAACCGGCATATCATTAACTCCTAACAATAGTTATTCTCGTTAATATTGCACATCCATGTCTAAGTAACGTGAATGCAATATAAGCACAATGTTTTTTATTGTACTTATATTTAGAATACGGGCTGTTTACAATTCTACTATGCTGGCCCTAATCTCTATAGCTTACTAGACATAAAAACATTTAAACAGCTATTCACCTTGATTTCAAGATATATGCTTGGCTAAACTAACCTTCGAACGATTTTCCCTGCCAAGATACGAAGTGATAAAACGTCCTACATCCATTAGCTTATCTAAGTTTATACCTGTCTCTATCCCTAAACCATTTAACATATACAAAACATCTTCGGTCGCAACGTTTCCTGTTGCACCTTTTGCATAAGGACAACCACCTAACCCTGCAACAGAACTATCGATAACATGTATACCATGTAGGAGAGCAACATAAATATTTGCTAAAGCTTGACCGTACGTATCATGAAAATGTACAGCTATTTTGTTCGCAGAAATATTTTTTAAAATCGCTTCTAATAAGGTATGTGTCGTTCCTGGCGTTCCTATTCCAATAGTATCTCCCAGGGAAACTTCATAACAGCCATCATCAAGTAATTGTTTTGCAAGCTCTTCAACTGATTTAGGATCAATAACACCTTCAAAAGGACATCCTAATACACATGAAATATAAGCACGTACACGCATGCGATACATATAAGCTAATTGAGTCATTTCATTGATTCGTACAAGACTCTCAGCAACACTACAATTAGCATTTCGTTTACAAAATAATTCTGATGGAGTTGTAAAAACAGCAATTTCTTTGACACCCGCTGCAAGTGCGTTTTCAAAACCTTGTTTATTAAATACAATCACAGGGTAGTTTATATGATTATTTTTTTTAATTCCCTGATAAACTTCTGAGTGATCAGCCAGTTGAGGAATCCATTTAGGTGATACAAAACTTGTAGCTTCAATAACTGAGAGACCTGTCTCTGATAGTCGATTAATAAAATCAATTTTTATAGCGGTAGGAATGATGTTCGATTCATTTTGCAATCCATCGCGTGGACTTACTTCAACTATTTTGACTTTTTTTGGTAAATGCATAATGCTCCTGGAGAACATTGTCATTCCCGCGGATGCGGGAATGACAAGCTGCTTACTCACCTATAAAAACCGGCTTTCTCTTTTCAATAAATGCAGCAATACCTTCTTCACGATCTTTCGACGTTAAAGTACGCTGATAATTCTCAAATTCAATGTTAAATCCAGTGTTCATATCACTTTCTAAAGCAATGTTTATCGATTTTTTTGCTTCACGTACGGCAATAGGTGCATTTTCGCAAATTTTATTAGCTGTGACTAATACATCCGACATTAAGTTTTCAGGTTCACATAATGTATTAACAATTCCCCACTCATATGCTTCTTGTGCTGAAAAAGTTCTTGCTGAAAAAATAAGTTCTTTTGCGCGCTTTAAACCACATGCTTTTGGTAAGTTTTGTGTTCCTAAAGCACCTGGAATAATTCCTAATTTAACTTCTGACTGTGCGAATGTTGCGGTCGTTGCAGCATAGGCAAAATCACTGGCAAGAATAAGTTCTAAACCTCCACCATAAGCTGCTCCATTCACAGCACAAATGACCGGTATCGGACATAACATCATATTGAATATAGCCTGCCTTAACTGAGAAACTTGTAATTTCCAGTGATCGACGGTCATATTTTTTCGTTCTTTTAAATCTGCACCCGCACAGAAAGCATCGTTTTCGCCTGTTACAATAATACAACGCAACTCACTAGGCTCATTTATTAATTCTGTCCAGAGTACATTAAAATCAGAAATCATGTCGCTATTAATTGCATTTCTCACATCAGGACGGCTTAATGTGACGATCAGAATAAATTTATTATGTTTTTCGATTTGTAACGATTTAAAATTAAAGTCCATATACATCACATCCTAAAAATTCCAAAAGTTGTATCAAGCATAGGAGCATTAAGCGAGGCGGATAAACACATCCCTAATACTTTTCGTGTATCGACAGGATCAATCACACCATCATCCCATCCACGTGCGCTTGAATAGTATGCATGACTTTGTTTTGCATATTGCTCCAAAATAGGGGCTTTTAAAGCAGCTTCTTCTTCAAAACTAAAGCTTTCACCAGAACGCTCTTTCTTTTCTCGTGTAACTTGAGCTAAAACATTAGCTGCCTGTTCACCACCCATCACACCAATACGTGCATTAGGCCACATCCATAGAAAACGTGGGTCATACGCTCGACCACACATGGCATAATTACCTGCACCAAAACTACCGCCAATAATGACCGTAAATTTAGGCACCTTGGCACAAGCGACAGCCATCACGAGTTTTGCGCCATTTTTTGCAATACCTTCTGCTTCAAATTTACTTCCGACCATAAATCCTGTGATATTTTGTAAAAATATCAAGGGAATTTTTCGCTGACAACATAGCTCTATAAAATGTGCGCCTTTGATTGCAGCTTCTGAAAATAAAATCCCATTATTCGCAATGATACCTACAGGAATACCGTAAATATGTGCAAAACCGCATACTAAAGTTTTACCATATTGTGCTTTAAATTCATCGAATAAAGATGCATCGACTATTCTAGTGATGACTTCTCTCACATCGAAAGGATAACGTGGATCGGCTGGAATAATACCATAGAGTTCATGCGCGTCGAGTTTAGGTTCTTTCGGTTTGAGTAATGCTAATGGTACGGTTTTTTTATAATTTAAATTAGCCACTATTTGTCTTGCTATTCGTAAAGCATGTTCATCATTTTGAGCATAATAATCGGAAACACCTGATATTCGACAATGGACATCAGCACCTCCCAAGGCTTCAGCAGTCACTATTTCACCGGTAGCTGCTTTGACGAGTGGAGGACCTGCCAAAAAAATAGTTGCTTGGTTAGCTACCATCACAGATTCATCTGCCATAGCTGGAACATAAGCTCCACCTGCCGTACAAGATCCCATCACGATTGCAATTTGTGGAATACCGCATGCTGACATATTGGCTTGATTATAAAATATTCGTCCGAAATGATTCACATCGGGAAATACTTCATCTTGTTTGGGTAGATATGCTCCCCCTGAATCCACTAAATAAATACATGGTAATCGGTTTTCTGCGGCAATTTGTTGGGCACGCAAATGTTTTTTTACTGTAATGGGATAATAGGTTCCACCTTTTACGGTAGCATCATTCACAATAAGCATGCATTCAATATTGTGAATATGACCTATACCCGTGATAATCCCCCCAGCAGGTATGTCATCAGCATATAATTCATAGCCTGCAAAAGCAGACAATTCTAAAAAATATGACCCTGGATCAAGCAATAACTGAATACGTTCTCGCGGAGACAATTTACCGTGTTGTAAATGTCGCTCTCTCGCTTTCTTATTACCACCTTTTTCAATCAATGCTAATTTGCTTTTCAGGTCATTAACCATAGATTGCATCACATCGCTATTACGCTGAAATTGTTCGTTTTGTGGCTTTACCTGAGTTCGGAAATCCATTTATGTATTCCTTTAATGTGTTTCTGAAAATAGTTCTCGACCTATCAGCATACGACGAATTTCGGAGGTACCCGCACCAATTTCATATAATTTTGCATCTCGCAAAAATCGACCTGTAGGAAATTCATTGATATAACCATTTCCACCTAATATTTGAATCGCTTGTAATGCTACCCAGGTTGCTTTTTCTGACGTATACAAAATAACCGCGGCCGAATCTTTTCTTGTCACTTGACCTCGATCGCAGGCTTTTGCGACTGTGTAAAGGTAGGCTCTTCCTGACATAAGTGCAACATACATATCAGCAAGTTTAGCTTGAATAAGTTCAAACTCACCTATAGCTTTTCCAAATTGTTTACGATCATGCACATAAGGTAACACAACATCAAGTGATGCCTGCATAATACCTAAGGGTCCTGCTGCCAATATGACGCGTTCGTAGTCTAACCCACTCATTAAAACTTTAGCACCATGATTGACCGTGCCTAATACATTATCTTCAGGAACTATGCAATTTTCAAAAATAAGTTCACAAGTATTGGAGCCACGCATACCTAATTTATCTAACTTTTGCGCAGTTGAAAAACCTGAAAACGCTTTTTCAATAATAAAAGCAGTGATCCCTTTTGAACCTGCACTTTTATCTGTTCTTGCATAAACAATAAGAACATCAGCATCCGGACCATTTGTAATCCACATCTTAGTTCCATTTAAAAGATAATGGTCACCTTTTTTTTCAGCGCGTAGTTGTAAACTCATGACATCTGAACCTGAGTTAGCTTCACTCATCGCTAGTGCGCCCACAAATTCACCGCTACACAATTTAGGCAAATACTTATTTTTTTGCGCCTCAGTACCATTTAATCGAAGTTGATTGATACATAAATTAGAATGTGCACCATAACTCAATCCTACTGATGCCGATGCACGACTAATTTCTTCCATAATAATGGCATGTTCGAGATAACCTAAACCTGATCCGCCATACTCTTCTTCTACTGTGATACCTAACATTCCCATACGTCCCAATTTTTTCCAAAGTTCATTGGGAAATTTATTTTTCATATCAATATCAGCAGCATGAGGTGCGATTTCTTTATCTGCAAAGTGACGCACTGAATTACGCAACATGTCGACCGTTTCACCAAGGTCAAAACTAAGATGTTTGGTCATAGCGCTCTCCTTCTATTGTTATTTTTTTTGTAAATAGTGGATGATAGCCGCCAAAAATCGAGTCGCTTCACCACCTGTGATGGCTCTATGATCGAATGACAGCGACAAAGGGACGATACGTCTTATTCCTATCTTACCCTCATGTACGCCGGCTACCTCACGAATTTTTCCACAACCAAGAATGGAAACCATAGGTGGCATCACAATTAATGTCGCATATTGCGCAGAAAAAACACCAAAATTTGATAAGCTCATAGTGGCTCCCTGAAAATCTTCAGGCTTTAAACTACGATTTTTTGTGGCAGATTTCAATTTATTGATGTCAGCACGTAATTCTTTTGCTGATTTTTTTTCGATATTTCGAACAACAGGCACAAACAAACCATCTTCTGTGTCTATTGCCAAACCTAGATTCACTTCATCATGTAATATGCGTTCCATTTTTTTACTATCAAACCAAGCATTCAGTGCGGGTTCTGCTTTGACACATGCCACAATCGCTTGCATCATATACACTGTAAAATCAGTATCTGCGGGTAAATCTGTAATATCCGCATCATCAGCAATGGTCACAGGCACAACTTCTTGATGAGATTGCGTCATGGCTAATGCCATATAATGACGCACGCCTCTTAAAGGTAAAACTTTACCCCCGGATGAAGGTGTTACATGCTCAGCCATTTTTTTAACGTCTTCTGCTGTAATTTGCCCATTTGGACCGGTTGCTTTTACCAAATTTAAATCGACTTGTAATTGTTTTGCTAAGGCTCGAACAGCAGGCATGGCTTTAATGGACGGTATCGTTTTTTGTGGAATACCAATAACGACATCACCTTCATCTAACACAGTCTCACTTTCTTCCAAATTTCCAACCACAGTGCCCTTATCTTTTCTGACTGGCTGGTCTTCACTCTCAAACTCCACCAGAGGCGCATCAGTTTGAATCATATCACTCTTTTTTCCGTATAATTTTCGTATTCGTCCCGCATAAGGTGATGGTACTTCAACCACTGCTTTCGCAGTTTCCATAGATAGCAAAGGTTGATCCACTTTGACCATATCACCTTCTTTGACAAACCACTCACGAATCTCTGCTTCAGCCAATCCTTCGCCTAAGTCTGGCAAATGAAATATTTTCATGCAAACTCCATTACTTTATTAACAGTTTCAACAATTTGATTTTCACTCGGAATATATATTTTTTCGAGTCGTGCGTAGGGAACAATCGTATCATAACCTGTGATACGTTGTATGGGTGCTTGCAAAAACATGAGTCCACGTTCTGCGATTTGTGCAGCAATTTCTGCCCCAACTCCACATGTTCGAGCTGCTTCATGAATAATGATGCAACGACCTGTTTTTTCAACCGATGCTAAAATTGTTTTAATATCCAGTGGTTTTATCGTCGCGACATCGATCACTTCACAACTGATACCATCTTTTGCCAATCGATGCGCTGCAGCCATCGTTTCTTTGACCATAGCACCCCAAGTCACGAGCGTAATATCAGTACCCACTTGTAAGGTGAAACATTTATCTAAAGGTAAAGCTTTTCCATCATCAGGAACTTCTTGTTTAGTCCAACGATATAATCGAGAGGGTTCAAGAAAAATCACCGGATCAGGATTACGAATGGATGCAAGTAATAGACCATACGCTCTTGCAGGCGATGATGGGATGACAACACGCAAGCCGGGAATATGTGCAAAAATGGCTTCTGTACTTTCAGAGTGATGTTCAGGTGCGTGTATGCCCGCTCCAAAAGGTGTACGAAATACCACACTACAGCTTAAACGGCCACGTGTACGATTACGCATACGTGATGCATGATTTATAATTTGATCTAACGCTGGATAAATAAATCCCATAAATTGAAATTCTGCAACCGGTTTTAACCCTTGTGAAGCCATACCAATAGACAAACCGGCTATCATGGATTCAGCCAATGGTGTATCACGTACTCTTTCTGGACCGAATGTATCGAGCAAACCTACCGTCGCACGAAATACACCACCATTTTTTGCAATATCTTCGCCCAAAACAACAACATTGGGATCAGCTTGCATTTCGAAAGCCAGCGCTTGATTAATTGCTTCAACTAATGTTATTTCAGCCATGTGCACTTTCTCCTATCTGTATCAACCTATCACGCTGTTCTTTATATGCTTCCGGTAACGTCCCATATAAATAATCAAACATAACTGCGGGAGTAACAGCTGGCGTAGCTAAATAGTCTTGTACGGTTTGTTCAACAATAGCAGCACATTCATCATTTAAAGCCTGATCTTGCGCTTTAGACCACACACCAATACTGGTCAGATAGGTATATAATCGTGCAATGGGTTCATTTTTCCATGCTAACTCACGTTGGTTTTTGGGTTCGTATCGGCTTGCATCGTCTGCTGTCGTGTGATCAGCATGTCGATAACTTACTATTTCAAGCAAGTGAGGTTGGCTTTTTTCACGCGCATTTTTTAATGCTTCAAAAACACGTTCTCTCACTGCAATCACATCATTTCCATCTACTTGCTCTCCCGAAAATCCAGCCGCAATGGCCTTTTGTGCTAATGTTTGGGATGCAGATTGTTCCGAACGAGGGACTGAAATCGCCCACTGATTATTACATATGACAAAAACTATAGGTAATTTCCATACACCTGCTACGTTCATGGCTTCATAAAAATCACCTTGAGACGAACCACCATCACCACAAGTAACGAGCACTGCACGTTTTTCACCACGAATTCGAAAGGCTGTTGCCACACCCGCAGCATGCAACATTTGGGTACCTATAGGAACACTATAAGGAAAGTCTTTACTACCGCATTCAAATGCATTGCCGCGTTCATCACCACCCCAATATAATAATATCTCCTTTAACTTAACACCTCGTTGTATAAGCGATGCTACATCACGATAATATGGAACAAACACATCTTCCTTTTCAAGTGCATCACCCATACCTACAAATACTGCTTCTTGACCTCGTGCAGATGGATAAGTCCCTAATTTACCTGTACGGGTGAGGGCGATTGCCTTCGTGTCAAATAAACGATTGAGTAACATGACTCGATAAAGTCGTATTAAATGATCAGAATCTTTGGCAAATACAGGAACATCTGTAGTTATTTTCCCTTCTTCATTCAATATTTGATAATATGGAATTTCAAAACGCGCAACAATTTTCACTTTCAACGCTCCCTATTCCGTAACATAAAAAAACCTTCACAGCGTACCGATGACATTAATTTGAGTCAAGCAAGATCTCTTAAGCTTCCCTTAAGGTAAACACGTTAGCATGACAAATGTTTATCCTAACTATTGTATTTTACTCAGACTACATACTTTTTACTATTTCAAAAAACACAAGGAGAGTTATCGTGCCTTTTTTAAATAAAGCCATACTTATTGAATTATTGAAAACTTATCCTGGCGCAAAGAAAATAGAAGCTAAATATAAATCTCTCATTTCTGACTATAAAGAAGATACAGTCTCTGTTCAACAAAGGCTTAGTGATGGTTCGAATACCTTATTTAACTTTTCTATTGGCATGTTTGGATATAATACCCCTGACAAATCTGAAGGAGTATATTTAGAACTACACTCTTTAATTGACGATGCGATTAGACATAATAAGATAAATTTATGGCCAGAAATCATCTGTAAAGCCGGCGAAGGTGGTTATCATACTTTTTCAAATTCTATTTCCGATTCAAAATTAGCCCGTGTTGCTTTTGCGTTACTCATGTTTATACGCAATCAAGTGGATTCTAAAGTAAAAGTCATAGAAGATAAAATCAGAGCTGTTGAAGAAAAACCAAGATCGATCGATACAAAACCAAAATCCATTGAAGAAAAAATGCGGTTATACAGAGATAAAATTTTTCTTGATGCTGATGAAGAACTTGCATTTCAAATTTATCTAGCCATTAATGAAAGAATCGATAAAGAAAAAGAAGTGATTAAAAAACTTAATGATGTACTTAAGCTCATCAAGGAATTGGAATTTAATACAGTATATGCAGGCAAAGTCGAAATTAATACTACAATAGGACAAGAATTTAATAAATGGGCAGCGAAACAGATAGAAATAGCGCAACGTCAGTTGTTTTTTTTAGGTGATGATTCCATTAAAAAAGATCCCAATCTAAAAAAATCAGCCCAAGATTTATTCGGTAAATTTGAGTTTTACTCTAATCAACTACGTAAAGACTATAGTCTTACCGATGATCAGATTGCAGGCCTCAACAATTTACTGCCCATTATGTTACAACCTATTTATCCTTCATTGTATATCAGTGACCATTTCAAGGATTTAAAGCATAAAGTCAAAGAAGGGACGGTCATTGAAAGTTTTGAACATCTTGTACTCATAGACATGGCAAATAAACAAACCAAAATGCAGGTTAATGACACAAGAGCACATGAATCAAAAGAACCTGCTCAAACACCAGTCTCACAATCAAAAATTGACTTGATTATAGACACTGGGCCGCTCAGTCCGCCTCCTCTCATCGTGGCTCAACAGGGTGATGTAACAAAAGCTTTTAATCAAGAATCTCCTACAAGTGCTAAATCCGAACAAACACCTGTCGAGCCGAACCATGCATCTGATCATGCTGTCAGCGATGTCAGTTCATCACAAGTCGTTACTGCGGGCATATTTAAGACAACATCCAATAAACAGCCTATTCAAGACCCTGCATCAGAGCTTGCTGCTGATGATGAAAATGCACTAATTTTTTAATGTAGACTATATCTGGAGTTATACTGAACATCGTATAACTCCAGATTTATGCTTAATCACACAAGATGATTACTATCATTACAACCGAAATCTCACCACACTATAAAATTAAAAGATCATGTTAAAATAACTATAATAAAAAACTAGAATAAGGAGCATGCCATGAGTAATCTAGTTCGATTGTTCATGCAGCGATTACTTCTATCGATATTGTCTTTAATTTTTCCATTAACTACCTGTTTTGCAGACACTACTCCCGAATTTGCAACCTCGGATCCTGTCTCTATTGCTAGCCTAAACTATGAAGTATTACAACGCACTCTACCGATTTATGAAAACGCTGTATCACATCCATGGGCAACGATCGCATCTGATACGGCGCTCAAGCCTGGCAAAAAAAATGTTGCAGTATTGGCCTTGCGCGAACGGCTCCGTGCGACAGGAGATCTGCAACCTGAAAATGATACGGGATTAATGCTATTTGATCCTTACTTGACAGATGCTGTGAAACATTTTCAATTTACTCATGGTTTAGATGCGGATGGCATAGTAGGCTCCGGTACATTATATGAATTAAATATTCCACCAGAGCAAAGACTCATGCAAATCAGAGTCAATATGGATAGATGGGCTAAACTTACGAAGGAACTTGGTGACCGTTATATTTTAATCAACATACCCGCTTATCGACTTGAGTTAGTTGATAATGGCCAAAGAGTGTTAACCATGAGAGCTGTCGTTGGAAAACCAGAACGCCCAACCCCTGAAATTATCTCCACGGTCACGCGACTTGTGCTTAATCCTTACTGGAATGTACCTAGAAGTATTGCTAGACGAGACATTATTCCCAAGGTCATAGAAAATCCAGATTATCTTAATGAAAATAATATTAAGGTCTATGATCGCCAAGAAGTGAATGCGACAGAAATTTATCCTGCTGAAATAGATTGGAATGAAGCGTTATATAATGGTTTTCAATATCATTTACGCCAAGAACCCGGCGAGCATAATGCCTTGGGCCTCGTTAAATTTGAATTTCAAAATTCA
Source organism: uncultured Coxiellaceae bacterium (assembly GCA_964533645.1). GTDB lineage: Bacteria > Pseudomonadota > Gammaproteobacteria > DSM-16500 > DSM-16500 > JABDBK01. The sequence goes on from CAZHMQ010000004.1 coordinate 24,524, forward strand.
GATGATATTTATCTACATGATACACCAGCAAAAGATTTATTCGATAGAGATAGACGAGCTTTTAGTTCAGGCTGCATACGCTTAGAACGAGCTTTTGATCTTGCCGATTATCTTATGAGCAGTGATCCTAAATGGACTGATGAAATGGTGTATGACATTTTAAATCAGGGCAAAACGAAATACATTAAGGTTGCAAAACCTACTAAAGTCATTATTACCTATCTCACGACCTGGGTGGATGATCAAGGAAATTTGCAGTTTAGGGATGATTTATATGGGTTGGATGGTATCACCCAACCTGTTTATTAACCACTTGTTGCGGAGGTTAATTTATATTTACACCAGACGCAAACATGGTTAATCTTTAGCTATTACAAACAATGATAGCAAATTCTATGCAATTAAAATATCTTCGTTTAAAAAAGAATCAAGATAGACGCTTACGTTCAGGCCATGTTTGGATATATAGCAATGAAGTCGATACCAGTGTTTCGCCTATTAAATCTTTTAAGCCAGGCGAAGAAGTGATAGTTGAATCTCACAATAAAGCTGTCTTGGGTGTTGCCTATGTCAACCCTCAATCCTTAATCATAGGACGCATATTTTCACATGATCCTAACGAACGTTTAGATCTCGACTTTTTCTGCCGTCATATTCAATCAGCGCTTAACTTAAGATCCCGATTGTTTCAAAAAACTTATTACAGACTTGTCTATGGCGAAACTGACAACTTACCAGGTCTCATTGCTGATCGTTTTGGTGATACACTTGCCATTCAATTAAACACGGCGGGAATGGACGCAAAAAAAGATCTTATCATCGCTGCATTTCTAAAAGTTATTCCAGAACTTACATCTATTTTATTTAAAAATGACAGTTCTGCACGAAAACCTGAAGGTTTAGAAAGTTTCGTATCAGCAGGGTTTGGGAATCCACCTGAAAAAGTGACCTTAGAAGAAAATAATGTGCTATTTCATGCTCCATTATGGTCTGGACAAAAAACCGGGTGGTTTTATGACCATAGATATAATCGTTTAGCATTAAAAAATTATGTGGCAGAAAAACGCGTCCTTGATGTGTTTAGTTATTTAGGTGGTTGGGGAATTCAAGCAGCCGTATTCGGCGCAACATCAGTGACATGCATAGACTCATCAAAACTATCCGCTGACTGGATTCGCGAAAATGCTGCACTTAACAAAGTAAGTGAAAAAGTCTCTATCATCACTGAAGATGCTTTTGTTGCTTTGAAAAATTTGCAGCAAGCAAAAGAAAAATTTGATGTCATTATTCTTGATCCACCTGCATTCATAAAAAAACAAAAAGACATGAAGGAAGGCTTATTAGCTTATCAACGTATTAATGAAGCTGCCCTCAAGCTACTCTCACCTGAAGGCATTTTAATTTCATGCTCTTGTTCCATGCATGTAAAGTATGAGGATTTAATTGAAGCAATACGTCGCGCGGCTTATCGTAACCATATGTCTTTACAAATGTTAGAACGTGGCCATCAAGGACCGGATCATCCTATTCATTTAGCAATTCCAGAAACTGATTATTTAAAAATGGTGGTTGCAAGAATTATGTAACCTACCATCGATTAAATTTTATTTGTGCATAGGATGATGCGACTCTATTAACTTATACTGATACCATGCATTTCGTTTTGCTTCTGGAAATTGATCAAGATATTTTTCCAAAGGAAGTAATTTTTCTTGTAACTCTGGAAGTGTACGTATAGCAAATTCTCGTAACAAGCCTTTAATTTGCGGTGATTTCAAAATAGTTGCTTGAGAGTATTTTTTACGTTGTAATTTAAGAATGGTTTTTATAGATCCTTCAGCATATTGATAAAAACTTTCCATAAAATGCTTTTGTTTAACCTCACTTAGAGACACTATGGTTTCATCAATTAATTCTTCTCGGTATTCAGCATATGCTGATTCAATGGCTTCTGCATTACGTTGTAGTTCTTTTACATTTGCTTTCGTAATATCGTCTTCACGTTTTTTTTGCTTTTGTGAATCATTACTTTTCTTTGCGGGTTTATAATCATTTCTCAAAGCGCTCATAAAATAAGCAGCAAGATTTTTGACTTTTCCAGATTGATAATTTTTCGATGTTTCAACAATAGTCATTTTTTCAAAAATAAATGGCTGTTCATAATGCGTTAACACTTTTTCTGCTTGGCTTGGCGATAAACCAAACTCCATAATCATTTTAGAGCGTAGTTGGGTAACTTGATTATCCTTATCATCTACCATTTCTTCTTGTTGAATAGTGGTCCCTAACCGTATTTTCTTCACTCTTTCTTTAAGCATAAATCTTACTTTAACAACTTGTCGTCGTTCTCGCATGAGTTCTGGTTCAACAAGCATATCTGAGTAAGTATTCACTTCCTCAACCGATTTGTCTAACACTCTTCGTTTGAAATCTCGAAAAATAGTATAGTTACCTGTAGGGACGCCCATTAACTTACGAAACGTTTCAATATCAAACCATTTCGTATGTGTTAGCCCACGATAGCGTATGCAATTTTCGTACAGTGCCAAACCATAACTTGATTTAAAACGCGATTGGATATAAAGATTAATCTTGCCAAACATCGTGGGTGAATGCAGTAATTGCTTCATTCGAGGTGAATAGGCAAAATAACATAGTGAACCTTGTAGACTTACACTTGCCAAAATAGAACTTGCTGTCCAATCTTCAACACCTGTCGTATCATTGATCACATTCCATTCAATCACTGTGGATAACAAGCCTCTTAATGCGTCTTTTATCGCACCATGATTATTACCACTGTATTCAATAAGATGACAAAGTTGACGAATACTAATTTCATGCTCTTCCTTCTGTAGCAATTCACCATAAGCATGATAAAGCAAAGCATTACTAATTTTACGTTGTAATAAACTAAACGTATTCGAGCAATGTATTGTGGCCACATGTTTTTTTAATTCATGCTTAGCCGATGTTTTTTCTAATCCCATAGTTGTCACAGTTAATCCCATAGCTGTCACACATCCTTACCATAAATGTCACATTAACTTCCCACAGGTGTCACAAAAAATCCCACAAGTGTCACCGCCAGCCCCATTATTTAAAATATTTTCAATAAGTTACAGCACTCTAAACAAAAGATAAACTAAAGATAAACATAAACACAACCTCGTAGTGTTGTTATTTTTTTAATATTTATTTATTACGATGTTAAATAGATGATATATTAAGTCGTTACGTAATACAATCAAAGGGAGTTTCACATGAAAATCATCGCATTTCTAAATAATAAAGGCGGTGTAGGGAAAACAACGTGTAGTAGAACAATGGCTGAATACCTTAGTAAGGTAAAAAAAAAACCGACTTTAGCTATTGATTTTGATCCACAATGCAATTTCTCTCACCAATATCTAAAGATGGAAATTGATCCTGGATCACCAGAAGGATTAATGCCTCCGATACATCCAGATTTTAATCCAGATGATCCTGATGATACTCATTGGGATGGTCGCAGCAGTATTGCTGAAATTTTTTATGGGCAAGGTGTAGTACCTTATCCAACTTATATTGAACATTTAGACTTAGCACCCGGACATGCTGAGAAATTACTTGCTGCAGAAGCGGTCAGAAAGACCGAAGTAGTTGAAAAAGTACACAAGCAATTGACCAATTTCTTAAATTCTCCTGATGTTCAGTCTACTTATGAAACAGTAGTGATTGATACAGCACCTTCAAAAGGACCTTTAACAGTCAGTGTGATTAAAGCTGCAACTCATATTATTATTCCCTCCGTCATGGAAGAGCAGCCAGTCCAAGGTATCTATGGAATGTTACAACTCTGGATGCAAGAATCACTTGCACGTGAAAAAAATCGTCCTTTACAGTTGATAGGCATATTACCTAATATGTTTAAGCAAACACGTCTCCATAAAGATATTCTTACCAGTTTGCAAGATAATACGGCCATTGGTAAATACATTATGCCGGTTAAACTCAGTCAACGTATTGTATTTGCTGAAATTGATTCTGAAGATGCTAATCCACGTTCCATCTTTGATTTTCAAGGTAATAATATTGCAGCAACGGAAGCTAATGAAGTATGTCATTACATATCAGAAAGGATATTTGCACATGACTAAAAAAAAGCGCTTTGGTGTTTCACAGGCATTAAGTAGAGGTTTAAGTGAAACTATTAATGTTGTTGAAAACAATACTGGGATTTTTAGAAATATTATTTTACCTTTATCACGTATCGAATTAGATCCTGATAATCCCAGAAAATTAGCTATCTCACTTTCTGATATTTACCATGGAATTGAGAAAAATGATCCATTATTCCAACGCAAAAATGCTGAGCTGGAACGATTGCAAGAACTTGCTTCCACCATAGAACGCAGTGGTGTTATCAACCCCATAGTTGTTTATAAACGTCATGAACTGTATCGAGTCGTTGCGGGCGAACGTCGTTGTTTGGCTTCCATATTGGCGGGTAAACTTGAGATTGAAGCAAGAGTTTATAATGAAAAACCAAAAGGTTTTGAGCTAAAGCTTATTCAGTGGATAGAAAACACCGCTAGAGAAGATCTTACCTTAGAAGAACGTATTAACAATATCCAAGACATTATCAACGAATATCAACATCAACATCCTGATATCCATTTAACAGCTACGTTTTTAAAAAATATAACTGGGCTTTCTTTACCACAAGCAACTTATTATCTTGCCGTTTTAAATGCGCCAGATGATGTGAAACATCAAATAGAACGTGGTAATATTCGCAGTCTTGATAAAGCAGCTATCATTTGTGTGGTTGATTCGCATGAGATTCGTCAAGAGGCTTTACAAGCATGTATTGAGGGATGCAGTTTAAAAGAATTACGTAAGATAGTCGCTCGTGGTAAACAAGCGATAAAGCAAAAACCGGACATGAAATCTTCACTAGTAAAACGTGGTAGAGCAGTATCAAGAATTAATATGGGCTTTACATTAAACACCAATGTTGTTCAAACACTTGTTGAATCAGTCATCAATAGGATTGAATATAAAAAATATGCTCATATCTTTGTAAATATAGATTGGGCTCATTTGGACCAAACTTCGAGAGCATTCAAAAAGCTCATTGAAATTTTAGAACATGAATTCGTGAGATAGGATAATGATAAAAGCAATGATGACATCAATTAAATTACAAAAAAAACTGCATTTCACTATGCAACAGCGCATCATCAGTGACGGTTATGGGATGCGCGGAAAAAGTAAATGGATAGTTGAAGCTATCGAATCTTTTTTGAAACTCGATGACTATCCAATATTAGCTGATATTGCATGTGATATGGACCAACTCACTGAAGTCATTAGTATTCGCTTACCCGATGTACTTATTTTAAAGATGGATAAAGCGATTATTGAAGTTCGTCGTCATTACCCTGCCATGGAGGGTGTAAAAAGCAATCTTATCAGAGCAAGCATTATGCAGCGCCTTATTCGGGAGGCTACTTCGGTCACCGAACAATAGTGTAACTCATTGATAATTAACAATATTAATTATTTTTAAATGTTCGCTCTTTTTAACTCACTGTGACATCTATGGTACATCCTAAAAGAGCGAAGTTTATGTTTGTGTGACATCTGTGGGATAGTCGTTTATTCTCAGAATGCATGTTCGACAGGCTCTAACGTTTCACGTAGAACGTGCATAACCCTTCTCAAAAGTCATAACATTAACTACATTGATCTCAACAGCCTGTTTCTTATTAAGACTTTCTTTGCTATCCTTCCTTCATTAGTTTATCCATAAAATATCGAGGATTGGCATCAGTTTATGTCTACATTTAAAACCCTATTAAAAACAACTTTTATCGTCACTTACGCTTGTCTTGTTACTGCATGTGTAACTCAAAAATTACCTTTAACAGAAACACAGTCAATCAGAAAAATTGCAGTACTTTCTGAGTTAGGTAGTCATATGAATAAAGTCATGATTGGAACATCGATTTTTGATAAAAAATCAATGCAAAGCAATATTAATGCTGTAGATATTAATCATAGCATCGAAAATGATATCGCGCAGAAATTATGGTCTAAGGGCACTGAAGTTGTGATTCTGCAAACTAGTACAGCAGAAATCATGCAAACAAATAAAAAACTTCTTATTAATCAAGAAAGTTATAAAGGCGCGTCAGTAGTTATCCTTGTTAAACCTATTTATCAAAAAGAAGAATATCCATTATTTCCCGCAGGATATGGCGTGCTAGAAAAAAATACTTTAGGCATCAAACAGAGATTGTTATATGCGAGCATTATTTATGAAGTTTATTCGACCAAAGATGGGAGCAGAATAGCTTATTATGTTGTACATCCAGAAGGCTCAGATGCCATGAAACTTAAGAGAGATATCTCATTTGAGCAACTCACAGAAGCTAAAATGACTGAATATAAACCACAATTATATACATTATTGGATCATATCAATACAAGCGCATTGCAAAATTTGAGGCTTTATTAAGAGATTTTTAATATGCAAGATAGAACAAAGTATTCGTTAGACGAGTATGAATTATTATCTACTGTAAACGCTAGCTCATTGCATTCACATGAGCTAGCGTTAAAAATCTCAAAGATTGTGAATCAAATGAAAAGTAGGAAAACCAATAACATAAATGCAAAGAATAAGTCAGGCATGACCGCTTTGCATATCTTAATAGGACGTGGTGAAAAAGAAGCAGCGAAGGTTTTGTTAGATGAAAAAGTTGATTTGGGGCTTTTAACAGATAAGGGTGAAACTGCCCTACATCTGGCCATACTAGGCAATCATGATGATTGCGCATCGTTATTGATTGAAGCCGGTGCCGAATTAGAAAAAATAAATGCATCTGAAATAACGCCATTTTCATATGCTGTCTTGAATAATAATTTTAATATTACAAGTCAATTGATCAAGTATAATGTAAAAATAACGCACCCTCTAATGCTAGAAATGTTAGTCAAACAACAAGATGCTAATGATCCCCGAGTCCGTTGTTGTCTAGATGCATTAAATAAACAATATCCTAACAGAAATCAGGTTGATGCAAAACCCACATCTACAACATCGTCTGAAGTTGTTATTATTCCATTTATGTTGGATACCAATAATCATTATGAAACACTTAGCGCAGGTCAAAAAATTGATTTACTCGTCACACGCATAGATGAAGTATGTGAAATATTAAAAAAGCAAAAGCCAAATGCGACATGGATTATCGGTTGGCGTGAATACGGAATACGCGATGTTGGCAGACGTTCTATATCGGATGATGATAGGAGAAAATTGAAAGATGCCATGAAGGCTATGAGTCATAAACATCCGAATTTAGTTATTATCGCGGGAACCATATTAACACGTAAAGAAAAGAAAATAGCTGATTTAGATAAAATTTTACGCTATTACGATGATCTGAGTTGGTTAGATATCACAGAAAAAAGTCAAAGTGACTCGAAAGAACCACAACATTTAGCATTTCATCGTAATCAAATTACCCAGTTACAAAAAAAACAGTTAGATAAAGATCAAAAGATTATTGTAACAGCTAATAAAGCCAGAATTTATTATAGAGGTATCGAAACAAGACATGGAAAAATAGCTCCCTATAATGAAACAATGGGACTTGGTGAGCTTGCGGTATATCAACCCGGTAAAGGTAAAAATTTAAACCCAATCGCGAGAATTGATAATAATTTAAGCATTGCAATTTCCATTTGTAGGGAAATGCAACCAGGATTTGATTTTATAAAAAAATCGCATACAAAAGACGATACACCCACGTTGCATTTTATTTTATCTCATACCATTCCTTTACCTCTCGTGAGTATTGATGCAACACATGCAGCACTGCATTTCGATCGTTGCTATGATCCACTATTTGTTTTGCCTAGAAAATCTAAAAAAGCAAATGTCGATATTACAGTTTATCCAATTTCAGTTCATGAGAAAGTTGAACGCTTTAATTACAGCGTTAAACCTATTTATCCTGCGCAATTTCAAATACTTGATCGAATTGATCAAGAACGTAGTAAATCACCTAATTTTTTAGAAAAAATAGGATTAGAAGCTATACAAAATAAAACAATGAAGCTGTTATTTAAATTTTTTATATCCGAGGAAAATTATCAGCAATATATCAGTTATATTAAGAGTCGCGCCTGGTTGCTGAAACCTACTCTCGTTGCTGATATTATTTCAATAATCCAACAAAGTGAAGTACAACATACATTTACTTTATCATTAGAAAAAAAATCACAAGCAATTATTTCAGAACCACGTTTTTAGTAACAGTTTAGCGTAAAGGGTAAAAAGATGTGATATGATTCAATGGATTATATAAGTATAACATTCTTGAGGACGACTTATGTTAAGCAACTCTAATTTGGAAGAGATACTACAACATCACTTTGAAGCTGATGCTGATTTAAAGCAAAAATGTTTAGTAGATGCTAAAAATAAAATAACTCGAAATTTAGCAAATAGAGTTTTTGATGATTTTCCACTACTCCTTGCACCATCAAAATTTTTATCCCTTACAGACAACTTTAAAACTGTTCTTAAACAACCTACGGGGAAATCCGTTAAAGATTTTGAAAGAGATCTTATTCAAATAGCATGTCATGCCTTATTGGATAATCAAGGTAAATTAAAAAATTGTGTGATTAACATGCTTGAGTGGAATGAACTTACTTCTCAAATAGATAATTATAATGCCGTTTGTGCTTTTGTTGGAGCTGTGAATGCACACATTGTTAATGAATCAGCTTCATTAATTCAAGAGAATAATAATAAATTTACTGCTACAGCTAGCTTTATTAATCATAATTACGGCAAGTGGGTATTAGAAATCATGCGTGAAAAATGTATACCGTATGATTCTATCTATAATACAGATCAATTACATATGCGCGATATTATATTATACCCCATTAAAAAACCTGGGTTCGCCGCATCTTTATTATTTGGTGGTTTTATAGGAGCCGCTATTTATGGAGGTTATGAATTATATAAACAACGTCAACGTGTAGCAGATACTGTTGCATTAGATTTACCAGACAGTCCAAAAAGGTCGCCTTAGGCGTAAATAAATTTTGCATGGAGAGTGAACTCCATGCAAAATCTACGCCACGTGTGCTGCGCATTATGAAGGTGAGCAATTCTTTTTATAATTGGATTTCGGTTCAGTATTCAAAGACATGCCATTAGATTTTTCCTCTGAAGTCGCTAAATGGTTTTTCTGTATAACTTGATGAATGATATTTTTTAAATGATTGATAAGAGATGGCGACTTCATAATTGATAAATGATCTTCATCTAACTCAATCACATTCTGTGCATGTTCTTCAATAAAAGCATGGCTTGGGTTTACTAGATCATCTCTGCTTCCTGTAAAATAGTAGTAAGTATTTCCTGAGTTTGTCATTTGTTTCCTGAGAGCATCTAAAAAAGGGCTGTCTAAACGCATTTGATTAATGGATTCAGAACAAGTAAAAGGAAAAACCGCCCATTTTGAACCACAGAAGGGTCCGCATATATTGATCGTAGCTTTGACTTGAATACCATATTCTTCCGCTAAATTTTCTGTAAAATAACTGGCGACGAGAGCACCTCTGGAATGTCCTATCAGAATAATTTTTTTATGCGGATTAGCAAGAATTTTATCTTTTAGCTGACAAGCAAAAAAACTGATGTCATGTAGTTGAAATCTACCTTCAAACGATGGTTGATGAATGGATTTTACACTGGCTGATAATTCCGGTCTAATATTTTCAGCAATGATTGAAAAAGCACTGCTTTGATCGGCTGTACCATGTATGCAGTAAATTGCGACATCATCCTCATTATTTTGTTGTACATCATTCGTTTTACAATGATGTACATAATCACCATTAGGTGCGGTTAACCATTGGTATAAGTATGTGACAAAGCTTTTATTAAAAAATGGCATACGTCCTCATTATTATTTAATATTTGTACCTATAAACCGTTATTATATAATAAATGATTATTTTTTTGTAATTATTCTGCAGTTGCCACAAGTCGTGCGTGCCCGCGTGCGTCTTTTTCCTTACTTTTATCAAAAGCCTTAGCTATTTTAATTTTTTTTTGCAAAAATGAATTTGCTGCAAATGCTATTTTCCAGATGCGACCCCTTCACGGCGTGGATCTGCTGCACCATACCAACCACCTTCTGGCCTGCGTAAAATATTTGTTATCCCGCTTACCATAGGTTTACGTACAATAATTTCACCTTTAGTTCTAAGAGAATCAATTTCGGGTATAGGTTTAATAAAGGTTTCAATAGACGGATTTGTATTTGTGGCGCAAAGATTGACAGTACTACTTGCAGTATTGGGCTTCATCCCCATATCTAGCATTAAAATTAAATTTTTAGCTACATAACAAATAATTTCACTTCCTCCAGGCGAGCCCGTGATGGCATATAATTGATGTTGTTTATCAAAAACCATAGTAGGAGTGATAGAGGAACGTGGTCGTTTACCTGGCTCTATGCGATTTGCAATGAGCTTTCCATGAGTATCTTTATAATTTAACGAAAAATCCGTAAGTTCATTATTTAAAAAGAATCCATGGGTGAAAATATGGCTTCCAAATTGGCTTTCGATGGTAACTGTCATGGATATTGCATTTCCATGATTATCGACAATGGCGATGGAACTTGTGCCAGGAATTTTTTCACTTTTATCGGGGGCGTAAATAGCATCAATACCTTGTGGAATTCCTGCAACAACCGGTGTTTTTAAGGCGTTCTGTTTAATAAGTTGACTGCGATTTTTTATATAATTTTTTTCGAGTAAACCGTCGATAGGCTGTCTTACAAAGGCAGGGTCTGCTAAGTATTGATTACGATCAGCAAAAGCTAATTTACTTGCTTCAATAAAATAAAACATCCATTTTCTGTCATTATAATTTGTACTTTGATAAAGGTTAGCATAAATTCTTAATAATTCTTGAGATGTCACACCACCACTTGAAGAAGGCGGAACACTACATATTTCATAGGAATTACGGTAATCTGAACATACAGCAGACTGAACAAGTATTTGATAGTTACCAAAATCATTTTGGTTATAGAGTTCATTGCCTGCAGCTGAATTGATATCATGAATAATCTCTTTCGCCAACTGACCTCGATAAAAGTTTTGTGGATTTTTTGCGATAGTGCGCAGCGTGTTTGCATAAGCGGTATTTTTAATAATTTGACCTATATCTTTAATATGTTTTTCGTTAAAGTAAATAGCTCGAATATCTGCATTTTTTACAAGAATATTATAATCGGTGATGAGTAATTTATGTAAACGTGGACTCATAGCAAAGCCATTTGTCGCCAGTGTGATGGCAGGTTGCAATAAGGTATTCCAAGGCAGTTTGCCTTTATCTTGATGTAATTTATAAAAAAGCGCAATTTCAGAAGGCACTCCTACAGATTTTGCACTGAGAATAGCATCTTTTAGCTTTAATGTTTTTCCATTGTTATCTAAGAACCAACCGGGATTGGCAGAATGAGGTGCCGTTTCACGACCATCATAAGCAAGTAATTGATGATTTTTTTGTGAGTATGTTAAGGCATAACCACCACCGCCTATCCCTGATGATTGCGGTTCTGTTAAACCGAGCACAAATCCTGCGGCAATTGCTGCATCAAATGCATTACCACCTTTATCTAACATAGCTCGAGCCGCTTTGGTTGCCCACTTATTATTAGTGACAACCATGGAATGCTGTCCTACAACCAATGGTTTAGTTTGGTATTCACTCGCTTCTTCGGGACCAGAACGAGCATATAATTGAGTTGATATGAACAAGAAAATTAAAAACAAATGTATTCTATAAGCTATCATGAATGACCTCGCTATTTTTAAACACTATTAACTAATGGACGACAGACCCTAGAATAATTAAGAAAAATAAGTAAAAATACAAGAAACTTTATATAAAAGGAACTTATTTTGACGCGCACTGTATTTTTTATTTCAGATGGAACAGGAATAACCGCTGAAACACTGGGTCGTAGTTTGTTGAGTCAATTTGACATGATTTCATTTGAGTATCAAACGATTCCTTATGTCAATACTAAGACTAAATTAAAACAAACTATTGCGCGTATTGAACAAGCTCATAAAAAGGATGGCGAACGTCCTATTATTTTTGCTACCTTAATCAATAATAACATTAGTCAACTTTTACAACAAAGTTCCGCGCTTGTCATGGATTTTTTTCAACAATTCATTAATCCTTTAGAAAATGAATTAGGTCATAAATCGACGCATATGGTAGGACTATCGCATGGTGTTAAAAATTACACAGATTATATGATGCGCATTAATGCAGTGAATTATGCACTAGCTTACGATGATGGTGCTAATACGGCAAATTATGATAAAGCAGATATTATTTTGGTAGGCGTATCTCGGTGTGGTAAAACCCCAACAAGTTTGTATCTTGCTTTGCAATTTGGAATTTATGCAGCCAATTATCCTTTAACGTCAGATGATATGCTCTCTATTAAATTACCTGATTGTTTAGCGAATCATAAAAAGAAGTTATTTGGACTGTCTATTGATGCAAATCGTTTACAAATTATTCGGCAAGAACGTAGACCGAATAGTGTTTATGCTTCGCTTAAAACTTGCAAAGCAGAATTGAAATATGCTGAAAATTTATTTCATAATGAAAATATCTCCTATCTCGAAACAACCTCAAGATCCATAGAAGAAATTGCCGCTGAAATTATGATCTTAACCAATATTAAGCGGCGTTTGTCAGTGTGATTTAAGATTTTTTAGCTATAATAGCCATAAGTTTGAGTTGTATTAGTTAATCATTCTTCGCTTGTAAATTTTCCTAGCATTTGGACAACGCCTTATTTTATAGTGCAATCAATAGAAATATTGCAAGATAATCAGTAAATTAGCTATACAATATTCATTATAAGAGTTAACATATATCCTTTCCGTCCATATCGAATAATCGTTGATCAAAATGCGCAAATATGGTACGATATTCTACCTGATCAACGCTAGGAAGTTGATGAAATGATGATTAATTTACCATTTTACTCCCGAGCCTGCACAGGCGTAAGCCTACTTCATTATTGATACTACTTTTTTTAGCATTTTTTAAATTATAAACACCGACCGGGGACATAAACGTGTTTCGAAAATTACCAATAATTCTAATAATTCTCATAGCTTCTATAGTGTTGTTAAGCCCATATTTATCACTAGAAGTGAAACAAATAATCTATGCGATCAGTTTAACGGTTAAATCGTTAATATTGATGTTATTACCGTTGGTTATATTTGGATTATTGTTTAATGCCATAGTTGGTATGTCACGTGGTGCGACATTTATCATTGCATTAATACTTGCATGCGTATGTGTATCGAATTTTGTATCTACCTTTTTGAGTCATTATGTAGGTATGTGGATATATGATTTTAATTTATCACTGATATTACCCAAGGAAAATTCAGGTTTAATCCCTGCATGGACTTTTGAATTTCCTCGCATCGTTGCTAATAATAAAGCGATGTTTTTTGGAATTTTATCAGGATTGATATTAGGTAAATTTAAATATGATCTTGCAAAAAGAATTACCGTTCAGTTTGAAAAAATAATTGCAAAAACTCTACAAAGCTTTGCCATTTTAATCACGTTATTTGTAGCAGGATTTGTTGTTAAAATGCAATTTGATGGTACGATTCATACGATCATTAAAGATTATACGATGATATTTCTCGTCGTGATGCTTGCGCAGTATAGTTATATTACAATGGCCTATGCAGCATTAAATAGTTTTAAACCAAGAGAGATTTTAAATAGTATTAAAAATATGTTACCAGCAGCGATGGCAGGATTTAGCACTATGTCTAGCGCATCTGTTATGCCATTAACTATAGTGGGTGTTGAGCAGAATGCTAAAAATAAAGAAATTGCACGTTCTGTGGTTCCTGCAACCGTGAATATTCATTTAGTGGGTGATTGTATTGCAATCCCTATTTTTGCTTATGCTGTGATGAAAAGTTTTGGAATAGCTGAACCTTCGTTAATGATGTATCTTGTATTTGTATTCTATTTTGTATTAGCTAAATTTTCAGTTGCAGCCATTCCCGGTGGCGGTATTGTAGTCATGTTACCTGTATTGGAAAGTTGTTTAGGATTCAATGGGGAAATGTTATCACTTATTACCGCGTTATATATTTTATTTGATCCAGTGATTACCAGCGCAAATATTTTAGGTAATGGCATGTTTGCGAAAATGATTGATAAAATAGTATCGCTTCGTTTTAGAAATCATCGCATCGTACAAGAGCAGGTATGAATAGGTACTGAATATGCTGATTGATGTATTTCAACATTATCTTTTACCAGCATTATTTTTCACTGGATTGCTAGCCGGTACGGTAGATGCAATTGCGGGTGGCGGTGGTTTAATTAGTTTACCTGTGCTCTTAGGTTTTGGTATTCCGCCACATATTGCATTGGGTACGAATAAATTACAAGGATTGTTCGGTACTGCGAGTGCAACTTACAGCTATTATAGACAAGGTATATTAATTCGACAGGGTTTAATAATAGGCATTATTTTTAGTTTTATAGGTGCTGCAGCCGGAGCTATGGTTAGTCAGTATCTAAGTGGTGATCTCTTAAGAAAAATAATCCCGATATTGTTGTTGATTGTTTTATTTTATGTCTTTTTTTCACCAAAGCTCGGAAATGAAAATATAAAACAAAAAATGAATGAGAAATTATTTTATTTTATATTTGGTAGCTTGCTTGGATTTTATGATGGTTTTTTTGGTCCAGGAACAGGTGCTTTTTGGGTGTTTGTTTTGGTTTTATTTCTGGGACATAATTTGTTAAAAGCAACAGCTTATACCAAAGCTTTTAATTTAAATACTAATATTGCCGCTGTAATATGCTTCGCTATTGGAAATAATATTGATTATAAGATTGCTTTTGTGATGGCTGTAGGGCAACTTGTAGGTGGTAGGATTGGAGCTCAATTAGCTATCAAAAAAGGTGTTGGTCTCATTCGACCAGTTTTTTTCATTGTTGTTACATCAACGATTGCGGCATTGATTTATAGAAGCTATGCTACACCCGAATGGTTTAATTCGATGTTAAATCAACGTTATATATTGATATCGTTTGGACTCATAGTAGTTTTAAGTGCTGTGATATATGCGTCGATTATGTTACGCCGAAGCAGATCTATGTGAAAAAAATAAAATATCACTGATGCAGGAGAGCATACAATGTTACAAACAAAAGTCGTTGAATACTATGAAGGTGAAACGAAATTAATAGGTTCTTACACATTTGATGATTCATTGTCAGGGAAAGTACCCGCCGTTTTAGTTGCACATGATTGGTCTGGTTGTAATGATTTTTCAAGAAAAAAAGCAGAAAAACTTGCTGAATTAGGTTATGTTGGCTTCTCCATTGATATGTATGGTGATGCTAAAACGGGTAATACCAAAGAAGAAAAAACAGCTTTAATACAACCCTTGCTGGATGATAGAGCCTTATTAGCTAGGCGTATAAACTCGGCTGTTGAGATAGTAAAAACATTGAATTTTGTTGATTCATCACGCATTGGAGCCATAGGTTTTTGTTTTGGCGGACTATGTGTTTTAGATTTAGCACGCAGTGGCGCTCAAGTTTCAGGTGTTGTGAGTTTTCATGGTTTGCTTTTTTCACCTGTGCATAGTTTATCTTCGTCTATAAAAGCAAAAATCCTTGCTCTGCACGGCCATGATGATCCTATGGTTCCCGTGGAACAAGTGAATGCATTCGAAACTGAAATGACAAACGCTCATGTAGATTGGCAACTTCATGTTTATGGTCAAACTATGCATGCTTTTAGCAATCCAATGGTTAATGATCCAGATTTTGGTACTGTTTATAATCCTGTTGCAGATAGCCGGTCATGGATTGCAATGAAAAATTTTTTTTTAGAAATATTCAAATAAATGGTTGTAATGTTGCATACTCATGGCAGCATTCCTTCGTTCAATTGAGGATGGATTGTAGATCAGGAAAAAATTCGACTAACCATCCAGTGGTTCATGAATGACGCTGCGAACGTCGCGGTGGATGCAAGTGACAAAAAATTCGTAAAAATATTGGATCTCATCATCTTTGCTCCAACATTAGTTTTAGATAAAGTATATGAGTAAAAAATGCGCGTCTAAAATGTATAGCTAAGTAAACTTAGGGTATTGTATAATGAAAATACTGGACACTATTTGTTCTTTTAGATGAGATTAAAGGGTTCATGGATACTGACTCGAGGTTAAGACCATGGCTTGTTTTATTCCTGTTTATCGTACAGGCCATTCTTAATTGGCTATACACGATGTGGGTTAAATCCCTAGTCCTTTTTACAAATTCTTGGTTTGTGATATTACCTTTATTTTTTTATTTTTATTTAGCATTTGCTATTATTGCGGCGATCGGGCTTTATTATCGAAAAAGCCTAGGTTTGACACTAGCTTATTGCGTACTCATGTTTGGCAACATTATTGCCGTGGTTTCTTATAGTTTTATTTATAATAAGTATTATATTATTGAGATGCTCATTATTCCGCTAATCCTAATAAATTTATGCGTAATTTTCTATATGGCGTTGAGCCATTCTTATTATCTAGATGATTGAGTATGTCACTGTAATAAATTTTTACATTAGGAAACAATCGAAAATAATTATTGCGTTGCCCCCTGCTTTACCCTAAAATTTCGCGTTTCATTCCTGTTTCATCCCGCCGACGTAGCTCAGTTGGTAGAGCAACTGATTCGTAATCAGTAGGTCGCGTGTTCGATTCACGCCGTCGGCATAATAGAATCAATAGGTTACGAGCGATTTTTAAATTTAGAATATTGCGTGTCGAAGATGTGTCGAAGTTTGAATGTTAATTAAAGTGTGAAAGGACTAAGGGATGAGCAATAATTGGATTGCTATATCAGCAGCATTGCTAACTCCTACAATTGCTATTGCTGGTACCGTGATAGCTTTTCTTCAGTGGAAAACTAACCATCTCAAACGTAAAAATGAACTTTTTGATAGACGTTATGATTTTTATCAAAAATTGAGAGAATGGTGGTTAGCTACAGCTATGCCCGAATTTGAGTTTGACATTCAAGATTTAATTCCTTTGGCGGAAGAGGCAGGCTTCTTATTTGGTGATGATATTTCAAAACATATTCTTTCCTTGGAAGGTAAATCTCATAGCGGCTCGCCTTTTTTTCCCAATGATGACTTTTCGTCTCCGTTTAGAAAATATTTAAAATTAGAAAATCTATGGTAAAGATAATTGGAATAAGTGGAGTTGGTGGCGCAGGAAAATCTGTCTTAACTAAGGCATTAGGTCAAAGGTTAAATGCAACCATTCTATTTTGGGATGATTTTGATGAGATATCACAAGACCCAAAAGATTATGTTGAATGGTACAATACGAGTAGAGATTATAGCGAATGGAAGTATGATGCTCTTGCTGAAGTTCTAAAGCAGCTAAAATCAGGTAAAAAAATTATTTGTCCTGCAACCAAAAAAGAATTAATTCCCACCGATTACATCATTTTTGATGCGCCGCTTGGACGCAAGCATGCTGCAACAGGTCAACATATCGATTACTTAATTTTTTTAAATACGCCTCTCGATATCGCACTTGCAAGGAGAGTGTTGCGCGATTTTCGTGATAAATCGAATTTAAATATAGCCAAGATTTTTGAAGAGTTGGATTTCTATCTCACTGCTTCCAGGCCACTATATACAATAGATTATGAAGGAAAAGAGAAGTTTGATTATGTGGCTGATGGAAGTCAATCGGTAGATGAACTTGTTGCTGCTATAGTACAACAAATTCAAATTGACAGAAGATAAACATACTCCATTACTTGTCGGCTTTTAAAATTCCCTGCATTTGAGTTTTATTCTTAAAATACTTGATGAAAAAAGTTTTTGTGAGCTTTGGGTTAAATTTGTTTTCTCTAACAAATTCCACTGTAAATCCACATTTTTTGTAAAAACTAGGTGCGTTAAACGCACTTGTTACTAAATTGATATTGTTAAATCCTTTGCCTTCAAAATGATTTTCAAGTTCTTGTAACAGTTTTCGACCATATCCTTTACCGCGATGAGCGCTATGTACCCACATATCATCGACATAGATTTCTGAAAATGCAGTAAAGGCATTTAAAACACCCAATGCATCTCCTGACTCATCTCTTATTATTAGTGCAAATTTTTTGTAATTTACATCGATACCATGGCTGCTTTCATAGGAAACAAGGTCTTGTCTCATTTTTTCTTCTATCTCATCTGAAAGTTCATTTGTAAATTCAATTTTATAAATACTCATAATTTTCTCTAAGGTTCATAATAGGTCGGCGCAAAAACCAAATCGCGCACGCAAATTGTTTGTGGTTGTTGATACATCCATAATGCTGCTTTTGCTAAATCTTCTGCTGGAATAATTTGAGTGTCATCTAAATTGGCCGCTATCAACATGGGCGTCATTATTTTTGCTGGAGCAAGGTTGCAGACACGTATACCATATTTTGCATTTGCCATGCGAAGAGATTCTGTGAGGCTTTTTACCGCAGCTTTAGTAGCGGCGTATGTAGCAATCTGAGGTCTTGAGTTGCGATCAGCAACTGAACTAATATTTATAATAGTTCCAGTCTTTCTTTCTTGCATATTAGGAAGAACAGCTTCTATACCGTTAATGACACCTTGTAAATTTATATTAACCGTATTGAGATGATCTGCATGATCTAATTCAGTAAATTCGCCACCTTTTGCAAAACCCGCATTATTTATTAAGCAATCCACAGCACCAAATTTAGCCTCACATTGTTGAACGGCTTCTTTAAAGGCGTAAAAATCAGTTACATCAACTGAAATACAGAGAGCATTTGGAAGATTTAATTTTTCCATGGCTTCTAAATTTCTCGCTAGCAATCCCAAGGAATAACCTGCATCAGAAAATATTTTTGCTATCGCAGCGCCTATTCCGGAGCTTGCACCAGTGATAATAACTAATGATTTATTCATTATAATTTTCCCATGTGACAAGTAGATCAGGTAAGTCGTCTAAGCTATATCTTGAATAAATTAGTGTATCGCTTATTTCATTTGTTAAGGGTTTTCTTCTGTTTTTTTTCAACGTACCTTCTAGGCAAAATCCTAATCGTTCAGGAATATTTTTGCTGCTAGTGTTGTCATCATCGCAGGTAATAGTAATTCGTTTAACTGATAAGAGTTTAAAAGCATATTGAGTTAATGCATTAATTGCTTCGGTCATGAGTCCCTGCTTAGCATAGGATTTTCGAATCCAATATCCAACCTCGATACATGGAATATCCCAATCGTAATGATGATATCCTGTTGCACCAACAAAGTCTTTGGTGTTTCTATCAAAAATATATAGCGGTAAATAAGGTTCTTCGTTTTTCTTTAATATCCAGTTAGCAGCACCAAGCCGTGCTTGTTCTTCTGAATCTTCAATAGAGGGCTTATTCTTAGCCCAATGCATAAAACGGTGTAAATCATCGAAGGATTCTGAGATAGCTTCATTAAGGATAGCTCCATCACCTATCTGGGGCGGTCTTAAAATTAACCGCGGAGTTACAATTGGCACTGGTAAATTAAGTAATATTGGTTTCATATTGGAATACTCATTACAGCAACACGATGACCAAACAATTCATCATTGCCAATATGTGTCCACCCCAATCGGGCATACCAATTAGAGATAGTTGGGTCAAAAGCTAATAAATATAAAATCTGATGACCTAATTTTTTCGCTTGCTCTTTTACAGTATTGATAAGTGCTTCACCCACTTTATGTCCTCGGTATTGTGGGCTGACAACGAGGCTACCCAACCAAGGAGTGATACTAGGACGAATACCATCAGTTTCACGTAGACACGCCATGCCTATGGGTTCACCATCGCATATAGCAACATAAGCCATTGGCATATTATGGGTATTTAAATGGTCAATGAGCTTTTGCTTCGCTTTTTCAATAGAAGCGTTGGGCGCCCAATGACGACTGATCTCTTCATACCAAAGTTTGGCAAGAGTAGGAATGTGTTCTTGGCAGTTAGTAAGCAGCTTGATTTCACAATTTTCAGTTTTACGCATAAAATACCATTGGTTTGTTCTAGCAAGTATTGTAATGCCATCGTTGGATCGTATGCTACAATCTTTGGTCTTTTTGCAAGGGAAGAATTGGGTATGATCAATATTAATACAACCATCTTAAAAGGCTTTTGGGTTCAGCTAGAGCCATTAAATGAGTCGCATAAAAATGAGCTTTATTCTGCTGCTCAAGACGAGTCTATCTGGACTTACAATAGTTCTAAAGCATATGGAGAGCGATTTCATCGTTGGTTTGATAAAGCAATTAAATGTTTTCAAAGTCAGCAGCATCTTCCCTTTATTGTTCGGCGTTTATCTGACGCTAAAATTATTGGTAGCACCCGTTATTATGATATTAACCCTGAGCATCATCGATTAACGATTGGTTATACCTGGTATATCCCAGAAGTATGGGGCAGTTACGTTAATCCAGAATGTAAGCTTCTACTGCTAAAATTTGCATTTGAAGATTTACAAGTTAATCGTGTTGAATTTGTAACTGATTCTCGCAATTCTCGATCTCGGTCTGCGATTAAAAAGATTGGCGCCACTGAAGAAGGGGTGCTTCGTCATCATATGATTTTAGAAGATGGTTTTATTCGTGACACGGTTATGTTTAGCATTATAAAACCTGACTGGTCCCAAATTAAATCAATACTTCAATCCAGATTAGAAAAATTATCTTATGAAAATAATAATTAAAGATGCAACGTCTAATGATTTGAATAACATAAATGAACTACTGCGCTTATCAAAAGCATACTGGGGATATGACAGTAATTTTCTCAATTGCTTCATGGAAAAATTGGGGATTACACATGCATATATGCAGCAACATGTTATTAAGCTGTTTTACGTTGATGATCATTTAGTAGGATTCTTTAACTTTAGTTTTAATGCTGAAGGTCTATTCGAGTTGGATAACTTCTTTCTGCATCCGAGCTACATTGGTAGAGGTATAGGTAGAAAGTTGTGGGAAGCTTGCTGCCAGGAGGC
The DNA here is from genome assembly GCA_964533645.1 of uncultured Coxiellaceae bacterium. Classification (GTDB taxonomy): domain Bacteria; phylum Pseudomonadota; class Gammaproteobacteria; order DSM-16500; family DSM-16500; genus JABDBK01. The sequence continues at coordinate 45,715 of CAZHMQ010000004.1, forward strand.
AAAACAGCAGGGTAAAAAGGAATTTATTATTTGGAGTGACCCTAACGCAGAACAGTTTTATATAAAAATGGGGTGTGAAAAAATCGGTGTTAGACAATCTCCGATGATGCCAGATCGTTATCCGCCAATATTAAAATTCAAAATAGATTGATATGTATGAGATGAAGAAAATTTTAAGATAGCCTTTTTCTATAAGGAACTTTGAGTTCTCGCAAAGGGGGAAATAATTCACCTATCTCGACTTTTAGTGTAAGAGCAATCTGAATTAAGCTTTGCATAGAAATATTCTGTTCTCCACGTTCCACACGACCAGCATAACTTCTTCCTAATTGAGCAGCGGCAGCGAAATCTTCTTGAGAATAGCCTCGTTTTTTTCGCCATTCGCGAATGCGTTTACCAATTTTTATGAGATTAGGGGTAAGCGTTCCGGTAAACACATCTTTTTTATAAATCCTAATTCATGCATTATTTTTCTCTTTAAACAGGAGAAATACCATGCAAAAAGAAGAACAACGAAAACGTCATGATCAATGGCGCATATGGATAGAAGAACAAGCTAAAAGTGGTCTTACACAAAAAACATTTTGTGAACAAAAAGGTATTG
>CAZHMQ010000005.1:0-45232 GCA_964533645.1 uncultured Coxiellaceae bacterium
AATAAATAGTTAATTATGTACGGAGGCTTTTTGTGAAAAAATATACCAAGCTATGTTTAGCAACACTTTGTTTTATTTCATCCGTATCAGCGTTTGCTGATGGTTATAAAGGTGAGGCGCCACCACTGGTTCCTGTAACTATTCCTAATTTTGCAGGGGGATTTGAGTTTACCTTAGGTGCACTTTATATGGTGCCGAATACGTCAAATTTAGAGTATTTAGGTACATCTCATATTGAAGATGCTGGTATAAATGCCGTGAATGATAGAGTGGACTATAATGTGCATCCAAACTATAACTGGGGATTCTTGCTTGGTTTAGGATATGTCTTCCCCAATACTTCAAATGATGTGAAGTTAGATTGGATGTATTTCCATAATGATTTCAAATCCAGTGAATTTGTGGTAGGGCATGGTCAAGATGTTGCATTTGTTCCGGGTTTTGAAACCTTTTTGGATGGTGATGAGGTATTACACGCTATTGGAAAAGTGAACTATGAGTTTGATGCAGTGGATTTAACCTTTGGCCAATATATTAATATCGGATCCAGGTTACAAACCAGATTGTTCACTGGCTTGCGATACATGCGATTAGATGATAATTTATCAACCGATTACGCGATTTATGAAAGTAGAGGAGTTTCTACTGGCTCAGTAGTCAATATCTTTGCAGACGGATCGGTAAACTCTAGCTTTAATGGTTTAGGTCCTATGGTTGGTATTAAAGCAGATTATTATCTAGGTGCTGGTTGGAGTTTGGCGGGCGCTGTCGATGGTGCATTATTGGTAGGGCAGTTAAGTTTGAATGCTGATGGACAAACAGCTGTATTCCTCCAGAGCGGATCAACGACTCCTTATACTTTGGTTGCCGCTACGAATGTAGATTATAATTACGATAGCCAAAATGTCATTGCTCCAGGATTTGATGCTAAGTTTGGTCTTAACTACAAATATCAATTCAATAACGGTACTTTGCTAGCGTTTGAATTAGGATATCAAGTTACTAAGTATATTGATGTAGTGGAACAAATTGGCGGAGCTGATGAAGTTCTCATTGCAGGCCTATCATCTACATCTGTACAGCCTTCTGGTTTCGATCGCAGAGATGTTGATGTTACCAACTTCCGTTTGGCAGGTCCTTATTTGACTATGAATGTTAAAATTTAATATCTCCTTATGTTTATTAAAGCCATTGTTGCGAAGCAGTGGCTTTTTTATGTGCGGAGGGTTTTTTTGTGAAAAAATATACCAAATTATATGTAGCAACACTTTGTTTTATTTCATCCGTACCAGTTTTTGCTGATGGTTATAAAGGTGAGGCGCCACCACTTATTCCTGTAAGTATTCCTAGTTTTGCAGGTGGTTTCGAGTTTACTTTAGGTGCGATTTATATGAGACCAGATACTTCAAATTTGGATTATCTGGAGGCTGAGTATTCTGGTGTTGAAGGTATAAATAGTATAGTAAATAACGTGGAGTATGCTGTGCATCCCGGTTATAACTGGGGATTCTTGCTCGGTTTAGGATATGTTATTCCTAATACAGCAAATGATGTGAAATTGGACTGGATGTATTTCCATAATGACTTTAAATCCAGTGAGTTTCTCGTAGGAGAGGATCAATCTCTTGCATTCACACCGGCTTTTGACCCTAGCTTATTTGGAGATCAGGTATTACATGCTGTTGGTAAAGTACAGTACGATTTTGATGCGGTAGACTTAACCTTTGGTCAATATCTCAATTTCGGCTCCAGGTTGCAAACTAGGTTATTTACTGGTTTGCGATACATGAGATTAGATGATGATTTGTCAACGGATTATGCAATTCGTACAGATAGAGGATTTAGTACAGGTTCAATCAGTAATATCTTTGTAGATGGATCGGTAAATTCTAGCTTTAATGGCTTAGGTCCTTTAGTGGGTATCAAAGCGGATTATTATCTAGGTGCGGGTTTCGGCTTGTCGGGGGCAGTTGATGGAGCATTGTTAGTAGGGCAGTTAAGTTTGAATGCTAATGGACAAATGGCCATTTTTACTCAAAGCGGAACAACAGCTCCTTATATATTAAGTAGTGCTACCAATGCTGATTATGCCTACGATAGCCAAAATATTATTGCTCCAGGATTTGATGCAAAATTCGGTCTTAACTACAAGTATCAATTCAATAATGGTACTTTGTTAGGATTTGAATTGGGATATCAAGTCACAAAATATATTGATGTGGTGGAGCAAATGGAAGGAGCTGATGAATTTAAAGACTTCTTATCATCCACTGGACGGATTGAAGATGCTGACCGCAGAGACGTTGATGTCACCAATTTTCGTTTAGCAGGTCCTTATTTGACATTGAATGTTAAAATCTAATGCAAAAGCCGCTGTTCTAGAACATCGGCTTTTTTATCGAATATACCTTTACCCTAGATTCGGCAGTACAAACGCAAATTCCGGATAAGTCTGGCATGACAGGGCTGGGCTTATCCGGAATTTGCGTTTATTGGAAGTAACTCAACTACTCATGGACGTGAACGTTTACGAGGTTGTTTGCGCTATATTTATTTTTCTCTTTTTAGAAACTTTTCCATCTTCTTAAGCAAAGTTCGTTTTTTTAATGGGGATAAATAATCAATATAAAGTTTGCCATTTAAATGATCTATTTCATGTTGTAAGCAATGTGCGAGTAAACCATCGCCTTCCATTTCAAAAAACTGACCATTCACATCTTGAGCTCGCACTTTTACAAATGTTGCTCGTGGGACTTTGTCATAAGTGCCGGGAATGGAAAGACAGCCTGCTTCCATCCATGCTTCACCACTTTGTTCAATAATTTCCGGGTTGATGATCACAAACGGTTTGTTGCGTTCTTCGCTAATATCAATCGTCGCAATGCGTTGTGAAACGCCGACTTGAGGTGCAGCCAAGCCCACACCATTTTCGTCGTACATAGTTTCATACATATCTTGAACAAACTTGGCGAGTTTTGCGTCAAATAGAGTAACTGGCTCTGCTATTTTATGTAATGCAGGATGATAGGAGTAATACACAACCTTTAATAATGCCATAACGTGCCTTTCTTAGGATGAGGTTAATTGAAGTTCTGCAGATACAATACCAGGAGTTTCGCTAGGTGCAACTGTCAATTGTGCTACAGTTAAACCTTGTTCGCGCCACGAATCATTAAGCCAGATAATCAGTTTATCAAAATCGACTTGTTTCAAGCTAAGTTGCACAGAATCACTATCCGCTTGTCGTAATTGGTAAAGTTGATTTGCGAATGTGCTTTGTTTAATTTGATTCTGAGTCAAGCTAAGTAAAGATGCTGATGCATGTGTAGAAGATGCTGTTTGAATGGGTTTTGTAGAATTTTCAAGTTGCTTATCAGCAAGCTGCATCCAAGCTAAAAGTTTTTGATTTTGTTCGACTTGTGTACGCATGGTCGAGATTTTATTATCCAAGGGCGACCATATCCACGTATAAATAATAAAAATAGCTATGGCTATGCTGCCCATGCTTAAAGTGCGTTTTTCTTGCTGTGATAAATGTAGCCACCATTGTTTCATGCAACACCTGTATTAATGATTAAGTTTGCTTTGACTTCTGCATTCGAATTGCTCGCATTTTGTTGTTTTACGTTTAAACCTTGTTGTTTTAACGATTGAGAAAAACGATCAAGCATCTCAAAAGAGGGTGCAACAATAGTTAAATTCAGTGAGTGCTCACGAAAATCGAATTGTTTGACATGAATAGCCGGTGTTTGATGCAGGCTATTGCCTATGATGCCTAGTAAATTCAAAATATAATTTTTATTAGTATCTGATGAGAGCTTTTTTAATTTCTCTTGCATGCGTTCACGTGGAGCAACCACGCTGGTTGCCGCGGGAAAATGCTTTTTATAAATAGCATTGATAGCAAGTTCTGATTTGTGCAGAGAATGTTCTAAGATAACATAAGAAACGATATGGCTTAAAAATAACAAAGTAATCCAGCTTGCAAGCACACCAGCACTCACTAGCCATATTTTTTTGGTCAACGATGAGGGTTGCTTGGATGTATATTGACCTTGTAGTAAGTTGATAGAAGTATGAGTATGTAGCGACTCACCCAAACTTTCTAAGATGTTTTTGTCTTGGCAAAAAGTTTCCTGGATGACAATATGAGGTAGCTCGAGAGGAATAGCTGGCTCGGAAAAATAATAGATCTGTAAACATTCCGGTAGTTCTTTCGAAGTCGTAAGTTGTAATGTTAAATAAGTCGCAATATTTTCATGATCACAAGCAAATCCTTGATATGTCTCAGTGCGAACTAAACAAATATCTTTTAATACATAAACTTGCCATTGTTTGGATGTATAGGGTAAAGCTAGTGTTGCTGGAATCATGGCATGAGCTTCGATACCCACTTGTTTTAAAGTTTCTATATGCGCTTCAATGAGTTGACGCTTGATGATAGCAACAGGCACTGTGCCATCCGTTTGATATTCCCCAATAGCAAAATGTAGCTCTGATACATCGGCAATCAATCGTTCTTCTAATGCATAAGGTAATGCTTGCAGTAAACGTTGACGGTTAAGTTTCGGTAGGGTTGCATGAGATAGCAAACAATCTTCCCCCGGAATGATTGCTATGACAACATACCCATTGGCATAAGTTTTTAAGTCGTCAATATTTCCGTCAAAAACAATGTGTTGCAAAAGGCCGGTTTCATCCCAGGCGGCCCAGCTTGCCTGAGATGCGAAGGCGGATGATAAATAAATCAACAAACGTTTCGCGGTCATAAACTACCCTTGCTTTGCCATATGATGTGTTCTATGGGTTGTGCATTATTGAGCATTCGATGTAATAGTGTATAAAGTATTTTTTCTTGATGCGCTATTTTAACACTTGTTTTGACTAAAAAATAGGCGCTAATGATGTTTATTTTTTTATCATCGATATGATGGTTTTTAACAATATCAAACTGTAGGAAGCTTTCTGGCGTTGTAAAGGGATGTTGTTTTCTATAATTGACAATGGCAGAGGCTGCATCCAAGGATAAGCTGGGGCTCAGGGTCATTAATACCTGTGGAGGGGCGCTATTAACGTTGAGTTTGGTGAGTTCAGGAAGCGCAGTGACAAAAGGTGATAATTTGGCATAAAGTTTAGGTGTCATGCCTTTCACTAATCTAAGCTCGCTTATGCTTACCATGGGTCGATGGGGTGCAACATAGGCGGGGGATTGTTTAGCATAAAAATCATCTAATGGATTATTCGTTCCTGAAGGCGCAATCCAATCACGCAGAGCAGTGATAAGATGCTTAATATCGTCCTCCTTCATGGTAGGTTCAATGGCTTTGACGAGTTGAATAAAGCCTTGATGTGTTTCCGGATCAGTTAAATTGTTCACATTGAACAAACCCTCTTGATCATAAATAACGCTGTACACAGTAGCATGTTCTATTTTATCGACGGGAGAAGATAAAGGCATATTATCAGTAAGAACATTTGGTTTTTTTCGTTTTAAATTATTATTGAGCTGTTCTATTGCCCATGCAATAGAGCCTTCTGCATATAAACGTGCTTTAGTGTCATTCATTATTAATTCAGTGCGTCTAAGATCCATGCGTAAACGATCTATCATGGCAACTGATGCAATAGCAACTAAAGCTGTGACGAATAACGCCACAATAATGGCTGCGCCGCGCTGTGCCCTTCGAGACGGCGCCATTCGTCTTGAGGGGACTATGAAAGCCTTAAGTTTTTTTCGCACTTTCTTGTCCTGTTGCAGGTAGAAGATAGAATTGTGTTATTTTACCCCAATTTTTTATGCTGAGGTGTACTCGAATTCCCTTGGGGGTAGCTGAGGGAGATTGGCTATTGGAGGGCGGCCAGTGGTTAGCGAATTTTCCTTTCGGATCTAAGTATTCAAAACGTAAATCACTTAGGTTATCTAACAGTATGCGCGAATCAGGTAAGGTTTGTGCGGTTTGATCCAATACTGGCCATGTGTTGCGTAACAAATGTGTTTTTTCTAATGCATATTGTGTGCGTTGTAATGTACTACGTTGTAGTTGGCCCTGTGGGTTAGCGAAACCCGCATGCGTGAATGTTACGTTTGTTGGGGTGCCGACTAAGCTTGTTTCTATGTTTCCTTTTGCACTCGTAATAGGACGATTAATAGCTTGCTCAAGGTCGCGCGACATGAGTAATAAAGTAAGTTGTAAGTTTGCTAGTTTATCGGCTTGTATCGAGGTGACAGATTGACTGTTTAATACAGTACGCAAACCCGAGACCATGATGATAGAAACGATGGTAAAAATGAAAATGGCAATGAGGACTTCTAATAATGTAAAACCGATTTCGCTATTATTTTTGTTCATAAAGATAACTCGAAAGATCTGCTAATGCTTGATCACTATCCTTACGAAAAACGGAAACATGCAATGCTTTAATGTTGGGATGAGGTGTTCCTTCAAGAGTAGCTTTCCAGGTCCATGCTTGATTGAGCATTTCCGTTTCTTCGGAAATTTCATCGGATTTAGATAAATTAATTAATCCAGCTCTGGCTTCATTTATAACACATGTGGCAACCCAATTCGCAATGATTTTTTGTTGTAAATATTGCGTATCTCTAATATTTTGTGATGTAGATTTTATCACGGCAGTCAGCGCAATGCCGATAATAGCAAGTGCAACCAATACTTCAATGAGTGTGAAACCTTGGCTATTTTTCATAATACATCTCGGTTTGAATATTTCCGCTGGCATCTCCCCTTACAACATAGGCAGGCTTCTCGTTTCTATTGGCAATAGTAATAGTGAAAGCGGTGATATCACCGCTTTCAGAAATAACAATATGTGGTTTGCCATCGAGCGCTTTGCCTTCATTATTGACTCGTACGCTAAGTCGTATATGCTCTGGAATGTTATGTAACCCTAAGCTTCCTTTGGTGATTGCTTGCCATGGGTTTTCTTTGTGAGAGTTGTAGTTAAAAAATTGAAAACTATGACGATTAAATGCTAATCCTACGGTGTTAGGCTGCAACATGGCTTCTGACTCAGCTAACACAATCAAACGTGTGAGTTGTTTAGCGAAACTTTCTAATTGTTTGGTTTTATTGCTTGAAATCGTCACCAGTGCAACACCAGATACAATACTCATTATGACGATGACGATAAGGATTTCGATCAGTGTAAAACCTTTCGCTATCCTTTTCGTCATACGTGCATGAGTTATCATTAACTTGCATTATCCATATTTAAATTACTTATTTCACTGTTACCATCTTTCCCTTTAGCACCATAACTGAATATACGAATTTTGTCGTTATCATTGATATATTGGTATGCTTGTCCCCATGGGTCTTGTGGTAATTGCTGCAAATAACCATCAGATTTCCAATTGCGTGGTATGGGTTCTGAAGTAGGTTTGCTTACAAGTGCTTGTAATCCTTGATCAGTGGATGGGTAATAACCATTATCTAATTTATAAAGATCCAAGGCGCTTTGGATGGCTAAAATATCTTGTTTGACTTTAACGATACGTGCTTGTTCGGGTCGGCTCATGATGTTAGGCATGATGACAGCAGCTAAAATACCTAGAATAACAACGACCACCATCACTTCTATCAGGGTGAATCCATTCATTTTTTTTGTAATATAACGAGATTTGTGCATAAAAAATACCTTTTTAACCTTTATATGAGAAAATCCATTATACTAGAAGTAAGTCATAATGCATCCATGACGGGGGTTAGCATGAGTAAACTTGACGGTAAGTCCCTAGCTTTTATAGAGTTTCTTACATTACCCGCCGGTGAAAAAGGCCGAAAAATTTTGGATGAAGCAGGCCTTGCTACTAAACTTGATGTAATGTCAGATACAGTCGATAAAGAAATAAATAGTTTAATTAATCAGGCAAATCAAAGAGTTGATGAGAAGCAAAGGACGCCTCGTACATAAAATATTTTAAATAATCATGGAGGAAGCAAGAGTTTTTTGTAATACTGAGAATGGAATAGTTTTGCTATTTTTGCTAAAATTGGTTAAAATATAGGCTACTATAAGGATTGTTGAGTAGGTAACGAGCATATTGATGAGGTAATATTATGTCTAATGCAAAAGATACATTAACAGCAGTAGTGAATACAGCTGCAGTGATAAATAAAGCATTCTCTGAGACGGTTACGGAATTGGCTAAGTTGGTGGATGAGAAACTTGAGATGATTGAAGCTATCAAACAAGCTATGGAAAAAAATACAAGAGGAATATACAACACTATTCGTATAAAAGAGCCAGAAAAATTGGCTGAAGCCTCTCACACCACTTCTAATACTATGAAGAAACAATAAAAATGTTACTAGGAGATAGGTATGTTCGACCGGTTACAAAGACCATTTTTAACGGTTGAAACCGGCGAAGCCTATCAGCCTGTCCGTTTGACTTATGAGACTCATCAGACAGATAAATTGATACAAGCGCTTGAAAATCTGCAATGCATGCAAAAAAATGCATCGCCCAATTCCTGGAGTTGGTATTGGAAGGGAGAATGCGATGATCAACATTTTGATTCCGTCGATTCGTTTAGAAAAAATCCCGATCTTCCCATTCGATTAGGCACGATTACGCTACGTGATAATAAAATTTCTATTAGTTTGCCCTCTTTTAAACGAGCTTGTCTTGCGGTGCCATTTTTTAATCGAATGATTCCTGATCAAGAGCTTTTTAAAATCATATCTGCGGATTTTATTAACAAAGTTTTTGCGTTAGATGAACGGTTGCCGCATGGTTTTACCGAATTATTTAAAGATGATGAATTAGACCGCATTATGCATCAACGTATCGAAGATTATCATCAAGTTAAAGCACGTTGCGAGTTAGCAGATAGTCCTGAAGTCGCATTTAAAATCTTATCTGAATATACTCGATCAGAAGCCATGAAACGATTACCTTATGCTGAGCGATATGTTTTTGAGTTAACCGGCAAAGAAGATATGGATGTGGTGTTTTTAGCATTTTATATTTATTTACGTGGCCGTGAATTGGTTGCGATTAAGCGTTGGTTTGGTCAAACTGGTTATACACTGGCCGATGCAGCGGATGAAACTATAGAGCAAGTCTTTGGTGGAATGGGTTTAGATATTATCGAGTAATAAGCGTACAGCGGAAGACAGTGTAAGTCTGGACAAAGTGGTCGGATAGGTTACAATAATTGAAATTGGTCAGGGATGTTGAAACCTAATGGATAAAAAAAACGTTATTACACGGTTTTGTAGTTTGACGATATTTTTATTTTCTTTTGTGCCAGGTTTTTATACAGAAACGTGTTTTGCAAAAAATCCCCCGCCTAAATATTATCGTTCTCCTTCTAAACACTACTCCTATAAAGGAGAAACAACTCCCAAAGCAAAAACTTATGTCTGCAACAATTGTACGACCATGCGTCTTTTTGGAAGTATCTGGGGAGGTGGTGCCTGGGCTCGTTTAGGTCAATCACAATCATTTACCGATGATGCTACGCTTTATTCATATAGTCCAAACACCAGCAACCAATTCAAAGCGTTATGGGGTGCATCCGTAGGAGAAGAGTTTCAGTTTTATCCTGATTGGGCTGTTGAAATGGGTATTGCATATTATCAAACTGCAGCTTTTGAACCTAAAGGCACAGTGACACAAGGCGTCGATCCTGCTTCATCCAATACTTATCATTATCAATATTCCGTAACGCCTAGACAGTATTTGCTAGAAACAAAATTCTTGGCTGATTTGATGAATGGTTTTCATCCTTATTTAACATTGGGTGTGGGAGCTTCTTTCAATTCTGTCAATGGCTATAATGTCACAGTGCATTCGCCTTTTCCTTTTTCAACATTTACTCCCAAGTATGCAAGCAATACTAATATCAATTTTTCCTATGCGGTAGGTGTAGGTGTTGATTATGATGTAGTGAAATTTGCCCGTTTGGGTATAGGTTATCGCTATGGATGGTTTGGTAATGCGAATACGGGAGACGGTGAAATAAACACTGTCGATATTTCGAAATCATTGAAGCAGAATAATTTAGGTGTATCGATGGGGTTAGTGCAACTTACATTTCTTATTTGAGATTGTCAAAAAAGGACATGAGTCATGAAAGGGATTAAGTGGTTTTTTTTTAGTATTTTTTTAGCATTACTCTTTATTGGCCAATCCAGTTTTGCATTGCCCTTTAGTATTACACCGGTGGGCACACTGCCCACTACTGTTGATAATGTTTCCGATGCTACTGCCTTTTACACTGTAACAAACACCACCACTCAACCTGCTCCAGCGAGTTTTGTTAAGTTTTTGCCACAGAATGTCAAACAAATAGTCGATAAGTCACAACCAACTTTTTGCGGGGCTCTTTTTACTCTCGCGCCGAATGCCAGTTGTATTTTGGCGCTCAATGTTTCAGGACCTGTAAACCCAGCTGATCGCAATCCGGAGCATCATCTTTTTGTGTGTAGAGCGGGTGGGAAAACCTGTGCAGGAACTGCATTTGAGCTGAATGTCACTCAGATTACGTTGGTGTCTATTGCAGTGTCACCCACATCGGCTTCTATACCTAAAGGTACAACGCAACAATACGCTGCGACCGGTACATTTTCTGATGGTTCCACAAGATCTCTTTTGACTTATGATGTGGTGTGGCATTCATCTAATACGGGTATTGCAACCATCAATGCATCCACTGGACTAGCAACAGGTGTAGGTGTAGGAAGTACCTTCATTACAGCTTCATTAGGCGGAATTACGAGTCCGGCGATGGGCGCGACTTTGACTGTGACAAATGCTGCGTTAACAAGTATATTAATCACTCCAGCTCCTACCGCTTCGACTCCCAAAGGAACGACGTTACAATTTAGAGCGATAGGTACCTTTACTGATGGAACGACTGCGGATATTACGAGTCTTGCAACGACAAGTTGGTCCTCTTCAGACATGTCGGTAGCAACGATTGGTCTTCATACAGGTCTTGCAACCGGAGTTGCGGCATCACCACCTGCTGATACAACCATACAAGCAACATCAGGCGCCATTACTTCAAATACCTCAACGCTTACTGTGACGGCTGCGGTGTTAGAGTGTATTACCGTCACTCCAGATCCAGGTAATGTCGCAGTTGGTGACATGCTTCAATTTACCGCTATCGGTTCCTACAGTGACGGGAGCACCGCAGATATTACGAGTGACTCCTCCACAGATTGGATTTCTTCAGATCCATTGAAAGCAGCTATTGGTCTTCATACAGGTCTTGCAACAGGGGTCGCTACAGGTACTACAAATATTACTGCAGCTAAGGACGGCATAACGAGTCAGCCTGTGGTATTAACTGTATCGGCAGTTTTGGTATCGATTGCGGTCACACCGCCTTTTATCACACCACCCACTTCAGTGAATCCATTTGTTATTTATGTAGGGGAAAACTTTCAATATACAGCGACAGCAACTTTTAATACCGGACCAACCTCAGATATTACTAATAGCGCATCGTGGGGTTCATCTAATCCTCTTATTGCATCTGTGGACAATATTGTTACCAAAGGCTTAGTAACCGGTCTTGCTCCGGGAGTCACAAATATTCAGGCGGCTAGTGGTGCTGTGATAGGTGCGGCACCTTTGATTGTCAATGATCAAAAACTTTATGCGGGATTGATTAATACTAATGTATGCATCTCTTCGAATGGCGGTGCGTCATGGGGCAATTGTGTCATTCCCGATGCAGGAGCGCCCATTGTAGATATGGCTTCAGCAGATGGAAGCATATACGCGGTTACTTCAACTAAGGCTTGTTATAACCGGAATAATTTAACGTGGGTTTGTACAACACCAGTCGGTGTTCCTGCAGCTATCACTGCACTTAGTTTAACTTATGTTTATATATCAGATTTTACTATTATTCCTATTGTATGTGTTTCATCTGACAACGGTGTTAACTATGGCGAGTGTAACGCCGTAGGAGTCGATCCTGCTGACGGTATCACTTCTCTAGCGGTTACGAATACCAGTAATCTTTACGCAGGCATGCTTTCAGGTTTAGTGTGCAAATCTTCTGATAATGGCGGCACTTGGCCTAGTTGTGTCGCTACTGGAGCGACTTTAGTCAGGGCTCTTGCCGTCGACAGAAGTACGGGATATGTTTATGCAGGAGCTACCTTTGCTGCTGTGAATGGAGGCGTTTGTGTGTCGACTAATGCTGGCGGAAGTTATACTTGCAATTCGGCAGATTTTCTTGCGGATCCTGTATTATCCGTAGCGGTAGCTAGTGGTTATTTATATGCAGGTACTACCTCAGGAAAAGTTTGCGTATCAACAAACAATGGATCAACCTTCACTTGTAACACCGTGCCTGGATCCGCAAGTGTTACAAACATTGTTATTGATAGATATGGTTTAGTGTTTGCAGGCACTGTTGCAGGTAAAGTCTGTCAATCGTATAATCATGGAGCGACGTGGCCTATTTGCCAACCCGTGTTTTCGCCTGTTTCTCAAGTAAGCGGTCTTGCTTTGACGCAGCCTTAATTTCTAACCTGTAAATTGATCAAGTTGGAAAATAGGTAGCAAAATCGCAAGCACAATAAACAACACAATGGCACCCATGATTAAAATAATAGCGGGTTCAAACAATGCAAGCGTGGTTTCAATCAAGCGTGTAATTTCTGCATCTTGATTATTTGCCGCGCGCTCTAACATATTTTCAAGTTGACCACTGGCTTCACCACTGGCGATTAAGTGTATGCTCATGGGTGGAAAAAACTTCGTTTGTTTAAGTGCTAAATGAATATTGGCACCTTCGCGTACACGATTGCATGCTTCAAGCACGGCATTTCGAATAGGTAAATTGGTTATCAATTTAGAAGAAATACTCATGGCTTCTAATACAGGGACGCCTGCTTGCGAAAGAATAGCAAAAGTTCTTGAAAAACGTGCGGTGTTAGTGACTTTAATCGCGTTACCCATAACAGGAATGCGTAACCAAAAACGATGCACACGAGTACGAAAAGTAATATTTGCTTTCATGCTTCGTCTGAAGAAAAAAATCATGATTGCTAAAAGCATTAAAACATATAAACCATAAGTTTTTAAATTTGCGCTTAAGCTAATGAGAAATTGTGTCATGCCTGGCAGTTCTTGGCCGATATTGCTATACACAGATACCATTTTGGGTACGACAAATTCTAATAAAAATCCTACTATGCCTATGGCCACTAATACCATGATAGAAGGATAAATTAAGGCTTGTTGAATTTTTTGTTTCATTTGAAACTGTTGTTCAGTGTAATCGGCTAAACGTTGTAGCACTATGTCTAAATGACCGGACTTTTCGCCGGCTGCAACGGTTGAGCAATACAGTTCTGAAAAAGCTTGTGGATAATCACCTAACGCTCTGGCGAGCGAATGACCTTCTAAGACTTTACTGCGCACGGCTAAGATTAAGCCTTTGGTGCGTGTTTTTTCAGTTTGTTCGGCAACCGCGGACAACACTTCTTCAATAGGTAAGCCTGCGGCGACGAGAGTTGCGAGTTGGCGAGTCATTAATGCGAGTTCTTTTACATTGACCGCCGGTTTGCCAAAGGCTTTTATTTTAAAATGAGCCATTTTTTGTTGGGCAAGTTGCACATCGAGAACCGTTAAATCTTGTTCACGTAATAATTGTCTGGCGTGTTTTATGGAGTCCGCTTCAATAACGCCTTTTTGTGCAGCGCCTTTTGAATTTAATGCATGATATTGAAATGCTGACATACATTAATTCTCACTCGTCACGCGTAACACCTCTTCAAGCGAAGTATCACCTGCCAACACTCGCCTTAGTCCATCTTGGCGAATACCAGGAAATAAAGTACGGGCATATTGCTTCATATCTTGTTCGGATGCTTTGCTATGTATCATGGAACGTAAGGTATCATCGATAGCAATAAGTTCATAAACACCACTTCGACTGCTATAACCACTATTTCTGCAGTTTGCACAACCCTGTGGTCTATAAATTGTCGGGGGTGATGAAGGATCAACGTCTAACATAGCGCATTCGCGTTCACTCGCGACGACGGGTTTTTTACATGTTTTACATAATAAACGTATTAATCGTTGCGCTAAAACGCCTATCAAACTAGATGAAATGAGAAAAGGTTCTATGCCCATATCATCTAAACGCGTAATAGCACCGATGGCGCTATTCGTATGTAAGGTCGATAACACTAAGTGACCAGTGAGACTCGCTTGAATGGCAATTTGTGCGGTTTCTAAATCTCGAATTTCACCTATCATGACAACATCAGGATCTTGACGCAAAATAGCCCGCAAACCTTTGGCAAATGTCATATTTACTTTAGCATTCACTTGAGTTTGGCCTATGCCTGCAAGATCGAACTCAATAGGATCTTCGACGGTTAAAATATTTCGCGTGTTATTGTTGAGCGAGGTAAGAGCTGCATAGAGCGTGGTGGTTTTACCCGAACCTGTAGGCCCTGTCACTAAAATAATACCGTGAGGAATGGCAATCAATTGTTTCATAATGGCAAAACTATGGGGTTCCATGCCCAATTGTTCTAAATCAAGCCGTGCATTTTGTTTGTCTAGCAAACGTAATACCACACGTTCGCCATGACTGGTTGGCATAGTGGAAACACGCACGTCAACTGCGCGGCCCGCAATACGCAGCGTGATGCGTCCGTCTTGTGGTAAACGTTTTTCAGCGATATCGAGTTTGGCCATGATTTTGATACGTGACACAATCAAGGGTGCCAAAATACGCTGTGGTTCTAACACTTCGCGTAATACACCATCGACGCGGAAGCGAATGCTAATATGATTTTCGAAGGTTTCAATGTGCACATCGGATGCGCCATCTTTGATAGCTTCGCTTAAGAGAGCATTTAATAAACGTATGATGGGCGCATCATCTTGCTTTTCGAGTAAATCTTCAGGTTTAGGCAACTCATGGATTAAATCAAATAAATTCATGGAATCGCCCATGTCTTCTGCCATCTGCATCGCGGTACTGGTATCTGTTTCGTAATGTTTTACTAAGAGCTTGCTAAAACTATCCTCGTCAATCTGTTCTAATACCATGGGAACGCTTAAATACCGTCTTAATTCGCTCAATATGGCTACGCTAGGTTTATTGCAATACACTACCATGGCTTTATCATCATCCACTTGGGTGATAAGCACGCCATAACGCTTAGCGAATGAAAAAGGTAATTTATGTGGTTTATCGTTCTCCATTATAAATCTTCATCTTTATCAAAAGGTTTAGGTAGTTTCACATTGTTTTTCCAAGGCTGTAAAATATTTTCTAATTTTTGCTTGCCTTGTGCAGATAGATCTTCTGGCCATTTGATTTGTGCTTTACGTGTTAAGTCATATTTGGTGTGCGTAATGGATTCTGCATCAATATTATCGTGTACGATGGTAGGTTTAATGAATACCATGAGGTTTTTCTTTTCCAAGCGGCGCGTTTTATGTTGGAATAAAAGACCTACGAATGGTATATCGCCTAAAATAGGAATTTTGTCTACGCTGTCGGTGATATTATTGCTGATCAGGCCGCCTAATACTAGGATGTCTCTGCTGTTTACAATCACAGAGTTTGTGATTTGGCTTGTGTTAACGGTTGGATTTAATCCAGGATTATCAGGGTTTTTGAGAGTGTCATTTTTCAACACAATTTTTAAACGTATGGCATCACCTAAGTTGATTTGTGGTGTGACTTCTAATTTAAGTTCAACATTGAGTCGATTGAAAGTATTGAAAGGTGTAACCGTAGTCGAACTACCTGTCGTCGCGTAAGAACCCGTTTGATCGGTAACTTGCTGGCCTACCGCTAAGGTTGCTTTTTGGTTGTCAAGCACCATGATAGAAGGTGTGGATAAAATATCTACGCCGGATTTTTTTTGTAAAATACTTAAAATAGATTGAATTTGTGCACTTGGAATAATGCCTACGGAGCCTAATCCTAAAGGATTAAAACCGCCTGCTGCAAGCGCTGCTGTTTGCTCTGCGCTTCCCAATGAGCCCCATTGTATGCCGAGGTTCTTGGTATCATCTTGATCGATTTCAACAATAATGCCTTCAACTAAAACTTGTGCGGGACGAATATCAAGTTTTGTAACGATAGAGGTTAAGGCTGTCATCATGCGTGGGGGTGCAGTGATGATGATGGCATTGGTATTTGGCTCAGCCTGAATACTTGTTTGATTTTCCGTAACTTTGACGGGTGATGGGCTACTCCCACCGCCAGAAGGATAGCTGACCACCGCGCCACCGGAAGCTGATCCATCTTTGTTCATAATATTTTGAGCTATTTTACCTAAGATAGGTGCAAAATCTTTGGCTTGCAAATAGCGCAAATAAATCACTTGAGTATTTCCTGAAGCACCTGCGCTTGGGACATCGAGTTGTGAAATCAAAAAGCGTGTGCGTACGCGCGCTGCTTTGTTGCCGCTTACCAAAATACTGTTGCTACGCTCATCGGGTGCAATAGAAACGAGAGGAGTATCGCCACTTGCGCGAGCAGCATTTTGTAAATTCGTAATAACGGTAGCAAGTTGTGCTGCAGAAGTTTGTCGTAGTGGGACGATATCGATTTCAGAATTAGATGCTCTGTCGACATCACGAATGATTTCATCGATACGTTTTAAATTAGCTGCTCTACCTAAAATAATGAGTACATTGCCTGGAGTGTATGCCGAAACATTACTCCACTGAGGTAATAACGGTCTGACAATGGGAATGAGCTGGCTTGCATTAACGTTTTCGAGTGGAAATACTCTGACTACCACTTCGTCCCCTTTGCCGGGAGATTGACGAGAGGCAACCCTGCTAGCCATTTCTGCGCTTTCCATATTGGGAACTATTTTGACAACATTGCCACTAGGGATAGCAGAATAACCTAACAATTCTAACACAGATAAGAAAAGTTGATAAACTTCACTAGGTCGAATGGGTTTGCTTGAAATAAGCGAAATTTTGCCACTGACTTTGGGATCAACAATAAAGTTTTTCCCTGTTTCGCGGGAAACTTCATTGATAATGCTTAAAATATCAGCATCTTGTAAATTCCATAAGCGACTTGCTTGAGCTTTAGGTTCGGGAGGAAGTACAGGAATAACCCCAGGTGGTGGGGAAATGACTTCAAGAGGCGGCGCCGGAACGACTACTTTTTTTGGCTCGGCAAAGCTGTAACTAAAAAAAATACAGGTACAAAGTACGGTCAATATGCGAAAAGCCTGTTTCATGAGAACCCTGTTATTAATTCATTAATTTATCAGTAAGATAGCATATTTGCTTATGAAAATCCCTCTCTTCCCGTGTTCTTTACCTAGCCTTGATGGTTAGACCTTAATGGTCGCGACCTGGTAAATAAGATAATAAAATCATATAGTTAATTCATTTCCAAGTTATCATGTATAATAATAGACATAAGCGAGGAGGGTTTGCAATGCGAGCACGCCTGAAACGACAGAGAGTATTGAACGCCATAAAATCAGATAATTGTGAAGCTTTGGCAGGGCTTTACGATGAAGTTCTAAAGGATCTTGGTCTGAACGATAAATTCAATCAAGGTCAAGTTCAAGAAGTTGATTTCAGTAAAGCAACTGAAGTTGATCTTGATCAAATGGATGACTCTCAAGAAAAAATTTCTTTAGAATTAGAAAAACGTCTTAAGAGTATATTTAAAGATGTTAATCTTATGAATGAGAAAGATTATACGAAATGGCGAGCATATGTTGATAATATTGGAAAAAAATTAACAAATTCATATGATGAACATCAAGCTACTCTCATGATTAAGGTAGGCCACATAGTAACCGTATTTTT
Source organism: uncultured Coxiellaceae bacterium (assembly GCA_964533645.1). Classification (GTDB taxonomy): domain Bacteria; phylum Pseudomonadota; class Gammaproteobacteria; order DSM-16500; family DSM-16500; genus JABDBK01. The sequence continues at coordinate 17,815 of CAZHMQ010000005.1, forward strand.
GAAAGCTCTTGAAGATGAAAGGATAGCACAAATAGCACCAAAATTAGGCAGTATTGTTGATGGATATAGAGCATCCCTGACTAAAGACGCTGATAATAAAGCAGTAGAAAATGCCCGAAAATCTGATCCTATATTAGATCAAAGACTGACTCACTGTGATCAACTAAAACTAATATTAGACGATAAAGACTTAACAATAACTCAAAAATTAGAAGAATATGAAACAAAGCTCAATGCATTTAAAGCTTACCATAATAGTATAATATCACCGGTTGTAGACAAGTCTGAAAATGCAACAAAAGGATTTGAATCTTTTTTCAAAGCTTGCAAAGCTGCTTTAGCTTCTATCAAAAAAAGTCCCCCTGATCCCAGAAGAATATTCTCATTCTTTAAGCGCGAAAAATGCGAAAAACGCGAAATATCGGCTGGTGAAATGTTTACACAAGCTGAAACGGTATTAAAAACTACAAAGCCCAAATAGTTATCAAAGCCCAAAATCTAGTGCATAACGTTCTAAACTTAATAATAAACTTTGTTGCTCTTCAGTTAAGACTTTATTTTTTCGTATTTCATCAATTTGTTCTAAAGCTATTCGCGGTGTTAACCGTTTTTTATTCTGAAAATCTATCATAGCATGGTCTTCATGCGCGGGATTTATGCTAGCCATATACTGTTTAAATTCTTCTTTTTGTTTGGCAGAAAGAGCATCGGGAAAGTGTCTGCCTAGTATGCGTATGGCTTGTGCTCGTATTAAGGGATTTTGCATAGTTTCTAATAAGCTGGCTTTTTCTTCAGAACGTGCTGCATGAAAACGTTGACAAAAACGCTCTTCCATGGGGTTCTTGAAACCGGTTAAGTACAAGCTCGCATCGGTATCGGTGTTAGGATAAACCGGGTATTTATATTCAGTATAATGCTCAGTGATGGCATATAAAGCATCAGGATTTTTTTCTAACCATTGATAATTATTTTCTGCAAGTTTTAAGCGCTCTTTGGAAAGATGATTTAAAAATCTTTCCTTCATGGGTAACACAAAAGAAGGTTCGCCTGGTTTTTTATTAATGATGGAAGTATGTTCGGTAATAGTTTCAGGTGTAATGTCTGATATCGATGGCATATCTAAGCGCAACCATAGTGATTGGTTCTTATAATGTCTGTGTTGGCCTATAAAAAGTACCGGACAATGAAATTTATTATCCGCACCTAAAAATCCATCAAATAATAAAGCCATATTTTTTTGTAAGGGCTGAGTGCGTTGGTTATCGATATTTTTATTAAAATGCCCCATCAGATAATTCCACATCTCGCTTTCTTTGTAGAGATGTTTGGCTAATGCTAGCGTAGCTTCGACATCTACCATCGCATCATGCGCTCGTCCTTTTGCTAAATCATTAGCATGATTGAGAAGCTCAAGCTTAAGCGAAACTTTGTTTTCGATTTCAGGCCAAGTGAGTAAGTGATTTTTAAATAAGTAATACATCATAGTCATAGGGTATAAATCCATACGACCGCAATGATTTGCATATTGATGTGTGTAAGGCGGTAACAAATTTCTAAAAAAAGAAAATCGTAGAAATTCATCATCAAAACCTAACGTGTTATAACCAAGACTGCGTGTGCCAGGTTGGTTTATCCAGCGATGAATGTGCTGAATGGCATCATATTCGGATATACCTGCAACATCATCTATGCCTATATGGTGCGTGATGAGCGCATAAGGTGACGGTATGACATCAGGATTAAGTTTAACCTTTAATTCATAGCGTTCTATTTCATGTAACTGTTCATCGGTGCGAATGCCTGCAAATTGTAAAACCTGGTCAAAAGACTTGCTTAAGCCCGTTGTTTCAAGATCATAAAATAAAAAAGTTTGCATTACATAATTTCCATGCGTAAAACGAAATAAGCTGGTTGCTCATAAGGATGAGATGATTTTAATGCTTCAATAACTTGTTGTATGTGGGCAGCATCACAGACCATTTCAACCTTGTATTCCTGGACTTTTTCCAGTTTTTCTAATGCACCTATATAAGCATGACTGCCAGTTTGAGGCATAAATTGTCCTTCACCTTGAACTTGCCAGGCACAATGACTGTAATTTCCTATTTTACCAGCTCCGGCTGCAAACATTGCATTTTTTGCTATTTCAAGATGAGTTTCTGGTGTATAAAAGATAATTTTAAACATGTATTCTAAACCTCATGGAGAGAGAGTATGCAAAAGCATTACCCGTTATTAGTTTCACTCATAGCTTCGGCTTGTATCACATCAGCTTATGCAGCACAAGAAGTTGATTTATCGCATCAGTCAGCCTCTATGTTGAAGTCGTTTGCGATGCAATCCAATCTTAAATTATTAAGCCAACAAGCTGATATTAATCAAACTATCCACTCACGATTTCAGCAAATGTATCAAGGTTATCCAGTGTGGGGAGGGGACATTATCGTTCATGCGCCTAAAGGAAGCTATGCATCTTTAACAGGCATAACTTCTAACACCAAAGCTACCTTAGATGGATCTGTTTATCAAGGTCTTCAACAAGATTTAACCGCTTTACCCAAGGTTGATCTTGATAATGCGATTAAGCAAGCGAAAACAATCTATCAAAACGATGTTTCTATGGCTGAGCAAGAAAAAGCAGAATTTATGGTTTATATCGATTCAAAAAATAAAGCGCATTGGGCTTATTTAGTAAGTTTTGTCGTAAAACCAAAAAATGCTATGGTTCAAAAACCAAGCTTTGTGTTGGATGCTGCAACATTTAAGGTCTATGAAAAATGGGATGACATTCAAACACTCGATAATGTCACTGGTGGTGGTGTTGGTGGAAATCAAAAAATGGGTAAGCTAGTTTATGATGGTTTATCCAATAATTTGCCTAAACTTTCCATGCAACGAAATGCAGGTACCAAAGTATGTTATTTACAAAATGCAGATGTCACTGTTAAAGATGTAAGTAAGCAAGATGCGATATCTCAATTTAGTTGCAGTGTTGTAGATAATCAGCATGATAATATTTATTGGAGCGCTGAATTGAATTCAACAAATGGAGCGTATTCGCCTGATAATGATGCGCTTTATATCGGAAAAGTGATCAAGGAAATGTATCAAAACTGGTATGGTATTCCAGTGCTCACTGAAAATGGCAAGCCAATGATGTTAGTCATGCGTGTGCATGAAAACATTGAAAATGCTTATTGGGATGGCAAACAAATGACATATGGTGATGGTGGGTCTATGTTTTATCCATTAGTATCCATAGGTGTTGGTGCGCATGAAGTGAGCCATGGTTTTACCGAGCAACATGCTAATTTATTTTATTTGTTGCAATCAGGCGGTCTTAATGAATCATTTTCAGACATGGCTGCGCAAGCTGCGGAATATTACAGCGTTGGTAGCAATACGTGGCAAATTGGGCCGGAAATTGTAAAAGGTGGTGGCGCATTACGATATATGGATGAGCCTACCAAGGATTGCAATGGCAAAGCACCAGGTTCTAGTTGTTCTATCGATCATGTGAAAGATTATCGTTTTGGTATGAATGTGCATTATAGCAGTGGAGTTTTTAATAAAGTATTTTATCTTGTTGGGACAGCGCCAGGCTGGAATACAAAAAAAGCATTTGACATTATGGTTCAAGCGAATCAGTATTACTGGACACGAACCACAAACTTTAATAAAGCCGCATGCGGTGTGATTAAAGCCACAAAAGATTTACATTATCCCGTCGATGCTGTTAGCAGCGCCTTTAAAACTGTAGGTATTGATACCTCTGCTTGTTAATCTCCTCCATTCTGAGCTGCGAATGATTTTAGTTTTCATAGCTCAGAATGCACTCTCTAGAAAAATCTAACACGCTCATGAGAACCTGTATTGTATTTTATAAAAATATAGTGCCATAATTTGTTTGTAGCGGAATAACCTCACAAGGAGAAGGAAGTAATGAAAAAAGCTAATGTGTTTATATTAGGAATGATAGCATCCACTTGTATGACCTCAGCCTTTGCAGCAACACCCGTCGATTTAAGACATCAACCTGTTTCAATGCTAAATGCATTTGCAACAAGCTTGATACCTCATTCAAGCCAGTTGAATCAAGTCAGTCGTTCAACAGACTTTAAAAAAACTACTCATGTTCGTTTAAAACAAACTTTTGCGGGTGCGCCAGTATGGGGCGGAGATGTCATAGTACATATACCTAAAGGCGGAAATACTTCTGGTTTACGTGCCATGACAGCTAATAATAATTCAACGATGAATGGTATGGTGTACCAAGATTTAAATAAAGACTTAGGTCCAAAACCATCGGTTGATTCTGAAAAGATATTGAATTATCTTATTTCTAGCTACAAAAAAGAAAATAAGGGAATTTCCACTATCGATCAAGGCAGCGCTAGTTTAATCGTGTATATAGATGCTGAAAATAAAGCACATTGGGCATATCTAGCCAATTTTACAGTAAATTCAAATCAAGGCTTACCTGCTAAACCAAACTTTATCGTCGATGCTGTCACTTTTGCGGTGTATCAACAATGGAATAATATTCAAACCGTGGGTGATGCATTAGGTGGTGGTTTGGGTGGCAATCCAAAAATGGGTAAACAAGTTTATGATGGATTGTCTGGTAATTTGGCAAAGTTGAATATAGATAGAGATACAGGCAAGCAAGTTTGCTCTCTTAAAAATGCTGAAGTTACCGTAAAAGATAGACGTAAGAATGATCAAGTTTCAAATTATTCATGTGTAAAAACCAATTCCGACCATGATAATGTGTGGTGGAGCGGTGATTTTGATAAAGTAAATGGAGCATATTCACCCGGTAATGATGCTTTGTATGCTGGCCAAGTTATTCAAGGTATGTATATGAAGTGGTATGGTATACCAGCGCTCGTTGATTCCGCAGGTAAGCAGATGATGTTAAGCATGCGTGTGCATGAAAACATGGAAAATGCATATTGGGATGGACAACAAATGACATTTGGTGATGGTGGGTTTACATTTTATCCATTAGTTTCACTTGGTGTAGGGGCGCATGAAATCAGTCACGGCTTTACTGAGCAGCATTCTGGTTTAGTTTATTATGCTCAATCCGGTGGTTTAAATGAAGCTTTCTCCGATATGGCAGCTCAAGCGGCAGAGTTTTATAGCACAGGCACAAATAGCTGGCAAATTGGTCCAGAAATCTTCAAAACGAATGGTGCGTTACGTTATATGGATCAACCAAGCAAAGACTGTGCAGGTAGAGCGCCTGGTAATTGGTGTTCCATTGACAAAGTTAGCCAATACAGTCCTGGCTTAGATGTTCACTACAGTAGCGGTATTTACAATCGTGTGTTCTATCTCATGGGTACATCATCAGGTTGGAATGCGAAAAAAGCCTTTGATGTTATGGTTCAAGCACAAAATTATTGGACCTCTGGTACCACTTGGGCAGAAGCTGCTTGCGGTGTGTTAACTGCAGCGGGTGATTTAGGTTACGATAAAGATGTCGTGAAAAAAGCATTTACCACTGTTGAAGTGGATTATAGTAAGTGTTAGTGTTTGCGCGGGCAAAGTAATCTTTTTGCCCGCTTTTTATTCCTGCGGGTGTAGTTCAATGGTAGAACGGGAGCTTCCCAAGCTCTTAGCGTGGGTTCGATTCCCATCACCCGCTTTTATCATATCAATATCCAGCGCTTTTTTTCCAGCTCATCTGAAGTCCCTTTGCACACAGCGGATACAGATACAAAGGAACTTCCCATTTGTCAAAACCTATCTTTATCAGTAGTATGGGGTTGGCATCTATTCGTTTGTAGGAAGTCATATGAAAAAAATAGTTAAATGGATAGCAATAGTAGTGGGAATGGTGGTGTTATTGGCCATTCTTTTGGTTGTTTCTTTAGCTACCTTTGTAAATCCAAATCGATTCAAGCCCTTAATTGCTGAAAAAATACAATCTATTACCGGTCGACAACTTATTATCGATGGTGATTTATCATGGACTATTTTCCCCACCTTTGGAGTGAAAACTGATCATATTGTGCTTAAAAATCCGGCTGGATACGATCAGGCTATTTTTGCTGAAGTTAAGCATGTTACACTCAGTGTGAGATTAATGCCCTTATGGCATCAAAAAATTGAATCAAGTGGCATCTCGCTCGATGGAATGAAGCTACATTTGATAAAAAATAGCCAGGGACAAGCAAATTGGGATTTTCAAGAAGAAAATGCTAAAACATCAAGTACAATAACTTCATCAGCAGGGCATGCTAAACCTTCTCTGCTTGCAGTTGCCATATCAGGATTAACCATCAGTAATTCTGAGATCAGTTGGACAGATGAACAAACCAAGCAATTCATAAGCCTAGAAAAATTTAACTTATATGCAAAAGATTTTAATTTATTAAAGCCATTTCCCGTTTCATCTAAATTTATATTAATCAATCCTACTCAAGCTTTAAAAAGTGAAGTTCAAATAAATACGCATGTTTCGTTGAATAGGGATGCGGAAGTATTTTCATTCAGAAATGTAGAAGTAGTGACGCATACTGAACAAAATAAACAATCGATACATGCCACTTTCGCAGGTGATGTGATGGCCGATCTTGCTAAGCAAACATTGCAATGGGAAAATTTTCACGCAAGATCAAATGATCTTAATGTAACGGGTAAAATTAGTGTGGCTAATCTTATGACTAATCCTGTGACAACAGGTCATTTGCAAATAGCTTCTTTTGATTTAAGAAAATGGTTGCAAGCAAGTGGGCAAGATGTTGCGACTCTACAAGGGTTAAAAAACGTTGAAGGAGAGTTTGATCTTATTCCAGCGCCAAAATCCCTTGCCATAAATGGTAGACTTGTCGTTGACGAAGTAGTGACTCATCATATCAAAGTGACAAATCTGAAAATTCCTATACGATATAGCCAAGGCATTGTAACATTGGCGCCTATAAGTGCATCTTTTTATCAAGGGAAATTAGAGGGTAGTGTGAGCGTTGATTTAAATACTGCATTACCTCGGTTTACTATCTTTGCAAACTTGAATCGTTTTAATGTAGCAACATTATTGCAAGACCTATCACCAAAACAAAAATTAACATTGGCCGGTAATGCTAATATGGATATAAAAGCAACCACTCTTGTGGGGGATAAAAAAACGCTGTTGAAAAATTTAGATGGTTCTGGACATATAAATTCGGATAACGGTGTTTTGCAGGGTATCGATATTCATTATTTGATTTCTAATGCTACGGCCAAGCTAACAAAAAAAGATACTTTAGCTAGTAATACTAAACAAACCAAGTTTAATGCATTAAATGCTAGCTTTGTTATTCAGGCTGGCGTAGTAAGTAACACTGATTTAGTGATGAGTTCAACTGATTTTATGACAAAAGGGCAGGGTACGGTTAATTTAATCCATCAAACGATGGATTATCATGTAAAAACTGAGTTGAATCAGATCGCGCTGAGTAATAATCAACAGTTTAATTTACACGGTTTAGCTATTCCTGTACGGATTGTCGGTAGCTTGCAAGACCCCCAGATTGGTTTAGATACAGAGGCACTTACTAAGTTCATTGCAGAACAGCAAGTACAAAAAGTTAAAGCACAACTACAGGAAAGAATCGAGAAAGGAAAAATAACTGAAAAAGCAGGAAAATTTTTACAAAATTTATTAGGACGTTGATATGTTACATGTAATTTCAATGAATCTTAATGGGATTCGAGCGGCAGCTAAAAAAGGATTTTTTGAGTGGATGTTAAAACAAGATGCCGATGTGGTCTGTTTGCAAGAACTAAAAGCCCAGCACACTGATTTAATGAAATCCATTTTTCAGCCCGAGGGCTATTATGCTTATTTTCATTGCGCTGAAAAAAAAGGTTATAGTGGTGTAGGTATTTATTCAAAACAACAACCTCTGCATGTCAAAACCGGGTTAGGATGGTTGGATGCAGATCAAGAAGGTCGTTATATTGAAGCAGACTTTGGTAAAATTCGTGTTGCATCAGTATATTTACCCTCAGGAACCAGCGGAGAACATAGGCAAGCTATTAAATTTGATTTTCTTAAACGTTATGCAGAATATTTAAAACAAATAGCTTCACAATCACATCATTACATTATCTGCGGCGATTGGAATATTGCACATAAAAAAATTGATTTAAAAAATTGGCGCGGTAATCAAAAAAATTCAGGCTTTTTACCCGAAGAGCGAGCATGGATGGATGAATTGTTTGGCACACTTGGATTTGTTGATGCTTTTCGTGAAATCAATAAAGAGGTTGATCAATATACTTGGTGGTCAAATCGAGGCCAAGCTTGGGCCAAAAATGTAGGATGGCGTATTGATTATCAAGTTGTCACTTCAGGCTTAAAAGAAAGAATAAAATCAGTTAGTATATATAAAGATCAACGTTTTTCCGATCACGCCCCATTGCTTGTAAATTATGATATGCTTGATGAGCTGTCTTAAGGGTATTTTAAGTTATATTTCATATAATTAACGTGAATTCTATAACTGTGAATATGCCGGAGAAAAAATGAGTGGCATTGTTGAGCGAGAAGAAGCTGCATCTATCATTCATATTTCTGGACCTGATGAGCAATTAGGGAAACTTTTGCTTGAAGGTAAATTCATTGCTTATCACGATAATAACTATGGCGTGACGTCAGGTGAGCATCACATTGTGATGAGGCTGTTATTACAAGAAGATCAGTATGTTTTATTTTATCTACATGTTCCTTATGCCTATCCTATCCCAGATGGTGTGAAAGAAACTATCAAATCAGCTCTAGAAACAACCTTGAAAAGGACAATCCAAAAAATGGAATTTATTAATTCAGGTACAGAGTCGGAGAAAAAAAACATTCAGTTTCGAGTTGAGTTTGGAGGGAAGTTATCATGAGTGCCCCGTTTAGAAGAGTTTTTGATGAGGAAAAGGCTATAGATGCTATCCATGAGACCATGGATGCTTGGCGGAATAATCAACGAAAAGGGTTGTTTAACTATAGTATTTTTAGTCATACAAATGCGGCTGTTTCTAAGGAAGATGCTCCTTGCGATGATGTTAATGCTGAACGTCCTTCGAGACGGCCCTCCTCGAAGGATGCCTAGGATGATATCTCTTATGATTTTAATGCCTCTTTTTGTTTTTCAATCAACGTTTGAATACCATTTTTTGCCAAAACCAACAATTGATCAAGCTCAACTTGCTGAAACGTATCTTTTTCTGCGGTGCCCTGAATTTCAATAAAGCCCCCATGTTCTGTCATGACGACGTTCATGTCCGTGTCCGCAGAAGAATCTTCACTATAATCTAAATCTAATACAGCTATGCCTTTGCATATGCCGACAGATACCGATGCAATAAATTGTTTGAAAGGATCGGCTTTTATTTTAGTTTTTTGTTTAATTTGTTGGATAGCATCATAAAGTGCAAGACATCCACCTGTGATAGAAGCGGTACGAGTTCCTCCATCGGCTTGTATAACATCACAATCTACCACAAGGGTGTTTTCACTTAAGGCGGTTAAATCCACAGCAGCGCGTAAAGAACGTGCAATCAAGCGTTGAATTTCTTGAGTTCTTCCCGCTTGTTTACCTTTGGCGGCTTCACGCTGTATGCGCTCATGAGTCGATCGTGGCAACATCCCATATTCAGCAGTGACCCATCCTTTGCCTGAATCTTTGAGAAAATGTGGAACACCCGGTGTCCAGGTAGCTGTGCAAATGACTTTAGTATCACCAAACTCAACTAATACAGAACCTTCGGCGTGTTTTGTATAGTTTCGGGTAAGACGTATATTGCGTAATTGATTATTTTCACGGTGGCTAGGACGCATGGTAGTCTCTTTTTACAATATTTATTAAGGCCGCCATTATAGACGATATATGTCAATATGATAATATGCGAGTAACTATAATCAGGGATAATCTTATGATACAAAGCATGACAGCATTCGCAAGAGGGCAAGTAGCAGGTTCATGGGGTACAGCGGTATGTGAATTACGTTCGATTAATCATCGATATCTCGAGCTTATGGTTCGATTACCTGATAATTTGCATGAATTAGAAGCACCGATGCGTGAATCTCTTAGACGTTTTATAAAACGCGGCAAGATTGAATGTCATCTGCGTTATCAGCCCGGAGATGTTTCAGGTTCAGAAATTACCATTAACCATCATCTTGCGGAACAACTTTGTCATGCCAATGAAACTATTTCTGAATTGTTGAGCAAAAAAGCATTAGTTAAAGTGGCTCCTGTTCAACCTATGGAAATTTTACGTTGGCCAGGTATTTTGCAAATTGCAGAAGTGGATTTTGAAATCATTGAAGATGAAGTGATCAAATTACTTGAAAAAACCTTACAAGATTTGATCGGAGCGCGCGAACGTGAAGGAGCTGAATTAAAACAATTATTTTTGCAACGATTAGATAGCATGAAAGCAGAAGTTGTAACAGTACGGAAACATTGGCCAGAGATTTTGAAGTTGCAACGTGAGCGTTTAATTGCACGCTTTAGTGAAGTTAAAATTGAATTAGACACAGGCAGGCTAGAACAAGAAATCTTAATTTTTTCTCAAAAAATTGATGTTTCAGAAGAGTTAGAGCGTATTGATACCCATATTTCGGAAATTAGACGTATTTTAAAACATGGCGGTGTCGTGGGCAGAAGATTAGATTTTTTAATGCAAGAATTGAACCGTGAAGCAAACACCTTAGGGGCAAAATCAGCGGATGTGGATACGACGCGCGCATCTGTTGAATTAAAAGTGCTAATTGAACAGATGCGCGAACAAGTGCAGAATGTTGAGTAACGTTCAATATCTCAGCTTTTATGTAATATCATTCAATTCACGTTACTTAGCTGCTGCATTCAACAAAGTTTTTTCATAGTCTCCGCTGATTGCAACGAGCAAGGTATTCGTCATGGCTGTTGTGGCTAACAGCTGTTTTTGTGTGATTAATAAATCTGCCATAATGACATACATTTGTGAATTAAATAATAAAAGTTGTCGCAAAATAACGCCTAATGAGACTTCAGTATTGATATGGTTTACCCAATCATTCCCACTGGCTTTCTTTTTTAACTCCGTTTGGGTTTGGCTTAAAGCCATATTATTTTTCAGATCAGCAAACTGTGTATTTAAAATATAAGCATTGTAGTTCGAGACAGACTTAATGCTATTGATAAAAGTGATGTATTTTTTATAGGGCTCGCCTTCCATATCATTTGATACAAGACCTGGATGAAAAATATTGATACCCGACACATTTTTGATAAAAGCTTGAGCATCAAGTTTTTGTTTATTAAGTTTTTCTTTATCAGGTGATGTTTCATCTAGGGTGAGTAAAGTTGCATAATCCATCTCAGGAGAAGGAAGCGCTTTGTATGGATAAATATTGCGTTCCTTATAGTCAAATAAATAAATAGATTTCAATTGGCCCAATTGATAGGATAAATTATATGCAGAAGACAGACCATAATTGACAAATAAAGTATCCAATTCAGTAGACGTTGGCACGGTGTAAATTTGTAGCCAATTAAGGGAAAAATAATTGAATGCTTTTAAAAAAGCATAGGTATTTTTTGCGATGAGATTTAAATAGTCATCGGGCTTTTCCTCTCTAGTTTTATCCGCAAGTTCGTTGTACGTATCCGCATTTGTTTGAGCCTCCGTTAGCTTTTGATAAGCGGGATCTTCGGTTGTTGTTTGATCTGATTTGCTTTTAGGAGCAGAAGCTGGGGAGGTAAGGCCTGATGCTGCTTCAGATAACCCCTCAACTGCATATGAAACAGCGAAGTAACCAGCGCCAATCATTGAAATAATTAAAAATAAATAATATTTTATTCGACCTTTTTGCATGGAATTCTCCTAGAGCTCATTAATATTTGATACTAGACCCCCATCCACCGCTGTTTTGATTGTTGTTACTAGGCGTTGATCCACTATTATAACCACCACCCGTGCTTGCGGGTGGGGGACTTTGAAAGCCTGTATAAGGTTGGGTTGTTGGACTGCGTGTGGGGGGTGCTTCTGCAGGTGCAGGAGTGGTGCTCGTCATAGTGCTTGGACTTTCTTTTCTTATAGGTTGTTGGGGTGCAGTGGTTGTTTGAGGTTTTTGTTGGGCCTTAGCTCGGGCTTCATTCATTTCAGCCGCTTTGACTTTTTCTGCAACGCGCGCAGCAACTTTTGCTTGTTGTTCTTGGTAGGCTTCCGTGCTCTTATCGGCAAATTCTTGGGGGGAAAGCGCTGAATCTTTAGTAGATGTGCTGGGGGTGTATGCAGCGGGTGTGGATTTAAAAGAAAATTCTTGCGCAAAGGCGTCGGTAAATATCATAGTTAAGGCAATTATTACAAGAACTGCGGTTGATCTATACATTTTCTTGCTCCATAGCTTTCATGACTAATTCAACACGTTGAGGAGAAAAAACACGAGCTAAAAGTCGTAAGCGTTCAAATACGATATTACGGCGTAGAAAAAGACCAGCAACAAGATTTTCAGGGGTGTTATTTTCTTCAGCGAACATCAAAACTTTCGATGCAGAACCTGGATCGATGGTATCAATAGCCTGTAATAGACGTAGAATTCTAGAAGTTTTGATATGTGCACAAAGCGAAATAAAAAATTCTTCTTTACTTAATTCAAAGCGGGTAAGTTGTTCAAGCTGATTGCCTAGTTCATGAATGGCTGCTTCAAGCTCAGGATTACCATCCATTGACCATGTTTCGACGCTTTCCATAAATGCAATAACCCGATAAATCATAGGGTCATCATATTGTTTCCAAAAAACATGTGAAGAGGGTAGGTCCAAATCTGGCATATAAAGACTCAGTGCATAGCATGAGTTAAGTATACTTGAGAAAATTTTCAGAGCAAGTGCAAGCGAGGTTGTTTTTTTGATGAGCGAATGATAATGTTAAATGAATTTATCTGGATGTTCTTATGGCTATTAAAGATGCATTCAAAGTCACGCGTAAGACTTTTTTCAATCCATTAGGATGGTTGGGTTATAACGAGCTTAAAAGTTACAATAAAATCATCTGGGCTAATCTAAAAGACATAAGCACAGTTGAAAAACCCGAGCGTACAGAAACTTTTACAGAAGCCATGCAGCGATTTGATGTCACAGACGCTGATGTTAAACGAATTTCAGAAACTTATTTATTGTATGCTATTTTCTTTGTGGTGCTTGCCGCCTTAGCTTTTGCGGGTGCGCTTGTCTTTCTTATAAGCTACGGAAGAATTTCTGCGTTTATATTATCTATGGCATGCGTTGCCATTTTATTATGTTATGCTTTTCGTTTTCATTTTTGGCACTTTCAAATCAAGCATCGCAAATTAGGTTGCACATTTGATGAATGGTGGAGTGGTCGTCCTAAGGATGCCAAGTAATGGCCAATATTTTTTATATTGATCCTGCTGACCGGTCTATTTATTTTCTCAGTCAAATTTTTGGCAGTGTAGGGAATGTATTGCCTGGAACGCTTAATGTTTTTATGAGTTCCATGTTTTTGGCTATAAACACGATTGCATTGACGGTAGGCTCTATCATTGTGATTTATACCACGGTGGTGGGACTCATGATGACTGCCCATGAGGGCGAATTTTTAGGTAAAAAATGGAGTGGTTTGTGGGTACCTATCCGTATGGTTGCAGGTGTCGTTAGTCTTTTTCCCGCCGCCAGTGGTTACTCCTTGATACAAGTTATCATTATGTGGATTATAGTACAAGGTGTAGGAGCTGCAGATACGTTATGGACAGCTGCTGTGAAGTCTGCAGGAGGAAGTGCTGTCATTATGCCATCTGATTTCGCTAAAGCAGGTGTGAGTACTGCTCTCATTGGTGTAGAGACACAAATGAAGAGTTTGTATCTGGCTCTTGTATGTGAACAAACTTATGCTATGCCTCCCGTTTCCAATGTTCCTCCGGAAATAGCTTTTAGAAAATGGCCTGCAAAAGATAGTGGTAATATAGATGGTAATAGCTCAGTTTATGACATAGGTCCCGATGGGGTTTGTGGAACCATGAAAAAATGTAATTTATCGGATAAAGATATAGCATCAGATGAAAACAAGCTCCAGCTTTGTAATTTTCAAAATCTGCTTCTCCAAAATGCGGTTAATGTGTTAAGAGCTAGTGCAAAAGCATTTGTAAACGCAGATAGGCAATATATTGATTTTTATTATAATGCTAATAAAACGATTGAGCCCCCGACAAAAGATTGGATTAGTAATTATTGCGAAAAAAAGGGTTTAATTATAGCAACTAGCGAAGCAACTTGTTGTGTTCCCTCGACAAACATACCCACGAATGTTTGTAAGCCCAATACGTTACCACCTGACACAAATAGAAATTTCCCTAAACCCGTTGGGGATGGCCCTAAAGTATCGAATGGTATGCCTACTGGTTCAGATTCTGAGTTGTCATGGGCACAAACCTGGTCGATATTGCCTTACTTGCTTAATCCTGAAAGTCCCTCTGAAAACCCTGTTGACTTAAATACCCTTACGCTTGATCAGCTTAAAAAAATTGATATTATTTCAGATCAGGCAAATTATTATTCAAAAGTTCTTACAGATTTAGCCGCCAAACTTACAAAGCCCATAGTGCAAGATACGGATAAGTTTAACCCAGATGAGGCAGTAAAGCAGGGTTGGATCACAGCAGGCGCTTATTTTTATCAGTTGGTAAATTTAGCAACAAGATCCATATCAGCAAGTATGATGCCATTGTCAATCTCTCTGCCAAACAAGGAGATAATGGAAAGTAAGTATCGCAGTAATTATTTGGCAGCCTCAGACTTTGTAGATGCTATAAGTAAGGCTGTAGCTAGCAGTGGCGGCGGCGGTGGCGGAGGAGGAGATACCACTTCAGGGACGGGGTCTAATCAGAGTTATTCCATACCTGGTGGTGAAGCACTTGAGGCGCCGCTTAGAAGTATGTCTGGAAGATTAACTGAGTCTTTTATGCAAATGTTACAAGGAGCAGCCGCAGCTAACCCGGGCATTCATGATACCCCTCTTTTAAGGATTGCGACGTTTGGTCAAAATTTATTAATTATTGCGCAAGTATTTTATGTGATCATTATGCTTGTTGCAGCGATCATTGCGGGCGTTGCTGCATCTTTTGAAACTATGATAGTCGGGTCGGGTAATCTTACCAGTCTTCTCGAAGTTTGGAAGTCTGTCAATAGTCTTTTAATGCCTGCACTTTATTTATTATTGGGTGCTCTCATGACCATGGGTGCTTTATTGGGCATGTATGTTCCCATGATACCTTTTGTCGTATTTACTGCCTCAGTGATAGGTTGGTTTATTGCTTCCATTGAAGCCATGGTTGCCGCACCTATTGTGGCGCTTGGTATTTTGAGTCCGGGTGGACAAAGTGAAGTCTTTGGTCGTGCAGAACCTTCAGTGATGATTATTTTTAATTTATTTTTACGACCCACCTTAATGGTGTTTGGCTTACTTGTTGCCTCATTTTTAGCAAATGTGGTGGTTAAATTTGTCTGCATGGGCTTTATGTACATCATGTGGGATGTCATGACACTCGCGCCCGGTTTGGTGGAGGAATTGATCTTTATTGCCATTTTTTCCTCTATTATTTTCACTTCCATGAATCAAGTGTTTACGCTTATTCATCATATTCCAGAGCGTATTCTGACTTATATCGGCGGTCAAGCTATGCAATTTGGTGAAGCTCAAGCTGCTCAAGCGATGAAACAAGCCGTTGAACATGCTGCTGGCGGCGCGGCGCAGGCTGGTAAGGGATCGGCAGAAGGCGCAACTAAGGTTGGTATGAAGAAGGCTAAGAAAGGGTATAAAGGTGGAGGTCAAGCGGGTTTGAAAAATGAGAATGCGGACGGTTGATCATCATTTTATTCGGATTCCTTGTCTTCTCTTTTTCCCTGTTCCGCAATCACATTATAAACCCGTTCCGATATCAATCCCGCATCAAATTTTTCTTTGGCATCGGCAGCCATAGTACGGCCTTGTTCATGCACCATTTTTCTGACCATGGCTGTGATAGCATTCGGATCGGCATCGAGTAATTTATCGCGAATCTTTTCATCAAACACTAAATATTCACGTAAGGCCACGCGTTTGCCATCGACAGTGGGCGCTAAACGTTGCGAAATAATCAAACGCATGGTTTCAATTAAATCGATAGTGCGTCCCGCGCGCTCTTCCGCGGGATAAGTGGTAACAAGACGTCTCACAGTTTCAGGTACATTACTGCTATGCAAGGTCGTATAAACCGGATGACCCGTCATCGCAGCTTCCATGGTGGCGCTAATGGTTTCGGCGTCACGTGATTCGCCCACAAGTATAAGTCGAGGTTTTCGACGTAAGGCATTACGAACCCCTGCGGCAAAGCTAGGCAAGTGTCTAGGAATTTCGGATTGACTGACCACAGCAGAGACGGTTTCAATGCTGTCATACACAAATTCAATCGGAGATTCGTAAGTTAAAATTTTACGGTGACTTTCAGGATTTTCAGCGATACTGCGAATAATAGCGGCCAATAACGTACTTTTACCTGAGCCGGTTGCACCAGTGACATAGACCACACCTTGCTCAGGTGCTATAGCATCTATAATTTGCTGAGGTAAATCCATGCTTTGCAAAGTGGGTGGATCGCTAGGAATGGTTCTGGCTGTGATTTGTATGCCATCATGCCCTTCGACTAAACAAGCGGTGGCATTGATACGAAAACGATAACGATCTGAACGGTTAGGACGAATTTCATAATGTGTATCAACATCTTTACCAGACATAAGCTGTGCAGTACCGTTAGGTCCATACATGGCATTAATAATTTCACCGACTTCGGTATTGGATAAACGACGGCGGGTAACTTTTTTTAAGCGACCATAAATTTCAGCAAAAATGGATTCATCGGTTTGAAAAGTGATGTCAGATGCGCCATTTTTGACACAATGGATTAAAATTTCATTGACAGAATCCATGGACAATCGTATGGGTTCTTGCGGAAAAATAAAATCAGTAGTCATGTTGTTTCACCACGATGGCTTTCCAGTTATCGCTATTCGTTTGTAATTTTGGCAATTCAGTAATACGTAATACTTGATCGTTAATACGCATATCTGAGCCATCCCCTGTCACACCCAACTCCGTTTTAGACACATAAGGTGCGCTGACCATATGTTGTTGTAATAATTTACGATAAAGAATCATACCATTATAGTCACGTTTTAAGCGCGCTAGATTTTGTTGAAATATACTGGCTGCTTGTTGCGAACCTTTTTCCCAACCTAACTGAATAGCTTTTTTCCATATGCGACTTTCTTCATCATTTCTAGGCATCATGAATTTATGCGGTATTTCTGGCTTGTTATAACTCATCCATAGATATTCGCGCCAGTTAGGTGGAGTGGTTGCAAAGCGTGCTTGAGAAATAATTTTGTAGGTTTTATCCGAAATTCGAATAGTCGTGGAATCATCCAAATTTAAGGTGCTATCGCCTTCAGCGAGCACAGGAGGTAATACGCCATGGCTTAACATCATGCCATTAAAGTTATAAATGGTTTCTAAATACCACTTATCTTTTTCCAATCGTTGGTTGATTTTTTGTGATTCAGTTGCAAGACCACCTTGAGCGCCTAGGCTCATAGCAGTATCTTTCAAAGCTTTTGTGCGTATTTGCGTCGTATTAAATAAAGGTTCAGAGGTGGGATCGGATTCCACTCTTAGTTCTTCAAGTTGATGTAAATTTGTCGGATCGACGTCTTGTTTTTTTTTGCTAAAACAGCCGGTCAATAAGCTTGTTAAGAGAAGTATGATGATAAACGGTTTCATAGACCTACTTCTACTCCTTCACTTAGAGTTTAGCATACCGTAATTCGATGACTCGACTATCTGGATAAACGACGACTGCTGCACGTCGACCGCATTGATACCCCACGTCGCGTAAGATATCGGCCACCATCATATTTTTATCGTATATGCTGACCATCACGGGAATGGCGGGCGGTCTCCCGAGTACGCGCATGCGATAATTGACTGATTTTGCAATTTGTCTTACCAAAGGTTCAACAGGACCTGACCAATCGACAGAAGTTAAACCAGACATACCATAGCTTGCAGGGCTAGGCGATGCTGGCATTTCGGGCATAGGATGCGCCGCCTGTGCAACTTCAGTCAGATTAGAAATAGATCGACTTACTGCATAAGAAGCTTCAGCAAGCGCACTGCTCGACGTATCCGGCGGATCATGCGGCGGAGGTGTCGCGCATGCGGAAAGTATGAGCGATAACAGTACAATAGATGCAAATTTGGTTGTCATAAACGGTGATTTTTCCATGTGTCCGTTTTAGCGTATGGTGACTATTATCGAGTATTCACGTTCTCTGTGCTAGTAAAAAATAAAAATCCCTTCTCCTAAAATTGGCAGCCGAGAGAGTATAGGTAAGACAGATTAGATAAAGCAATATAAAAGTAATACGTATATAATGATACATAGGAGGTGTCCTATGGCACATTGGCGTGATTCAGCAAGAAGTGTAAAGTTTTTTTTCGTCGATTTTAGGGCATGTTTCCCTTTGCTATTTTTGCTATTTCATATACGTCTTTGGACTTTTGTGTTAGCAGTCATTGCGACAGCATTTTTTGCCGCATTAGAACGTTATGGATTTAGTGTCACGGTTTTTTTGCGATGGATGCGCTCGTTTGTGGCAGGGCCTAGAAAAATTGCACAACCTTGGTGGAAGAGGTAGATAAAAGATGGAAATACCAGATTTAATGGCAAAAATCGCAAAAGCCATGGGTGCACGCTTTAGTTTAAATGGTAGGCCCATGACGGTGGAAGAAGTGTTTGCTCCAACAGGTTTGTTACCTGCAATATGTCGTCGTGCGGATCAATTATCTTCATTATGTTTGGGTTACGGTATAGGCGCTAGCTTTGAAGAAGTCACGGGTTCTATTTTAGGGGTAAAAGTTTCTTTTGATGAAATTACTCCAAATGCATTGCGAGTGTTATGCATGACCGATGTGTTGCATGAGTTAACGCAATCGACGCCGCGTGGTGAGGTTACGGTATTAGATCAGCTTATGTATGATTGAAAAAATGGTGGGCAAAGCGCAGCGTGCCCACCATTTATCCCCGCTCAGATTTCGTAGCCCGCGACAACAAATCACGCATGGCATCTTGCGGTGTGATTTTTCCTTCTAAAATATGACATACGGCTTCAGCTATAGGCATCTCAATGTTCACGCGGCGTGCAAGTTTCACCACAAGTTCGGCATTGCGCTTGCCCTCCACGACTTGACCAATCGCTTTTACCGCATCATCAGCTTCTTTGCCTTGACTAATCGAGAGACCAAATCGTCGATTACGAGATTGATTGTCAGTGCAAGTTAACATTAAATCGCCTAGGCCTGCTAAGCCTGTGAAGGTTTCAGCTTCTGCGCCTAATGCAACACCTAATCGGGTGATTTCAACCAAGCCACGTGTGATGAGAGCACAGCGTGCATTGGTACCAAAGCCCATGCCATCTGAAATGCCGGTGGCAATAGCGATGACGTTTTTTACTGCGCCGCCTATTTCAACACCTATCACATCATCGGTTAGGTAAACGCGAAAAGTAGAACTATTAAATCGTCTTGAAACGTCCTCTGCAAAATCACTATGTGTGCTTGCAACGACCACAGCAGTTGGTAAGCCTGCAGCGACTTCACCGGCAAACGATGGTCCTGATAAAACCGCATAAGGATAATGGTCAGAGACTATCTCTTTGAATGTTTCGTGTAATAATGCGCCGGTGTTTTCATCAAGTCCTTTGGTCACCCAAATCACTCGAGAAGCATCTTTTAGTTTGGGTTGTAAGTGTAATAAAAGATCACGAAAACCTGAGGAAGGCACAGCAATTAACATATCATCGCATAATGGCAATGCTTCACTAAGATCAGCTATGGGAATAAGTGTAGCCGGAAATGCCTGGTTAGGCATGTACTGTTTATTCATGCCATCTTTTTGCATGGCAATAATGTGGCTTTTTTCATTGCTCCATAAGTAAACGTTTTGTCCTAAGCGAGACAAATGCAAGGCAAGTGCGGTGCCCCAAGAACCGGCGCCCAAAATAAGAATAGGTTTTTCAAACGTGTTCATAAGGGCATCCAAAAATAGATATTTCCCCACCAACACTTTTTGCTAGTGGGAAGTAGGTGGGTTTTAGTGAACCTGGCCATCGCCTGTTGCATCAGCCGTGCCTTTGCTTTGTTCTTGTAAATGTTGTGCATAAAGCGCATCAAAATTGACAGGAGCCAATAATAATTGTGGAAATCCACCGCGAACCACAACATCTGAAATCACTTCACGAGTATAAGGAAATAAAATGTTAGGACAGAAACTACCTAGCATTTGACGAAGTTGTTCGGCTGGAACACCTGAAATCATGAAGATACCGGCCTGATGGACTTCAATTAAGAATGCAGATTTCTTATTGCTGGTTACGGTTGCTGTCACTGATAAAACCACTTCGTGCATATTTTCTTGAATACGATTACTTTTGGTTTCCAGGTTAAGTTGTACTTCAGGTTTCCAATCGTCAACAAAAGTATGTGGGGTATTAGGTGCTTCGTAAGATAAGTCTTTTGTATAAATACGTTGAATCTCGAAGTTTGGCGCTGCATCACCTGCTACGTGATGTTTAGGTTGTGATTTATCAGTCATGAGATGAGTCCTTTTAGTTAATTAATAAAATGTCTAGTTGCCCTGATTTTGACAATTGGATTAGGTCGTCATAGCCGCCTATGGCTTTATCATTAATGAAAATTTGTGGTACAGTTCGTCTTCCGCTCAAGCGTTCCATTTCAGCACGTTTTTCAGTATGCATATCAATGCGAATTTCTTCATAAGCCAAATGTTTTGAATCTAAAAACTGTTTTGCCCAAATACAATAAGGACACTGTGCAGTGGAATAGATAATAATTTTTGCCATCAGTATTAATCCTTGACTAGTGGCATTTCCGCATCTCGCCAGCTGCGTATACCACCCGCTAGTATGAACGCAGATAAACCTATTTTCATCAATAGGGTTGCAGCGCGTGCGGATTCTAAACCGGCAGCACAAACTAGAATGATGGGTTTAGATTTGTATTTTTCAAGCTTTTTGGGTTTATTTTCTAATTCAGCAAAAGGAATTGAGATAGATCCTACAATATGTCCCGTTTTAAAAGCATCTGCTGGTCGTATATCCACCAATACAGCGTCTTGATGATTCATTAATTGGGTAGCTTCTTGGGGAGAGATGCGTCTTGCGCCTTGTTTATTTCGAATCCATTCAATGACAAGGAGTAAGACAAAAATAATGATGAGTGCAGTGCTAAGCATCCAGTGGTTTTGGATAAATGATAAAATATCTTGCATATTTTCACCTGTGTTAGAGTGGGTGGGATTATACACAGGTTTTAGTCATGAATAAAAGATGCTTGTGGCCGAGCACAACACCAGACATCAATGTTTTTTGCCCCATTTGATTTCAGTAGATGACAAAACTCTCGTATGGTGTTACCTGTGGTAATCACATCATCGATCACGGCGATGTGATAATTATCCCATCGCATAGTCGTTGTAAAAGCTTGTTTTATATTGGTTTCACGCTCTTTAGCGGTAAGTGTTGCTTGGGGAGCGGTGGGTTTGATACGAAGACATGCTTTTGCGTTAATGGCTATCCGACAGCGCTTAGCGATAGGTCGTGCAATTTCTATTGCTTGGTTATACCCACGTTCGATAAGTCTATGAGAGTGTAATGGCACAGGGATGATAACATCAGGTAGAGGCTTTGTTTGGTACCAAATTTTTTGTATGCTTTCTGCCATCAATTCACCTAGGATACGAGCATTGACTAGTTTTTGATTGAACTTTAATTCGAGTAATAAGCTATCAATGGGTGTTTTATAGTCAAATAATGCAAAAGTAGTGTCAAATGGACGAGTTTGCTGCAAACATTGACCGCAAATAAGCGTGTTATTTTCCGTGGGCAGCGACGCGGCACAGATATTGCACGATGTTTTGGATAGGGGTAAATCTTGATAACAAGGTAAGCACAAATCTTGCTCGCGATGAGACGGGTTCCCACAAAGTATGCAGGTATAGGGTAGTAGCCAAGAAAGTAGTTTTTTTATGGGCATAGTGTAAAATGGTGGTTAATTTTAAACACCTCCTTATCTAGGTTAAAAAGTGGGTGTTCAAGTGCGATTTTTTTGAGAGTCAAGTCATGATACATACAAACCACCCACTCATGCGAGTTATTCAAGAAGAAATCTTATCGCGCCTTGATCTTGTCGCATTAAAGCCTACATGCATACTGGCTATCGCTTGTGATGATTTGCAAGTACGTTATCCAGATGCAGAAATCGTGTCATCGGCTGATGCAGAGCATAGTGTAGATCTTATTGTGTCAAATTTATGCTTGCCGTGGTGCGAAGATATAGACACTGTCTTTCGTGAATGGCGTAGGCTATTGCGTCCCGAAGGTTTGCTGATGTTTACCAGTCTGGGCCCAACCACTTTTTCTGAAATCGATCTAGAGCCGCTGCCGCAATTTATGGATATGCACCATGTAGGTGATGCTTTACTTAAGGCAGGATTTGCAGATCCTGTGCTTGACGTGGAGCATTTTGAAATGAAATATCAAGATAAGGCTCAAGTCTTAGACGATTTAGCGGTAATGGGTGTGGCGGAAGTGAATAAATCTGTTCTATCACTAAGCTATGAAGTGGTATATGGCCACGCTTGGTGTCCAGAAGTAACACATGATTTTTTAGCAGATTTTGATGGAATGGTTAAAATTCCACTGGAAGCGCTACGTGCGCGATTGCGAAAGTAGGAGAATCATGCTGTGTATCGTATAATAAAGCTTACCCATCTTTTACAAGGATTGTAATCGTGGCAACAGATATTTATATCGGTGTCGATGGCGGTGGGACTAAATCGAAATTGCGAGTCGAAGATAGTACTGGCAAACTATTAGGTCAGGCAGTGTCAGGACCGGCAAATATTCGCCTATCCGTAGAGGGTGCATGGGAATCTATTTATGCCGCATTAGATGAAGTACTCACTTCACAAGCTCTGTCTCTCGATGATAACCAATATCATTTTCACGCAGGCTTAGGACTTGCCGGTTGTGAGGTCGCTGATGCGCGCCAAGCTTTTTTACATACCCCTCATTCTTTTAAAACGATTCAGCTTTTTTCAGATGCTCATGCGGCTTGTGTAGGCGCGCATCATGCTCGAGACGGCGGAATTATTATTGTGGGTACAGGAGTGGTGGGTTATCAAGTTTATCTTTCAAAAGGTTCAAAAGTGGGTGGCTGGGGTTTTCCACATGATGATGAAGGCAGCGGTGCCTGGTTAGGTTTGCAGGCTGTGCGATTGACATTTGAATGGTTGGATCATAGAGCTGAAAAATCACCTTTGGCACAAGATGTTTTTGCTTTTTTCAATGATGATATTGAAACACTTGTTGCTTTTGCAAATCGTGCAACGTCCAATGATTTTGCGAGACTTGCTCCCCTTGTTATTAATCATAGTCAACAAGAAGAAATTGCAGCAGTACGTATTATGAAAAAAGCGGCACATGCTGTCGATCGTATACATCATGCTTTAGCAAAAATACGTGTTGATGATAACGCTGATTTTCCGATTTGTTTATTCGGTGGTATCGCGCCGTTTATTGAGCCTTGGCTGAGTGACGCATTGCGTGCTTCATTAGTGCATAGGCAAGCTGATGCAACGGTGGGTGCTGTTTTATTGATGCGAGAAGCCATAACGTGTTAACGATTTCTGGTTTACATGTTTATACATCGGATGGTGTCTTGCAGAATGCGGGTGTTGTGATACAAGATGGCATCATTGCCGATATTGTTTTGAATAAACCCGGGCATCATGATTTCCCAGCGAATTATCATCTTATTCCAGGATTGATTGATTTGCATGTGCATGGGATGCATGGTCACGATGTCATGGATGCCACGCCTCACGCGTTAAAAAAAATTAGCCAAGCCTTAGCAAGAGAAGGCACGACGTCTTTTTTAGCCACAACGATGACCGCATCGGAACAAGATATTGAAAAAACCTTACTTGCGGTGCGTGACTACAAGGGTATGCAAGATGGTGCCACTCTATTAGGCGTTCATCTCGAGGGTCCGTTTATTTCACCCAACAAAGCGGGTGCACAATGTGCAGATCATATACTTTTACCGAGCATCGAGACATTACATCATTGGCAAAAACTTGCAGAAAATGCCATTAAACTTGTGACTTTTGCGCCAGAATGTGCGAGCCAGGAATTTATAGCTTATCTGAAAAAAAATAATATAGTTGCAGCACTTGGTCATAGCAATGCAACGTATGCTGAAACGATGAATGCCATGCAACATGGCTGTGATTACGTCACACATCTTTTTAATGCCATGCGCGGTATCCATCAACGCGAGCCAGGTATGGTAACTGCAGCACTTTTAGAAAATGTTTGGACAGAGCTTATCGTTGATGGAGTCCATTTACATCCGGCTATTGTGAAGCTTATTTTACATATGAAAGGCATGGAAAAAATGATATTAGTCACAGACGCCATGCGTGCAACTTGTTTACAGCATGGCGTCTATGATCTTGGCGGACAACAAGTCACTGTTAAAGAAAATACGGCGACACTTGCAGATGGAACGCTTGCTGGTAGTGTCTTACGTATGCCGCAAGCGATAAAAAATATGTTAAAGTTCACCGAGTGCGATCTTTTAGATGCAGTTAAAATGGCGTCTGAAAATCCTGCAAAAGTATTAGGAATATGTGATAAAAAAGGCAGTATTAGTATAGGTAAAGATGCTGATCTCGTGGTGTTAGATGAGCATCTTAATGTTGCGATGACCATATGTGGTGGGCGTGAGGTTTATCGCTTTGGTGGTTTTACTCCTGCTTTATGCAAGTCGTAATCAAGCACATAAGAATCAGATTTTCGAGAGCCATTAAATTCTTGTCTCAAATAGGCTTTTAATTGATAATCATTGTATTTAGGATCGTTGGGGCGAAAAAAACCACCACGCATGTGAGAAAGACGCTGCATATCACTTTGTTTCATGCGTTGATTGACATACTCTTCCTGTGCTCTTAGTTGTTTATCTCTTGTTGATGGTGAGTTTCCCATGGCTATTCCCTAATACAATAATGTAACCTCATCATATCATATGAGAAAAGAAAATGTTTCATAAAGAACTCATTCATTTTAAAACACGGGATAATCTAAGTCTGCACGGTTGGTTTTATATTCCGAAACATACTCCTGCGCCATGTGTTATCATGACACATGGATTTACTGCTTTAAAGGAACATTATTTATCTAAGTTTGCAGATACTTTTGCAAATGCAGGGATGTGTGTTTTAGTCTATGACAATCGCAATTTTGGCGAGAGTGACGGTGAGCCACGTTTTGAGGTCAATCCTGCGTTACAAGTGCGAGATTTATCAGATGCTATCTCCTATGTTCAAACGAAGCCTTACGTTAATGCAAAAAAAATAGCGCTATGGGGTACGAGTTTTAGTGGCGGAAATATTATTGTCACAGCTGCCGAAGATAGTCGTGTGAAGTGCATAGTCGCACAAGTGCCTTTTGTTAAGGGACATCATGATTTCTTAAAAACCACGCGTCCTGATCTATGGGACATTATTCAAAAAAAATATGCTGCCTATGATAAAGCAAGGGCCGAAAGTAAGTTGCCTGCCATGACGCCTGTGGTGACGTCTGATCCTGCAAAATCAGTGGTGATGAAAGAGCGCGAGGCTTATGATTTTTTTACGAGTTTACCAGAATGGCAAAATCAAGTGACATTAAAATCGATGCAAATGGCAGGTGATTATGTGCCTATGGATTGGATTTCAAAAATCCATATTCCGGTGCTATTCATTATTGCAGATCAAGATACGATTTGTTTAACGAATCTTGCGTTGAATGCATTTGAAAAAATCACTTCAATAAAAAAATGTGTAATGATCACAGGTCATCATTTTGCCGCCTACCATGAGCAATTTGAAATATGTGCAAAAGAAGCGTGTGAGTGGTTTAAGCAGTGGCTGTAATAGATCAGCCCCACCTACGCTACTTTGTCACCGTGCCCTAGTATTTTTTTCTACGGTTAATCTGCGCTTTAATGCGTTTCACATGTAATACATTTTTATTATTACGAATTTTACGTAATACTTTGGCAAGATGAGGTCTATCACGAACGGTTACCGTCATGTTGACAGAAAAAGCATGTTCATCAAATTCTTCTGCTTTAATATTAATAATATTGGATTCCGCTTCAGAAATAGTAAGCGCTAAACTTGCTAAGCTGCCTCGTACATTAAGAATATCCACGCTTAAATCGACAGGAAAATCACCGTGAACTTTCTTTTCCCAATGCAGAGAAACATAACGTTCATGATTATGATGAAATTTTTCAAGTACAGCGCAATGTTCAACGTGCACTTGCAGACCTTGTCCTGACTCAATATAACCTCCGATAGGATCTCCTGGAATAGGCCGACAACATTTTGCAAAAGTCACCACAATTCCTTCGGTACCTTTGATAGCAAGAGGATGATGATGAGGGTGGGTTAAAATATCAGAGGAGTGCGTTTCATCGATAGTATCATATAATTTTGCAATTTGTTTGGCAGCTAATAATGCGGTTCGATTGCCTATGCCGACTTCTTCGAAGAAATGATGGATGGATTCAAGTTTAACCGCTTTAGCTACCTCAATTAAATGTTGATCTTGGACTTGGCTAAGCGTTAATCCAAACGTATGCAAAGCTTTTTCAACCAGACGTTTGCCAAGTTCAATCGATTCTTCACGTTTCTGTTGTTTTAAAAAATGTTTGATATTGCTTCGAGCTTTTCCTGTCACAATAAAACTAAGCCACGAGGGATTAGGTCTTGCACCAGACGAGGTGATGATTTCAACTTGTTGGCCATTGGTAAGTTGTGTGCTTAATGGCGTGAGACGTCTGTCGACTTTTGCGGCAATGCAAGTATCACCAATATCGGAGTGAATAGCATAGGCAAAATCAACAGGTGTTGCGCCAGCAGGTAATTCTAAAATGCTTCCTTTGGGAGTGAATACATAGACTTCATCTGGAAACAAATCGGTTTTGACATTTTCAATAAATTCGATGGAGTTTTTAGAACTGCTATTCATTTCTAAAACACCTTTAAGCCATTCTTGTGCACGTTGTTGTGTTTCGCTTAACATGATTTTTTCAGTTTTATAAAGCCAATGTGCGGAGATACCATATTCCGCCATTTTATGCATTTCTTCAGTGCGAATTTGTACTTCGATAGGTACACCATAAGGTCCGAACAAAACGGTATGCAAAGATTGATAACCATTAGCTTTTGGGATGGCGATATAGTCTTTGAATCGTTTTGTGA
>CAZHMQ010000006.1:0-42519 GCA_964533645.1 uncultured Coxiellaceae bacterium
GTTCAGTGAGGCTTGCGAGTGATTTTATAGCTGCTAATAATTCCATACGATTATTAGTAGTATGATCTTCGGCTCCTGAAATTTTTTTTTCATGATGACCATAACGTAGTAACGCAGCCCAACCACCGGGGCCTGGATTTCTACGACATGCGCCGTCAGTATAAATAACAACTTTCTTCATTGCATATCTCGCATAGTAGGACCAGGCATAGTAACACGTAAAGGACTTATTTGTTGTTTCCAATGTAATCTAATTGGAGTAAGAGGAATGACTTTTGCTTTCGCCGTTATCACATACACCCCACCAAAAAACGCATTACTTTTGACCCCTAACCATTCAATAAAAGTTAATTTTCGCATCAAAGAAGGTCGCTTTGACGGTGGTCTAAACATAAGCATATCTTGTCTAACTAACTCAAAATCAGCTAACATTAGCCAATCTTTAATCTTAGTAGCTGGAATAAAATTTCCAGACCATGGGATTGTTTTATGACCCAACCACCACTTAGTAACCCCCCACAAACTGTACGGATTAAAACCAAAAATAACAATATTCCCCTCTGGCTTTACTACGCGACAGGCTTCGTTCAATAACTGTGTTGGATTATCAAGAAATTCTAATGTATGAGGTATGACTACAAAATCGACACTACCCGAAGTAATAGGGAGTTCTTTATAACTTCCTTCAATATAAATTATTTTCGTATTTTTATTAATCAGAGGGCTCAATACCACATGCTTAGTCATAGCTAATGCATCTAGCATGCTGTGCTGATGTGGCACACCTAGAAGCAAGGTATAGTTGCCGTGTTGTTTAGAAAATCGCTTTTCTAGAAAATCTTGTTCAGTTTTTATTAATGTCTCACCTAAAAACTGACCAAGCCAGTGATCCCATTGTTGTACAATATGATATGTTTTGATCAAAGTATATCTTCCTTTTGCTTGTCGCCCTGTCCATGAAAGCGTAAAACATTTATTGTCTGTGATTCGTCATTAAAAAAACGGGAGACAAATATTTTTTCCTGATAAGCACAATGGTTTTTTTATTGTGCTGTCTCAGAAGAGTCCTTAACCCGGAAAACGCTTTTTGTTTGTCCGGGATCTACTCTATATGATAGACTTTGAATGTGATTCAGAAAAGTCCCTAATGGCTCAAGTCTTGTAACTGTGATAATGCGAATGATACTATCGTTTTCTAACATGTTAGCCTTAATGATAAGCATTTGTCTTGCTTTTTTGCCCATCACATCTATTGCAGCACCAAGTGTTGAGGGAATTCAAGTATTCCATAAAAATTTTCATTTGGATGAAGAACGCACACAAAGTCTTTCTGATGATATAGATCGTTATGATAATGCTGATAATATGTGGGAAGTGTTACGTTCAGAATTTACACTCCCTCACTACGAAGAAAATGCACAGGTACAAGAACAAATACGATGGTTTTTAAATAACCGAGATTTTTTACAACGCTCAGCAGCTCGTGCTGCACCTTATCTCTATTATATTTCTCAACAAGTAAGAAAACGCCACCTACCTGCTGAAATTGTTTTATTACCTATGATTGAAAGTGCATATAATCCGTTTGTATATTCATCAGTAGGTGCTGGTGGTATCTGGCAAATGATGCCAGACACAGCAACAGGGTATGGTGTTAAACAAAATTGGTGGTATGACGGAAGGCGCGATGTTATTGCATCAACTAAAGCTGCTCTAGATTATTTAGTTTATCTTGGCGGTTTTTTTGATGGAAATTGGTTATTAGCTATTGCCGCTTATAATACTGGAGAAGGTAATGTATTGGCTGCGATACGTAAAAATGTTCGTGATGGTAGAAATACTGATTTTTGGTCACTTCCAGTTGCTCAACAAACTAAAGATTATGTGCCACGTTTGCTCGCCCTAGCCTGTATTATTGCTAATGCTGAAAAATATAATATTGAGTTTCCTTCAGTCGGCAATGCGCCCTATCTTGCACAAGTCGATATAGGGGGACAAATCGATTTAAAACATGCGGCCTATCTCGCGGGACTTTCCTTAAAAGAATTAAAACAACTTAATCCTGGTTACAATCACACGACTACAGATCCAGGTGGACCATTTAAGCTGGTATTACCTATTCAAAATGTTAAGCAATTTACAGAAAATTTAATGTGGTCATCACCAACAAATGAAAGAGTACGTTGGAATCAATATAAAGTTAAATCAGGCGATACATTAGTAGCTATTGCAAGAAAATTTAAAACAACTCCCAGTATAGTTCAACGAATGAACTCATTAAGCAGTAATGCTGTAAAGCCCGGCACTACCATTATCCTTCCGGAAAGAAAAACAGAAATATCTCGCGATATTGTTGCATCAGAAAAAATGTACGCTCGTTTTACACCTAAACGCAAAAAATATGCAGCTCCTCCTGAATTAGTCGCTCATAATGGCAAATATGAATTAAAACCTGGCGATACACTTTATATGGTACGTAGAGGTGATAATCTGGATAAGATTGCGAATAAATTCCATATATCGAAGAAAACGCTCATGGCTGCTAATAATTTAAAATCCTTACGCAGTCTTGCGGTAGGCGCACAATTAATTATTCCAACGCATCGCAATAAAAAAGAAGAATATCAATTAGCTCCTGGCGATACTATTTATATGGTAAGAAATGGCGACTCCATGGATAAAATCGCTGATAAATTTAATACTACCTCCCCTGCTATTCGTTTAGCAAATCTTATGCCGGATAACGACATCCATCCAGGCGACAGATTAATCATACCTACGCATGCTTAATATACAACAATGACACGCTGATCTAACGAATAGTTACACGAATTGAAAACAGCCCGTAGATTATGTTAGTTCTATCGCTATAATATATCACGTATAAATATAATAGGAATATATAAAATGGATAGTCGACATCCTCTTGATCCCTTAACGTTAGATGAAATCCAACAAGCATGTGATATGTTAAAAACTGAAAAATCACTAGGAAATCATTATAAATTTGCTCAAGTTGTATTGGAAGAACCATTACAATCAGATATTCTCCATCATACGAAATCATTACATAGAATCGTTTTCATTTGTATACTGGATTCAAAACTCAATGAAACATATGAAGCTAATGTAGATTTGACAACCGGAAAAGTCATTCGATTTGAAAAACTTCCCTTCGATAAAGCACCGTATGGTCAAGCACCGATTATGCTAAGTGATTATCAAACTTGTGATCGCATTGTAAAATCTGATCCTACATGGCGAAATGCAATGATAAAAAGAGGATTATCTGATGATAAAATAGATTTAATTCAGATAGATCCTTTCGCACCTGGATATTTTGATATAGAAGAAGAAAAAGGAAAACGTTTAGTTCGAGCAGTAAGTTATTATAGAGATAAGATAACTGATAATGGTTATGCACGCCCTATTGAAGGTGTAGTAGCAGTCGTTGATTTAATTAAACAGAGTGTATTGCGTGTAGACGACGATGGACGTCATACTCCTATACCAAAAGAAGTGATGAATTATGATGAAGATTCAATCAGCGAAAGCCGCCCTCCACCCAAACCTCTTGATATTACTCAACCTGAAGGTCCAAGTTTTAAAGTTAATGGCTGGGAAGTCGAATGGTTAGGATGGAAATTTCGTATTGGATTCACCCCGAGAGAGGGCTTGGTTTTGCATCAAATTTCTTTTGATAACAGATCAATTATTTATCGTGCAAGCATACCTGAAATGGTTGTTCCCTACGCTGATCCATCTAAAACACGAGAATTCCAAGCGGCATTTGATGCCGGTGAAAATGGTTTTGGATCATCTTCTAATCAACTAAAACTTGGTTGCGACTGCTTGGGACAAATACATTATTTTAACGTGCCAAGCGCAGATGAATCGGGTAATAAAAAATTAATGAAGCATGCGATTTGTATGCATGAAGAAGATGCAGGAATTTTATGGAAACATACGGATACGCGTACAGGAATCTGTGAAACAAGAAGAGCAAGACAATTAATCGTTAGTTTTTTTATTACCATAGATAATTATGATTATGGTTTTTATTATATTTTTGGACAGGATGGTAGCTTTAAAGTTGATGTTAAATTAACTGGAATTTTACAAACTGCCGCAGTAAACCCTGGTATGACATATGAATGGGGTAGCAAATTGTCGGATCAATTAGTAGCGCCCATGCATCAACATTTGTTTAATGCTCGTTTACACATGGCAGTTGATGGCCCAAATAATTCTGTCGATGAAACTGAATTTAAACCATTGCCCATCAGTGATCGCAATCCAAACGGTGTGGCGTTTGGAGTAAACCACCGAAAGTTAACTACCGAACAAGCTTGTTTTGCCAATGAAGGCACACAACGATCTTGGGCTGTCTATAATCCAAATGTATTCAATAAAGTGGGTGAACCCGTGGCTTATAAATTAGTACTACCACAAACACCTTTATTATTGGCTGATCCTAGAAGTTATATTTACAAGCGCGCTCAATTTGCGACAAGCTCATTATGGGTAAATCCATATCATCCCGAAGAAAAATTTCCTTCAGGAAATTATCCTAATCAACATGCAGGCGGTGATGGGGTTTCTAAGTACGTACAGCAAAATAGGTCTGTTGATAATACACCACTCGTGTTATCAGCGGTATTTGGCACTACTCACAAAGCTAGATTAGAAGAATTTCCTGTCATGCCGGTTAAAAAAGTGGGTATTGAATTAATACCATTTGGATTTTTTAATCGTAATCCTGCATTAGGAGTTCCTTATCAGCATAATGAGAAAAGTGTTAAACAAGATGGAGTTTGTTGTTTGGATGTTAAAAGGTGATAAGCCTATTTCCGTCGATGTTATCCCCGCGAATGCGGGGATCCATTCGGATGGATTCCCGCATTCGCGGGAATGACAGCTACACCATCTCAGTAATTTTATTTAACTTACTAAGCTTAAGCCATGTTTCTACAATAGAATCCGGATTTAATGATATAGCTTGTATTCCTTCCTCCATCAACCAAACAGCGAAATCGTGATGATCGGATGGTCCTTGACCACAGATGCCAATATATTTATTTTGTTTTTTACATTCAGCAATAGCTAAATGTAACATGGCTTTTACAGCTGGATTACGTTCATCAAACAAAGATGAAACAGCGCTTGAATCACGATCCAAACCTAAAGTTAATTGTGTCAAATCATTCGAACCTATAGAAAATCCATCGACATAAGTTAAGAAATCTGCGGCAAGCAATACATTAGAAGGAATTTCACACATCATATAAAGTTGCAAATCATTGACACCGCGCTGTAAACCGAATTTTTCCATGAGTTTAATCACATTTTTTAATTCATCTAACGTTCTTACGAATGGAATCATGATGTGAGCATTCGTCAAGCCCATGGTTTCTCTGACACGTTTGAATGCTTTGCATTCTAATTCAAAACAATCACGAAATTTAGTATCATAATAACGTGATGCACCACGGAATCCTATCATGGGATTTTCTTCGCAAGGTTCAAAATGAGAGCCGCCTAATAAATTGGCATATTCATTTGATTTAAAATCCGAAAAACGAAAAATAACCGGTTTAGGATAAAAAGCAGCAGCTATCATGGAAATACCTTCACGCAGCTTTTCAATATAATATTCCATAGGATTTTTGTATGCTTTAGTTTTTGCTAAAATTGCTTGTTGTAATTTTTTTGGTAACGTATGCAATAAAAGTAATGCGTTAGGATGAATACCAATGAGATTGCTAATGATAAACTCTATACGTGCTAACCCTACCCCATCATTAGGTAAAAATTGAGATTGAAATGCAATATCTGGATTTCCCACATTTAAACATAATTTAACAGGTATAGGCGGTAAATCATTAATGGATGTTTTGTCAACTTTATAATGTAAATTACCCGCATACACATAGCCTTGCCTGCCTTCAGCACATGAAACAGTAACTTGAATGTGGGATGCAATTTTTTCTGTTGCATCACCGCAACCTACTATAGCAGGAATACCTAACTCTCGTGCGATAATAGCTGCATGGCAAGTGCGACCGCCTCTGTTCGTTACGATACCACCTGCACGCTTCATAATAGGTTCCCAGTCAGGGTCCGTCATGTCGGTAACTAAGATTTCGCCCGCTTGTAAAGTATTCATATGAGACGGATTAGCAATCACTCGAGTGACACCGCTTACAATGCGTTGTCCTATACTTTCACCTTTAGCTAAGACTTTTCCTTTTTTTTGTATAGAATAGCGTTCTAAAATTTGTGCATTAGCCTTAGGTTGATGTTTTACGGTTTCTGGTCTCGCTTGTAATACATAAAGCTCGCCCGTGATTCCATCTTTTGCCCATTCAATATCCATGGGTTTACCATAATGTTTTTCAATAAGCACGGCTTGTTTAGCTAATTTTTGTACCTCGTCATCATTAAGACAATATTTCAATCTATCAGCTTGTTTAACAGGCGCAACTTTAATGTATTTATGTGGATCTTTTGAATTTGCATAAATCATTTTAACCGCTTTACTACCGAGCTTTCGTTGCAAAATAGCTGACTTGTTTTCAAGTAAGGTAGGTTTATACACAAAGAATTCATCTGGATTTACTTTGCCTTGCACAATAGCTTCACCTAATCCATAAGAAGCTGTGATCAATACCACTTTATCAAAACCTGATTCGGTATCTAAAGTAAAGATAACGCCGCTTGCACCTTTGTCGCTACGAATCATAGGTTGAATACCAGCTGATAATGCAAATGCCACATCGTCAAATGATTGATCATGACGATATGCAATAGCACGACTGGTAAAATAGGAAGAAAATACTAATTTAATTGTTTTAAGCAGATTTTTTAAGCCTTTAACATTTAAGTATGTCTCATGTGCGCCAGCAAACGAAGCGTTCGCTAAATCTTCTGCAATAGCGGATGATCTCACTGCAACGGTAGCATTGCCAAGCTCAGCATAGGCTTTTGAAATAGCTTGTTCAAATTCGGTGGAGAATTTTTCTTTTAAAATCCAACTTCTAATTTGCGCGCTTGCTTTATTCAATTTAGTAAGGTTGCTTGTATTTAAAGAAGATACGACATCTTGAATTTTTTTATCTAAATCATGTTGGGATAAAAAACTTTTATATGCCGAAATAGTGGTTGCAAATCCACCGGGAACTTGAATGCCTTTTTTCGAAAGATTTTGAATCATTTCACCAATAGATGCATTCTTTCCACCTACGAGTTCAATATCATTTGAGTTTACATCTTTTAAATTTAAAATATAATTCATCGTTATCACTTCCTTGCACAGTATTTTTTATGATAATTTACTTTGCACTATTTCACGCAAATGAGCTAGCACACAATCACCTAACTTATTTAAATCATATCCACCTTCTAATAAAGAGATAATACGATTTTGAGTGGTATCTTTTGTTAAATGTATGATATCTTTTGTAATCGATGCATAATCTTCAACTTTAAACATTAGATCTGACATGACATCATCGCGATAAGCATCAAACCCGGCTGAAAAAAATAATATTTCCGGCTTAAAAGCTAATAAGGGTTGATACCAATATGCTTGAATTTTATGAAGCACTTCTTTTCCATCGCAACCGGCAGCAAGTGGTATATTAATAATATGATCACTGACGGTATCAGCGCCACTAAAAGGATAAAAAGGATGCTCAAACGAAGAACAATAAAGTACTTTTTCATTATTCAAGAAAATATTTTCAATGCCATTCCCATGATGCGCATCAAAATCAATGATCGCAACGCGTTGAATACCATAATGTGCCAATGCATGTGCAACGCCGACTGCAACATTATTGAATATACAAAATCCCATGGCAGTAGATCTTTCAGCATGGTGGCCTGGTGGACGTATATTCGAAAAAGCAGCGTGAGTTTTACCGGTCATCACTAAATCCACGCTTAAAATCGCAGCACCCGCCGCATGGAGTGCAGCTTTAAGTGTATAGGGATTCATCCAAGTATCGGGATCTAAAGGTATAGTATCTGATTTGGGTGATGACATGAAAATATAATCGATATATTCCGCATCATGAACTCTTAATAATTGATCTTTTGTTGCTACAGGTGCTTCATGCTGCTGTAATTGACCCATCAAATCTGAAGATGTAATCGCCTTTTCAATGACAGTCATTCGCTCAGGTATTTCAGGAATACCGTGTCCCATGTCATGCAATAGACAATCTGGATGAGATATGAGAGCAGTTTTCATAGTCATGAGTTCCAAAAATAGGATTAAATTATAGTATGTTTTGCTTTAGCTTTCCGTAAAAACTTAGTGCATTGTTAGTTAAATCGTATCTATTCAGCATAGTGCAAAATAAGCAAGATTCGTCATTGCGAGGAGCGCAGCGACGAAGCAATCCAGGCGAGATTGATTAACACGCAGTCTGGATTGCTTCACCCGCAAAAAACGCGGGTTCGCAATGACGATTCAGCACATTTTCTATATGTGCTGAATAGATACCGTGATTTTAAATAATTACAAATTTTTTACAATCATGGTAATCGTGGGATCTTCGCTGCTCATTGCCTCAAAACCCAAATGATGCGTCATTTCTAGCATCGCAGTATTTGTTGCAAGTACAACACCTTTGATGGTAGATAAACCTTGTGCTTTTGCTTCATTGCATAAGGATTTCATTAGCTTAGACCCTACCCCTTTATTTTGCCAATCATCCGCAACAGCTATAGCAAATTCACAACTTTCACGATCAGGGTTAGTGATATAATGAGAAACGCCTATGCATTTTTCTCTATCATTATCTACGTAAGTTGCGACAAAAGTCATTTCTCTATCATAATCAATTTGCGTTAAACGAACTAAGGTTTCTGGATTTAATTCGCGTATATGTTGCATAAAACGAAAATATTTTGATTGCGATGAAAGATTACGAACAAAAACTTGAATCATTAAAGCATCTTCAGGGCGTATGGGACGAATAGCGATGTTGGATCCATTTTCCAAATTATAAAATGATATTAAATGCTCAGGATAAGGATGAATAGCCATATGCGTATAAGGTTTTTTTGATGTCGTATAAGGTTGAATAACTATTCTTGCATCGACTACGGC
This sequence comes from uncultured Coxiellaceae bacterium, assembly GCA_964533645.1. Lineage (GTDB taxonomy): Bacteria > Pseudomonadota > Gammaproteobacteria > DSM-16500 > DSM-16500 > JABDBK01. Next base: position 9,119 of record CAZHMQ010000006.1, read on the forward strand.
TGCTTTTTGATCGTTAATAATTAATGGATTAATATCCATTTCTTCTATTTCAGGTATTTCACAAACCATTTCAGAGACATGTAATAATATTTTAACAAGTAAATCTAAGTTAACAGCAGGCATATTGCGAAATTTTCCCAATAATTTAGCAATACGTGTTTGTTCTATAAGTTGTTTAGCAATAAATGCATTCAACGGTGGTAATGCAAGTGTTCTATCTTTCATTATTTCAACTAATGTCCCTCCTGCACCAAAACTAATAACGGGTCCAAATACGATATCGCGCAACACTCCGATAAGTAATTCTCTATCATTAGTGTTTTTAAACATAGGCTCTACGGTCACACCTAAAATAATTGCTTCAGGAACAGCTTGTTTAGCATTCGAAATAAGTTTATCAAAAGCCACTGAGACAGCGTCATGATTACTTACATGTAGCATGACTCCACCTATATCTTGTTTGTGGCTAATATGTGGCGAATGAATTTTCATTGCTACCGGATAACCTAAGGATTGTGATGCAAGCAATGCTTCTTCTTTATTAGCAGCAATGATAGTTTGAGTGGTGGGAATACAAAAAGCATTCAGCAATGCTTTTGATTCTACACCTGTCAAAATAGTGCGTTTTTCACTTAAGGCTTTATCAATAATATAACGAGCAAAAGCAATATCAGATTTCGCTTGAGGTGACAAAGGTTCTGGAACTTGTAACAATAATTGTTGGTTTAAGTGATAATCTGCTAGATAAGAAAATGCTTGGATAGCTTTTTCTGGTGTATCAAAATAGGGAACTTGATGATTTGCAAATATGTGCCATGATGATTTAACATTTTTTTCTCCCATCCAACAAGCCAGCACCGTTTGTTTTGATTTGTTGGTATTTTCCACTAATGTTTCTGCAATTTTTAACGGGGAAGACATAGCAACCGGAACCAACATAGCTAAGATGCCATCTATATTTTCATCCTTAGCACAAATTTCAAGTACACGTTGATAACGTTCGGATGTTGCGTCACCAAGAATGTCGACCGGATTTTGGCGTGACCATTGTTTAGGTAAGAGTTTGTCTAGCTCACTTATCGTGTTTTCTGTAAGTATGGATAATGGAATATTCAAGTCAGCAGCGCGATCTGCTGCCAGCATGCCTGCACTACCGCTATTGGCAACAATCAACAGTTTATTTCCATTGACTCTGTAATGACTACGTAATATTTCTGCAGCGAGGAACAGTTCTTCAATGGTCATGACTCTTACTGCGCCTGCGCGTCTTAAAGCCACATCAAATACATCATCATCACCTATAAGTGCCCCTGTGTGCGACATAGCTGCACGAGTACCCATAGGATATCGGCCACCTTTAATAACAATAACAGGTTTCATCCTTGCGGTAGCACGTAATGCACTCATAAACTTACGTGAATCATGAATACCCTCAATATACATAAGAATACTTTCTGTTTTTGGATCTACAGCTAAGTAATCTAAAACATCAGCGAAATCAACATCTACACTATTACCTAACGAGATAACGGTAGAAAACCCAATTTTTTTATCGGCAGCCCAGTCAAGTATACCTGCTGTTAAAGCGCCTGATGGTGAGACAAAAGCCAAATGTCCTGGTTGTGCAAAAGTATTATCAAATGTTGCGTTCATTTGTATACTGGGGCGCATAATGCCTAGGCAATTGGGCCCAACTAAATGCATGTGGTAACCTTTGGCAATATTTACCAGGTGATGTTCTAGAACTTTACCTGCTGCTCCACTTTCACTGAATCCTGATGATAAAATAATGACATAATGCACACCCTTATTTCCGCACTCAGTAATGATTTTAGGAATCGTATTAGCAGGAGTCGTTATAATGGCAAGATCGATGGTATCATCAATATCACCGATTGTTGAAAAACAAGGTTGGTGCTGCACGCTTTTATGTTTAGGATTGATAGCATAAAGTGCTCCCTTGAAGCCGCTCTCTAGCATATTTTTAAATACTTTCATACCAACTGAATGATTGGAGTTACTTGCACCAATCACAGCAACTGAAGTGGGCTCGAATAATTGGGAGAGAAAATGTGCCGACATGGTTTTCCGTGCCAAAAATGTTCTCAATAACTCAGTTTAGAACAAGATATATGGGATATCAAACAAATAATTAAATTACGCGCTTTTCAAAAAAGCAATTTCTTCAGAGGTGGACTCTCTTCCTAAAATATCATTGCGTTGTGGGAAACGCCCGAATTCTTTGATGACTCTAAAATGTGCATATGCATAAGCAAGAAATAACTGATAAACTTGCGTAGTTTCTGTCATCGATAAAGAAACTAAACTTTGAAATAATTGTATCGATCTATCTTGTATTTCAGTATCCTCAGCGTGAACCAAGGGCATGTAAAAAAAGACTCGCTCTATGAGTGTTAACGATTGATCCATATTAGCACGCAAACCTTCAATACATAGTTGTTGTGCCATTTTATCGAAATTAAATGCGGTGGGTGAATTGCGATAATTCCATCGAGAAAATTGGTCAAGAAGAATAATTAATGCTAAACGACCACGTGGTGTGCTCGCCCACTCTATAAGTTGGCCAGAAGTCGCTGCTTGATATTCATTATAATAAAGTTTGACCATGTCACTTTTTAATTTTTCATTATCTCCGAACCAAAGGCCAGTACGATCGCTAGTTGGAAGATCTGCGCGACCTAAATCACCAAACCAAGCATTTAATAATTCATGTATTTTATCGGACATAGGCAAAGATCCCTACTATCTCAAACCTTTCTTTTAGAATAGCACAAAAAAACCACTCATGCGGAACAATTTTACTATGTAAGTTATTGATTATTACTGTGTTTATTAAGCTTCAATATGCACCATAGTATAGCAGGCAATCATATCAAATAGTTCAATAAGATCGTTGTTTTTCATACGTATACACCCTTTTGAGCCAGGAATACCCATAGTAACCTCTTCTGGTGTTCCATGGATATAAATATAGCGTCGCATAGTATCTCTATCACCTAAACGATTTTTCCCTCTTTCTAGTCCACTTAACCACAAAATGCGCGTTAAAATCCAATCACGATCTGGATTATTTTTTTTTAATTCTGGCGTGAATATCTCACCTGTCGGTCTACGACCTACAAACACCGTATTAATAGGGCAATCTTTGCCAATTTTAGCGCGTATCTTATGCATTCCACAGGGTGTTTTTTCGCTGTTTGCCAATTCGCCCGCGCCATTTTTTGCGGTAGATATGCGATAATTTTTGATAAGTTGATTATTATCCATCACGCTTAATTCTTGCCTGGTAATAGAGACGTATAAACTAATCATAAATTTTCCCTAATATAATCGATGAAAGCACATTTGATATCAATATTTCCGTCATATGATTTTTATCTTTATGAGGATCAAATTCCGCGATTTCAAAACCTATTAAACGCTCTTCTTTTGCTAGCATTTGTATGGCATGATAGATATCTTTGGCACGTATTCCATCAGGTTCTACCACACCTGTGGCTGGCGCGTCAGCTGGATCCATGGAATCAATATCGAGTGTCACACCAAAATGGAAAGTGTTCTTTTTTACGACAGAAAGCGCTTCTTTCATGACAGCTTCCATGCCACGCTCTTTAACTTCATCCATAAAAAAAACACGTACATTTAATTTTTTTAATAATTCAGCTTCACCTTCTTCGTAACTTCGTACTCCTATTAAACAAATATTTTCAGGTTTTAATTTAGGTTGGGCTTTTAAGATATGAGTTAATTTGGTATTTCCATAGCCTAGTAAACTTGCGAGGGGCATTCCATGTATATTTCCTGTGGGGCTTGTTTCTGGCGTATGACTATCCATATGAGCATCTATCCAAATAAGACCGAATTCGTGTTGATCATCAAGGGCACCGTAGACACCACTCCAAGTTCCTATGGCACAAGAATGATCTCCTCCAAAAACGACAAAAAATTGATTTTGATTAACTGAATATTTAACGGCTTCCGCAAGTGTAGTGCATTGTTCTGCTACCCTATCTAATTTGGAGCTATCAGCATTTATTGATTTTATTAGCTCTCCCCAGTGATATTGTAAACCTTTTCGAGCAAGTTTTGCTATGATTGAAGAGTTTTTTAACACCTCTGGACCATCTCCACTTCCCGAATCTGAGCCTGCAATACCCGAAGCGTAGCCCAAAAAGCATACAATCTTGCGATCCAGCATAAAACCTCTAATGAGCAATCAAGATGACTGAGTTTAGCATACGATATGGCATTTCATAGCTTTTATTAAAATGCGAAAGTTTTGTGATTGTTCATCTAATTAAGGTATGTTAAAAGTGTACGCGATCAACTACATAAAAGGAATCTATTCATGCAAGTACAAAAATGCGAATCATTTGTATCTCATATGTGGGATCACTCTATTCTACCTTGTTTAATGGACTATATTCGCATACCTAATAAATCACCGTTATTTGATCCAGAGTGGCAAGCTCATGGACATATGGATAAAGCAGTGAAACTTATCACTGAATGGTGTCAACAAAATGGCATCGAAAATATGTCATTGGAAGTGATACGTCATGAAGGTCGCACTCCTACCATATTCATAGAAATTCCGGGCAATAGCAATGATACCATCTTGTTATACGGACATCTTGATAAACAACCTGAAATGACTGGCTGGGATGCAGATTTAGGTCCTTGGAATCCGGTGATTAAAAATAATAAACTATATGGTCGAGGTGGTGCTGATGATGGCTATGCTGTATTTGCTTCATTGACAGCTATCAAAGCCTTGCATGACCAACAAATTTCTCATGCACGATGCGTTATTTTAATTGAAGCCTCAGAAGAAAGTGGTAGTCCTGATTTGCCCTACTATATGCAAACGTTAGAAAAGCGAATCGGTAATCCTAACTTAATTATTTGTTTAGACTCCGGATGTGGAAACTACGATCAATTATGGATGACAACCTCATTACGAGGTTTATTTAGCGGAATGTTACATATTGATGTGTTAAATGAAGGCGTTCATTCAGGATTAGCGAGTGGTATTGTGCCCTCATGTTTTCTCGTGTTACGCCAACTACTTGATCGTATAGAAGATGCAAATACAGGCCAGATTAGTGTATCTGATTTTCATGTCGACATTCCTGAAACGCGATTAAAACAACTTCATGAAACAGCTGAAGTGCTTGGTGAAAATATTTTTTTAACTTTTCCAAGACACAAAAATATTAAAGCATTATCCGCCACACCTAAAGAACAACTTATCAATCGCACATGGCGTCCAGCATTATCTGTTATTGGTATGGATGGGTTACCTGCAACTCAAGATGCGGGTAATGTGACCTTACCATCTATAAGTGTAAAACTATCTATGCGATTACCGCCTACCTGTGACGCAAATATTGCAGCATTAAAGTTAAAAGCATGTTTAGAAAAAAACCCTCCATTTGATGCGAGTGTGCGATTCGATATAGCCGAAGCTGGCACCGGTTGGAATGCTCCCGTCGAACAAGAATGGTTGCGCAAAGCAGCTCAACTTGCATCAGAGAACTATTTTGGTAAAAATGCAATGTATATGGGTGAAGGTTGCTCTATTCCTTTTATGGGTATGTTAGGAAAAAAATATCCTGAAGCACAATTCATGATTACAGGATTATTGGGACCGGAATCCAATGCTCATGGACCCAATGAATTTTTACATATACCTGCTGCAAAAAAGCTTACTTGCTGTGTCGCGCAGGTTATTGCAGAACACTACAATAAAGCTTAATTTCCTCCCCCCCGCGAACGTGGGGGCTCTTACGGGCTGTTTACAATTCTACTATGCTGGCCCAAAATCCTCGATTTTCTGCGGTTCGCTGCTCACATACCAACAACGTATGCTGTGCTGCGATCCTCAAAAATCAAGGATTTTGGTCTCAGCCTAGCGAATTGTAAACAAGCCCTAATATTCCCCCGCATAATATTCTTGGGATTGCATTTCTACCAATCTCGAATGAGTGCGTGCATAGGCTAAAATCATATGTCCTCGAGAGTAAAGTTCCGGGACAGATTCTGCCGCTGAGATCACAAGCTTAACTTTTGCATCGTAGAGCACATCCACCAGGCTTATGAATAAACATATCGTATCACGCGCATTTTCTGGTATAACAGGAATATCACTAATAAATACGGTTTTATATTTCTTTGCGATCTCAAGATAATCATGTTGGCTACGCGGGATATGACAAATGTCTTCGAAGTTAAACCAAATAACATCGTGCGCTTGTTTTTTAATTCGAATTAATCTTTCATTAATACTAATAGGAGAAATTTCAATTTTATGACCTAATGTCAAAAGATCGAATGTTTTTTGCATTTTTTCATCTGAGGCTGGACCTAAAGGTGAATAAAATACCCCCGCTTCTTTTAAATGACGTAGTCTATAATCTATTTGGCTTGTGATATGTATCGTATCAGTATTTGCTTTGATCAAGGCAATCGCGGGTAAAAATTGCAATCGTTGCAAACCATTTTTATATAAGTCATCTGGCTCTATATTTGAAGTAGCCACTAAGCAAACACCTTTAGAAAACAGAGCCTTGAATAATCGACCCAATAACATGGCATCAGCAACATCGGATACGTAAAATTCATCGAAACAAATCACTACGGTTTGACTTGCAATCTCGGAAGCAATCACTTGTAGCGGATCAATCTCACCTTGGTGTTTTTTAAGTTCATCATGAACACGTTGCATAAACATATGAAAATGCATACGCATTTTCTGTTTAAAAGGTAATGCATTGTAAAAACAATCCATCATAAATGTTTTACCAATCCCTACCCCTCCCCATACATACAAACCTTTTACCATTTTATTTTTATGTAAAAAACTACCCCAGCCAAAGCGTTTTTTATGTTCTACTATTAAATGATCATAAATTTTTTGTAAGTGCTTTAAAACTCCAATCTGTTTTTCATCAGATTGGATTAAGCCTTTTTTAAAATAATCATTGTAATAATCTATAGGAGTCATCATATTATTTAAAAATCAGTCTTCCTCACCCATCGTTTCTCCATCACGGCTAATGCCAGGTCCTTGGGTATTACTATCATCTTGACCTTCCATAGCAGCAAAGCCTTGTTCAATACCATTGCTATAACCGTTTTTATCTACATTATAAGGATCAGCATAGACCAAAGGAGAGGCCAGTAAACCTATAGTTACAGCAGTAAATAGATAAGCTTTCATTATTTTCTCCTCAAAAGATGATTAGTATTGTGCATTTTACACTTGAATCGAATATTTTTGCCATTTTTTGTTCTTCATCATCAATCTTCTCTTGATTATATACTTAACTTGGATAACTATGCTCGTTGGAATTGCTACAAACTCACTATGATTTAAAAAAATCTATTAGGGTAATTTGTTAATACTTTGATTTTATAAGTTTTTTCTATTGTATGGGAATAACAGTGGAGATATTCTATGGCATTATTAATGCAAAATTTTTTATTGAGTTCTGGAACTAGTGAAGTTAAAAAAGAAGCAGAAAAAGAAAAATCAACCAACTATCAATATGCATTAAACAAGGATAACCAAGAAAAGTTAAAGCAGTTTTCTACTAAAGGCAAGAAACCTACTATTATTGCGCTCTATGATGAAAAAGACGGCGCTACAAATGCAGATCGCGCCATTCTTGATTTCAAAGAGAAAGGTTTAGAAGTTGTTAGCGTTACTCCAGCAAGAGGAATTGAACACCCTGTTTTTAAAGAAAAAAATTTTGATGGTATTTATTTACCTGGCGGTTCTGACGTTCCTATTCATGATAAACACGATCCTCGCAAAAATTTTGAAGAACAACTTATCGATAAGGCTTGCCAAGAAGATATTCCTCTTTTAGGAATATGTCGAGGGCAACAAATCATTGGATTTCACAATGGGTTAAATTTAGGCGATTTACCCGAAAAGGAATTTGGGGAACATTATAGTCATGCCGGAGATATTAGTCATGATGCTCACAACGTATTTTTGAACAGTACTGTTCAAGTTGAAAAAGATAGTAACTTACATGATGCATTAGCAGATAAAGTTTTTGGTCATAGTAGCGAGGAAAATAACTTTGTCTATGATGTTGCTTGTTTACATCATCAACGCCTTACCTCTTCTTTTTTTAAAAATCCAGCTGTAAAAACTACCTCGTATGATACATTTGATGACACCATTGAAAGTATTGAAGCACCCACCAACAAGAATGGAAAATATCATATACTAGGTTTTCAACATCACCCTGAGGTTATTACAAGTGCTGCACGTAACCAAAGAACAAAAGAGCTTGCAAAAATAAGTGACGAAAAAAATAATGTGGAAATGTTTCATTACCGCGATCCAGAAATGGGGCAATATTTAGAACTCAAAGCTAGGCAAAAAAGAAGTAGTGTTTATAAACAACCTACCGAAGAAAGAATAGCAAACGCCGAACTCGAGCTTTTTACTGATCAAGTTAAACATAAGTTTCTCGATCAACATTCACCTGTAAAGCCAGCTCCATCAGAAAATCCTACAACTAAGAACGCTTCCTTTGGCGACCTTTCTGATCGTTTATTTAACCTTTTTTCAATTAAAAGAGATAGTCATTCACATTCTCACCAGGAGAACCCCCTTAAGAAAGCCTGTCTACAACGTTAAATCGGGTAAGACCCACCGAGTCGCCTCGGTGGGTCTACTTAGCCCTTATCATTACTCAAATCTTCATGAATTTAATTGATCTTGGTCTAGTTTCCTGATATAAATGCGGCCCACATTTAAAACCGTGTTTATTGTTCTTTACTTTAGTGAGAAATAACAGGAAATAATGACTATGACAATCGCTGTCAGCAACAAAAATCAATTTTTTAAGTTAATTATACAACCTTGGTTTATCTGCACCTTGGGCATGTTATTCTATTGTTATAACTATTTTCTTCGCGTATCCCCTAGCGTTATGCAAAATGATTTAATGCAAGGTTTGCATATCAATGCTTATCAATTTGGGACACTTGCTGCATTTTACTATTATGCATATACACCCATGCAAATTCCGGTTGGCATGATATATGACCGATTTGGGACACGCATCGTGCAATTTTTTGCCGTTATAGTCGTAGTGCTTGGTGTGGGTACATTTATTTCTGCAGATACCTATCAAATGGCATGTGTAGGACGTCTCTTTATAGGCTTAGGAACTGCTTTTGCTTATATAGGTGTTTTAAAACTTGCTTCCATTTGGTTAGCACCTAACCGTTTTGCCACTATTGCTGGCTTAACCACCGCATTTGGAATGCTTTCTGCTATATTTTCTGACAAGATTTTAACTAAATTCGTGGAATCTGTGGGCTATAAACAAGCTTTAGAAACAGCTCTTGTTATTGGTATAGGTCTGAGCTTATTAATATTGTTCTTTATGCGTAGCAAACCCAAAACTAAACTACCGCATCAAGTGAATATCACTCATAGCCCTATGAGCATGAAAGAGTTACTAAGCGCACTACGCAACGTCTTAACCAATCCCCAAATGTGGTTAATTGGTTTAATCGGTTGTTTATTTTACTTACCAGCTTCTGTATTTTTAGATTTATGGGGTATTCCATATCTTAAATCTGCTTATCACCTCTCTGCAGAAGACGCCGCTTCAGCAGTAAGTTGGACATTTGTGGGTTGGATTATTTCAGGCCCTTCGATCGGAGCTTTATCAGACAAATTTAAGCGTAGACGTTCACCGCTTATGATTTCCGCAATCATGTCAACTATACTTTTATCCATCATCTTTTATATTCCGGGACTTTCCTTAACCTCACTGAATGTTATTTTCTTTTTTGTAGGTATTTTTTGTGGTGCACATCCTTTATGCTTTGCTTTAGGTAAAGAAAATTCACCCTTAAAGTTTTCAGGAACTGCAGTTGCAGTAACAAATACTTTAATTATGTTAGGCGGATTAATTTTCCAACCTATCGTTGGAAAATTGTTAGATAATCACGCTGTGAATGTTGTGCTACAAGATGGAATTCCACAATACTCACCCGCTGATTATACTTATGCTTTAAGCGTTGTACCATTAGGATTAATGATTGCTATTTTCTTAACGTTTTTCTTAAAAGAAACGTATTGTCAATCGCGTGTGGTGGTAGAACATAAAGCTATGAATAAAAATCAATTAGCGATGGAAGGTGAAACTTAACCGCTCCCTGTGTTGATGAACGAACCACTATTGCCACTGTCATTCCTGCGAAGGCGGGAATGACATCGACTCAAAAAAATGAATAAGACCAACCATTACCCTTAACCTTTATTCGGTTGCAAAATCATATGCTTTGCGGCCTCCTGCACCACTTGAAACAAAGCTAATCCACCTGCTTTAGCTGTAGCAGCCATACGATATATTCTATCACCGATTTTTTTCACTTCATTTTCAATTGAAATGTTATTTTTACCTTGCATTTGTAAAGCAAGATGAATCAATCCACCTGCATTTAATAAATAATCAGGAAGATAAAGTATACCTTTCTGATTTAATACATCAGCCATTTCATCATTTACGAGCTGATCATTCGCGGCACCCGCAATAATGTTGGTCTTTAATTGTGGAATAGTGTCTTGATTAATAACACGTCCTAGAGCGCAGGGCGAAAAAACATCACATGCTATACTGTATATATGATCAGGTTCAACGTAATTAGCATGAAATTCTGCTGCGACAAGTTTAGCATGTTCTTTAGCAGTATCAGTCACAGTAAGCAAAGCTCCATCAGCGTGCAATAACTTAGCCAAACGATAGCCAACACTGCCTACGCCTTGAATAGCAATATGTAAACCTTCTAAAGAATTTTTATCATATTTTAATTTAACAGCAGCTTTGATACCGGTATAAACTCCTAAAGCAGTCGAATCGGAAGGATTACTATCTGCGTCCGTTCCAGTTAAATAACCTATCACATATGGAGTGTATTGATTTATGATAGTCATATCTGCTTGTGACGTACCACTATCTACAGTCGTGATATATTTTCCACGCAATGCATCCACACATTCCGCAAATTTTTTTAGAAATAATGCTCTATCAAAATGATTTTTAGGCAGTATGATGACCGCTTTGCCACCATCATGCGCCAACTCACTAATGGCAGATTTATAACTCATCGCATTTGAAAGTCGAATGGCATCTTGAATGGCGTCATGTTGTGACGCATACTGTATAAATCGACAACCACCAATAGCAGGTCCTTTACCATGGGTATGCAAACAAATGGCTGCAAAAAAATCGTTTTTTTTATCTTGAAAAATATGTAACTCGCTATAATCTTGTGAAATAAAATAAGAATCCATGATCCTTTCCTTAGTGATTACCTGAAAACTCATAAGCTTTATATAAACCATTTAATACTAAATCGGGCACTATCATATCGAACAATGCTTGATCTTTAAAGAGCTGTGAAAAACCACCTGTACCCACAATAGTCACTGCTTCATTTGCAAAAACTTCTTTTTTATAGCCTGTTATCACTTCTCTTAAAGCACCTAATTGTCCAAAGAATAGGCCCGACTGTATACTTTCTCGTGTCGTTCTTCCAATATAATAATGAGGAATTTCGATATCGACTTCCATTAGTTTGGCCGCATTATTTTTTAATGATTCCATGCCAAGACGCATGCCTGGAAGAATAGTCCCGCCCAAATAATCTTTTGTTTTAGTGATAGCACATACCGTGGTGGCAGTTCCCATATCAATGACAATAATATTTTTATTGGGTAGTGCACTCACAGCACCTATGGCATTGGCAATTCTATCTGCACCCACTTCATTAGGATTTTTATATTTAATATTAAGACCTGTTTTAACACCTGCCTGTAAAACAAATATATCTGTTTTAAAATAATGTGTGAGCGTATGTTTTAATGTGTAATCACAACTAGGAACTACGGAACAAATGGCTGTTGCTTTAATGTCATTAGCCTTGATTTGATTTGCCTGCAAAATATTAATTAAAAATATGCCTAATTGATCAGATGTACCTATAAGATGCGTAGCACAGCGAAAACGGGCTTGTAATTTATTACCATTAAAAACCCCACCTAATATATGGGTATTGCCTACATCTAAACATAACAACATATTATACTCCTAAAACATCTACGGACTTGTTTCTCCAATAGACTTCTCATCTAATGGTAATGAATATTATCAATTAATCTAACATTATCAATGTGAACAGCACCCAAACGACGCTGCCATTTTTTTGTAATGTAATCCACTTTAAATCCTAATTGTATTAACTTCGCAGTGATTTCTTCATCGGTGAGTTGACTGCTCAACAACATAGGAAAATGCGTAGCTAGTTCAAGTTGCTCTTTGTTAAGTCTAGCGTTTCTTGAGCTCAAAGCTAATCCATTTTCATTTCTTGTGGTTTCACAAGCTATGATTTCTGTGGGTATAAATAATGAAGAAACCATTTTTTTTACTAACAATAATTGCTGATAATCTTTTTCACCAAAATAAGCTTTGTTCGATTGTATCAAATTTAATAATTTCAAGACGACAGTCAACATGCCATTAAAATGCCCTGGCCTATGTTCACCCTCTAGTTCTTTACTCAACTCTGTTTCTACTAACATAATTTCATGGTTGTCTTGATACATCACTTCAGCGCGCGGTGTAAACACATAATCTACCTTAGCTTTTGTTAATTTTTTTATATCTTCCGTGAGTGTACGAGGATAATGCATTAAATCATTTGGGTTATTAAACTGTGTTGGATTAACAAAAATGCTGACGACAGTCAGATTGTTCTCTTGCATAGAACGCTCGCACAAACTTATATGACCGTCATGTAAATTTCCCATGGTAGGAATAAATCCAATAGTTTGATCAACAATATTTTTTCGAATACTTTGCCACTCATTAACTTCGGTAACAATGTTCATCGTTAGGAAACCCCCCGGTTTGTACTGCATTAACATAACACTCTATACTTTGTATCATTTGCTCATGTCCATTTAAAAAATGTTTTACGAATCTTGGTTTAAAATCTTGGGTCATACCTAGCAAATCTTGCAATACTAAAACTTGACCATCGGTATAGGGTCCTGCGCCTACACCTATAGTTGGAATATAGAGTTGTTCAGTGATTTCTTTTGCTAATAAAGCAGGAATGCATTCAAATACCAGAGCGAAACAACCGGCATCTTGTAAGGCAAAGGCATCATCTTTAATTTTACTCGCGCTTTCATCGTTTTTTCCTTGGACTTTGTGACCACCTAAGATGTTAATAAATTGTGGTGTAAGTCCTAAATGACCCATCACAGGAATCCCTGATTCTGTTAAATGTTTGATGAATATTTCATTGCCAGATACATTTTCTAATTTCACTGCATGTGCACCCGCTTGAATAAGCGCTTGCGCAGCGGAAACATTTTTACTCAAAGACTTTCGGTAACTTAAAAAAGGTAAATCACTCACAATGAACTTGTCGCCTGCCCCGCGACTTACGGCAGCCGTATGAAATGTCATCATCTCTAATGTGGCAGCTAAGGTATTTTTATAACCATGCATAGTCATCGCCACACTATCACCTACTAATAAACAATCTACCGAAGTTTGGGATAGTATTTTTGCATTCGTATAATCATAGCAAGTGACCATACTAATTTTTTCTTGTCTTATTTTTTTTTGATAAAAATCAAGCATGTTCATGTTTCACCTCTTCATTCATTTTTTTGTAGCATTCAACAAAGGATTGATAAATTTCTTGAAAAGGATCATTTTCTAATGCTGTTATATTCTTTTTTAAAGTGACCTCATCGCCTCGTATTAACGGTCCAGTGAGAGCATTTTTAGCATCAGAAAGTAAATTTTTGGTTTGTTGCTGCAAATAGGGATGAGCGAATGAAGGGGGTATATGTAATTCTTTTTCGAAATAGGTAAATAACTTTTGCCACAATAAACAACTAAAATTTCCACTCAGCACGCAGAAAGCATGATATTTTGCTTTCTCTGACTTCTCTAATTTTATGTATTTATTAGATAAACCGGGTAACAATTGATTAAAATCAGGAGCATCGTGATCTATCATAAACGGAATAGCTAAATACTCTTCTAAAGTATACATTGCATTATGAAATGTCGTTAAGGGATGCGCTCCATATGCACAGGAACTCACGTGACTACCCGAAAAATGGATGCATAATGCCTTGGTTTTTTTTAAATAAGACTGACAAAATGCATCAATGGCTTGATCACTTATTAAAACTAAAATATGGGTGGCTTGAGGTAAAAATTGTTGTAATTCTTCAATGGGTTGGGAACGATCCCAACTGCAGTGGCATAACTGTAATAAAGTAAAATAATGTTGAAAATGACGTGCTACACGACCATCACCGATAATCAAATAGGAAGGTACCTGTCTCATGATCAAGTCCTAAAAAGTATGTAAATACGCTGTCTTTGCCTCTGCTCTGAGAGGTCAAATCAGAGTTGAATTTAGCGTATAAGGCTAAGCATTACAAGTCTTTATATTTTTTGGAAATTTCGCACTAAATGTTAACTTATTGCTTGACATAGCTTGTTATGATGGATTTTTGCACTATGGTATGTTATTCTTTGTTCCCTGAAAATTTTATCTTCAAAGAGGACAATAACATGAGATCTCATACTGATGAAAATGAACAGTCAACCGTTTATCAATATGCCATAGGTAAATTTGAGGAAGCCGAATTAAAGTCGCTAGAGAAGGCAGGGGAAAAACCTATTATTGTTGCACTTTTCGATGAAAATGATGGCGCGGAAAATGCAACTTATGCCATTGAACATTTCGAAAATGATGGATGTAAAGTTTACCCCGTTTCTCCAGAGCGAGGTTTAGCATATTTAAACTCTCCAGAGTTTCGTGAGTTAGAATATATAAACGGCATTCTCTTACCTGGTGGATCCGACATTCCGACTCAGGCTTCACATGATGCCCGTAAAGAATTCGAAGAAAAACTTATTGATTTAGCAGAAAAAAATGATATACCTCTTCTAGGCATATGTCGCGGACAGCAAATTATTGGATATCAAAATGGCTTAAATTTGAGAAGTTTCTCCGATGACGCAGTGGGTACGCATTATGGTCACGCCAATAAAATTCGCCAAGCTACTCACAATTTCACCATAAATAATGATATCAGCGTTTATAAGGGAAGCCAGTTATTTAATGCCTTATCAGCTAAAATATTTGGCAAGCCCAATGAAAATAAATATGATTATAACGTTGCATGCATGCATCACCAACGTCTTACGCCGTCGTTATTAGAAAATCCAAAAGTAAAAATTACTGCTATTGATCAAGATGATAACTCCATTGAAGGGATTCAAATGTCAACGGGAAAATATATGACTGTGGGTTACCAACATCATCCTGAAGCGATTGCTACTCCTGCTCGCCAACAAAGAGCTGAAAAACTTGAGAGCATAAGAGAAGAAAAAGATAATGCTGACATGTTTCATTACCAAGACCCCGACATGGTTTTACTTTCAGCGTACAAAGCAAAACAAAAAGCTGATGTAGCCAAAGAAAAATCCGTGGAAGAAAAAATAGCAAATGTGGAACTTGAGCTTTTTACCGACCAAGTAAAACACAAATTTATTGGCCAACGTTATGGAGACAGTATACCAAAAGCAAATCCTCCGACATTTACGCATCGATTTTTTCAACTATTTACAAAACAATCTCCTCATGGCTTGAAACAAGAAGCTAGAAAACTCATGCAGAACAAATAAAGCATGCAAAGCAAGGAGCCGTCATGCCAATCACAGCATGTATCAGTCTCTTTATCTAGCTATCTTATTAGCTGGGTTAAGTGGACCCCACCGAGTCACCTCGGTGGGTCTACCTAACCATCCAATCTTTTATAACTAAAAAATCTTTATAAAGCTTTTCTTCATCGCTACCTGCTTCAGGAGACCAGTCATATTTCCAGTTAACCGTCGGTGGCAGCGACATCAAAATAGACTCGGTTCTACCATTTGATTGCAACCCAAAAAGTGTGCCTCTATCATAAAGCAAATTAAACTCCACATAACGACCACGTCTATAACACTGAAATTGCCGCTCTCTTTCACCAAAAGTTTGATGCTTTCGTTTAGCAAGAATAGGTTGATAAGCTTTAATAAAATGATTTCCTACACTTTGCATGAAAGCAAAACAAGTGTCGAAACCCCCGTCATTTAAATCATCAAAAAACAGCCCGCCTATACCTCGTGGTTCTTTTCTATGTTTCAAATAAAAATATTCATCACACCATTTTTTATAACGAGGATAAACATCCATGCCAAATGGATCACAAGCAGATTTTGCCATTTGATGCCAATGTTTACAGTCTTCTTCATAGCCATAATATGGAGTTAAATCAACTCCTCCACCAAACCACCAATGGCATGTATCATCTGGATTTTCTACAACTACAAATCTGACATTAGCATGCGTCGTAGGAATATAGGGATTAAGTGGATGGACCACAACCGAAACACCCATGGCTTGAAATGATTTTTGTGCAAAATCCGGTCTTTTTTCTGTAGCTGCTTGTGGCAAAGCCTGGCCATAAACGTGGGAAAAATTGACACCGGCCTTTTCAATGACTGCACCATCCGCCATAACCTTAGTCAACCCACCGCCACCAGACTTATGCTCCCAAGCATCTTCAATGAATAAAGCTTTACCATCCTCATTTTCAAGCATGCGACAGATACTGTTTTGAAAATTTAGCAAATAATCTTTAATTTGAGGAATTACAATATTGAGTTCTTCTTTATTCATGTTCTATCAATCCGCCGAAAAAGTCGTATAATACGCTACAAAAATCGTTACAGCAATTTAGCCGGAGCTATCCAATGCATGACACCTTGAATGTACGCCGTACACTATCTGTAAATAATATAAACTACGATTACTATAGCTTAGAAGCTGCTGAAAATGCAGGTTTAACAGGGCTTTCCAAGCTACCTTTTTCTCTAAAGATATTACTCGAAAATTTACTTCGCCATGAGGATGGCAATACCGTTACAAAAGACGATATAAAAGCAGTAACAGACTGGTTAAAAGACAAAACCTCCGATCGTGAGGTGGCCTATCGACCTGCGCGTGTGCTCATGCAGGATTTTACGGGCGTTCCAGCTGTTGTTGATTTAGCAGCCATGCGTGATGCCATTACTCGTATGGGCGGTAATCCGGACTTGATCAATCCTTTATCTCCCGTGGATTTAGTCATTGATCACTCTGTTCAAGTTGATCAATATGGAACCAAAGATGCGTTACATATTAATGCAGAACTTGAAATGGAACGTAACGGTGAACGCTATGAGTTTTTACGCTGGGGTCAAAAAGCCTTTCAAAATTTTCAAGTCGTGCCGCCTGATACCGGAATTTGTCACCAAGTTAATTTAGAATTTCTTGCTAAAACCGTTTGGACACAGACTGTCGATGGTAAAAATATAGCCTATCCTGACACATTAGTGGGTACCGATAGTCATACCACTATGATTAATGGTTTAGGAGTTTTAGGTTGGGGCGTAGGTGGAATTGAAGCAGAGGCCGCTATGTTGGGTCAACCTATTTCCATGCTCATCCCTGAAGTCATAGGCGTAAAACTTATTGGCAAGTTGCGAGAAGGTATTACGGCGACCGATCTCGTTTTAACGATTACCCAAACCTTACGTAAAAAAGGTGTAGTGGGTAAGTTTGTCGAATTTTTTGGTCCAGGCTTAAAAGACTTAGCTCTCGCAGACAGAGCAACGATAGCTAACATGGCGCCAGAATACGGTGCAACCTGTGGTTTTTTCCCTATTGATCAAGCTACACTTGATTATTTGCATTTATCCGCTAGAGATACTCAAACTATCGCTCTTGTTGAAGCTTATGCTAAAGCACAAGGTCTTTGGTATAACCCCAATATGGAGTCAGTATTCACAGCTACATTAGAAATCGATTTATCGACTATTGAAGCAAGTGTCACAGGCCCCAAGCGTCCTCAAGATAAAGTGACATTACCTAATATTACTTCAACGTTTGATAAATTACTTAATGAAGTAGGTGTTAATTCACAAAAATCAACAGGTGACTTGAATCATGGTGATGTTGTTATCGCTGCCATCACAAGTTGCACCAATACATCTAACCCTAGCGTTTTAATGGCCGCAGGCTTAGTCGCTAAAAAAGCTATAGAAAAAGGTTTACATACCAAACCCTGGGTGAAAACGTCACTCGCACCAGGCTCACAAGTGGTCACACGCTATCTTGAAGCATCAGGACTGCAAAAATATTTAGATCAAATCGGATTTAACACAGTAGGATATGGTTGCACCACATGCATAGGTAACTCAGGCCCGTTATCTGAATCGGTCTCAAAAGCCATCACGGATCATCAACTCATAGTATCCGCTGTGTTATCGGGTAATCGAAACTTTGAAGGTCGTGTGCATGCCCTAGTCAAAGCAAATTGGTTAGCATCACCTCCTCTTGTGGTTGCTTTTGCACTGGCTGGCACCACAAGAATTGATATAAGCAAAGATGCCTTAGGTTCTGATGAACATGGTAATCCTGTTTATTTAAAAGATATTTGGCCAAGCAATGCGGAGGTCGCGCATGAAGTTGCTAAAGTCAGCAGTAAAATGTTTAAAGAGCAATATTCAGATGTCTTCACTGGAACTGCTGAATGGCAAAAGATAATGATTCCGGAAGCTAAAACCTATACCTGGCGTACCGATTCCACTTATATTCAACATCCGCCATTTTTTAACAATATGACACTTTCGCCTCATGATGTGAAAGACATTCAGAATGCACGCATTCTTGCATTACTCGGCGACAGTATTACCACAGATCATATTTCACCCGCAGGCTCTATCAAAGCAGACAGTCCTGCAGGTAAATATTTACTTAGCAAAGGCGTTAAATCAGCAGATTTTAATTCACTAGGTGCAAGACGCGGCAATCATGAAGTCATGATGCGTGGCACATTCGCTAATATTCGTATTAAAAACGAAATGGTTCCTGGCGTAGAAGGTGGTTTTACAAAATATATTCCAACAGGCGAAACATTATCCATTTATGATGCAGCTATGCGTTATCAAGAAAACCATATCCCCATGTGTGTGATTGCTGGCAAAGAATACGGTACAGGCTCATCAAGAGATTGGGCAGCTAAAGGTCCTAAACTATTAGGTGTAACTGCTGTCATCGCAGAAAGCTTTGAACGTATTCATAGGTCAAACTTAATTGGCATGGGAATACTGCCTTTGGAATTCATGCATGGTGAAACTCGTCATTCACTTAAACTTACAGGTGATGAAGTGATTGATATAATAGGTCTTTCAAATCACATCAAACCACGATCTACCTTAACTGCCGTGATACATCGTAACGATGGTAGCAATATTGAAGTCAAAGTATTATGTCGTATCGATACATTAGATGAATCAGAATATTATCGTCATGGTGGAATTTTACAGTATGTCTTGCGGTCGCTTGTTAATAAAGAATCCGCGGTTAAGTAGAACCACCGAGTCACCTCGGTGAGTCTACTTAACCAAATATAGTTTATATTTAAACAAACCAGACTATTATTGTTAATTTATTAACAATCTATAACGAGAGCGCTATCATCTTGATTTACTTAAGATTTCCTTAATCTTCATCACATTATAATCAAGATTATAACGAAGACATGGAGGGACTGATAGAATGTTTACACTATATAATGAATATCAAGAAAATCCAAAATTTAAAGAAGAAAGTGATAAACAGCTCCTACAAGATAATCTCTTCATACGTCAAGAAATCATCAAACATGTCGAAAATTTCACTCTAGAAAAACTTAATGAATGTCAAAGAATTTTCATTATTTATATATTTAAACATGGGGAAACTCAACCCGTTCAAACATGCTATCCTATGGTAAATTCCGTTGGCAATTATCTTTTTAGCTACACTCATTATGTTCGCACTAAGCAACCTACCAATAAAACAATTAAAGAAATCATTGATGAGGCAAACCAAGATAAACATAATGTCCATGAATGTCGTCGCGTTTTCAATGCGCTTATGACCATCAAAAAAATGTATGACACCATGTCTAAAGGTGAAACCAAAGATAACATCTATACAATGTTTAAAAGATTCGAATTAGATTTAAATGATGATAATATTACTAAACAAATGATTGGGATTGAAAATACGATAAAGGGTATAACAAAACAAATAATAAATCCTAAACAACGTATTAGATCGCGTTATTTTGATTAACGCCAATTTGTAGCACACGTGGCATAGATTTTCACGCCGAAGGCGACCTTTTTAACTTAATCTTTGCCACTTAACGAGAAGTATATTTCCATGTGGTGTTGCCTGATGCATCTTCTAACACCACTGACATAGCAGTAAGCTCAGCACGAATACGGTCAGCTTCCACCCAATTTTTTTCAGTTCTTGCTTTATTACGTGCTGCAATTAAGCTTTCAATTTTCTCAACATTCAAATGTTCAGTGCCTGCTTTCAAAAAAAGCTCTGGATCATCTTTTAAAATACCTAACACAGCGCCCAAGTTTTTTAATAATGCAGCATATTGCGCAGCCAAGACGGGATTATTATCGCGTAAACGTTGAATTTCATGCGAGAGCTCAAATAAAATCGAAATTGCAATAGGCGTGTTGAAATCATCATCCATAGCTTCAATAAATTGTTTTTCATATATAGTATCAGTTAATGCATCTGCTTGAGGTAATCTTTTAAGTGCATTATAAAAACGTGAAAGCGCACTACGCGCCAATTCAAATGCATTTTCAGAATATTGAACTGGACTACGATAATGTCCAGCTATCATAAAATAACGCACCACTTCCGCAGGATATTGTTTTAAAACATCGCGTATCGTGAAAAAATTACCGAGAGATTTAGACATTTTTTCTTTGTCAATTTGCAAATAGCCAGAATGCATCCATATATTCACAAATTTCTTGCATGTAGCTGCTTCTGATTGAGCAATTTCATTTTCATGATGAGGAAAAATCAAGTCCTTACCACCGCCATGAATATCAAAATGATCGCCTAATAGGCAAGTAGACATAGCAGAACATTCAATATGCCATCCTGGTCTACCTTCGCCCCAAGACGAAGACCAACGCGGCTCGCCGGGCTTTGCAAGTTTCCATAACACAAAGTCTAGCGGATCGCGCTTAACTACGTTGACTTCAACACGCGCACCACTTTCTAACTTATCAATATCTCTATGGGCTAGCTCGCCATAATTTTTAAATTTTCTGACATCGTAATAGACATCGCCATTATCCGCAACATAGGCGTGACCATTTTTAATAAGCGTTTCAATCAGGGTGTTAATATGCGATACATATTCTGTGGCGCGTGGTTCATGATTGGGTGACAACAGACCTAATGCTTCAAAATCCTCGTGAATAGCATTGGTGTAGCGCTCAACAACGGCCTGAAAATCTTCTTTGTTTTCATTTGCACGATTAATGATTTTGTCATCAATATCAGTAATATTTCGCACATAAGTTACATCATATCCACGCCAACGCAAATATCGAATAACCACATCAAAGGCTGCATACGTTCTACCATTGCCTACATGTGCGAAATCATAAACAGTAGGACCGCAAACATAGATATTTACTTTGCCTGGATGAATTGGAGTAAAAACTTCTTTTTGTTGGGTCATGCTGTTATAGATTTTTAACATATTACTTCCTTAATTGATGTTGTGCCGATTGGAATCGTTGCAACATACCTGAAGCACCTAAAAGTGTTGCAATATGAATTAATTCAGGACCATGATCTTCCCCGGTTAATGCAATTCGAACGGGCATAAATAAACGCTTACCTGAAACCCCTAATGTATTTTTTAATTCGTCTAACGCAGTTTTTAAATCTAAACCATGTTTACTCACGGCATCGATGGCTTTTTCAAAAAACACATCTCCTGCTTCGGATAAAATAACTAATTGTTCATCGCTTAAGATAAGGTTGTTTTCAAAAAATCTTTCTGCCCATATATTAGCTTCGAGTGGTAATACTATATTTTTTCTCATGACTTCAATAAACACATCACGCTTATCAGGAGGAATTTTTTCTTGAATAGACTGACCTAACCAATCCCATGCTGTATTGGAATCTAATTTTAATACTGCTTCTTTTTGCCAATGTAACAATTGATTTTTATCAAAACGCGCAGGTGCTCGACTGATTTTTTCTAGATTAAAAGCTTGTGCTAATTCTTCAAAACTTAGTAATCTTTGCTCTTCATACGCGTGACTTAAACGCGCCAAATAATTCATGACAGCAATAGGCAAATAACCTTCCGCACGTAGATCATGCAAACTAAAACTTCCATGACGCTTTGAAAGTTTTGAACCATCATCACCCATGATTAATGATAAATGACCATATTGGGGTGAAGACATAGCAAGTGCTTGCAGTATCATTAATTGACGAGGCGTGTTGGATAAATGATCTTCACCGCGAAGCACATGTGACACTTGCATGATTGAATCATCAATCGCATTACAAAACATAAAGGATGAACTACCATCAGCTCTTCGAATAATAAAATCACCAATATCATCGCTATTAAAATGTTGTGGACCTTTTACAATATCGATAAAATCAACGTCTTTATTTTGAGGCACTAAAAATCGCAACGCAGGTTTTTTTCCGTCAGCAATACGTTCTGCTACGATTTCTTTACTTAGTTTTCGACATGTGCCTGGATATCTAGGAGCGTGCCCTCTCGATAATTGGAGTTTACGGTGCAATGCCAATTCTTGATCGGAACAAAAACAAGGATATGCTAAACCACTGTCTTCTAATTGTTGATAATAACGTGAATACATATCTCCACGCTGCGATTGAAAATATGGCATATGAGGACCGCCCACATTGGGACCTTCTTGCCAATGCATACCTAGCCACATTAAATCGCTCAACATACTTTCGGTAAATTTTTCTTCTGAACGACTTTGATCCGTATCTTCAATTCTTAGTATAAACACTCCATGCATATGTTTTGCATATAAAGCACTAAATAATGCTGAACGCACATTACCAAGATGAATCATACCTGTCGGACTAGGTGAAAACCGTGTTCTAATCATTGTCTTGCTTCCATCATTAATCTTTTCATTTCACGAACTGCATTTTCAAGCCCCATAAAAATAGCTCGTGCCACTATACCATGCCCTATGTTTAATTCATTTATTTCAAGAATACGCGCAATAGCTTGTACATTTTGATAATTTAAGCCATGACCAGCATTCACAATAAGTCCTGCGTCTTTAGCTATTTTAGTTGCTTTGATGATGCGTTGTAGCTCTTTGGTACGCTCTTGATGAGATTTGGCATCTGCATAACAACCTGTATGAATTTCAATAATAGGCGCTTTACAACGTATGGCAGCTTCAATTTGCTTTGGATCTGCATCAATAAATAAAGAAACCTCTATTCCCGCATCAGCAAGTCGAGCACAAGCTTCTCGAATTTTAGATTCTTCAGCAATCACGTCTAAACCACCTTCTGTGGTTAATTCATGTCTTTTTTCTGGGACAAAGCAGCAATACACAGGCTTTATTTTTGCAGCAAAATCCAACATAGCATCAGTCACCGCCATTTCTAGATTCAGACGGGTCAGTAAGACTTGCTGTATCATTTCAACATCACGCTCTTGAATATGACGTCTATCTTCGCGCAAATGTACAGTAATACCATCTGCTCCGCCATTTTCTGCAGCATAAACCGCTTCTATGGGATCAGGATACCTAGTATGACGTGCCTGGCGTAGGGTCGCCACATGATCAATATTCACGCCTAATAAAATGCTATCTTGCTGTTTCATTTCATAAACCTTAAAGTAATTCTTGATTATTCGATTGTGCATTATTAAACTTTATCTTAGATCGATTGTCATGCAAAATCAGTCAAAAATCCATAAATCATGAAGTAAACCTAACCTATGCCCATCTTAACAGAATTAGACATACGAGACTGGTTAAGTCCTGTTTCAGTTCCATCACAAGTGTTAGCAATCAAACAACTGGAAAGTGGCAACATATTGTACATGCCAAAGCTCTCTTTTTCTCTGCGTGATGAGGAACTACCTGCTCTATCAGCCAATATATCTAATCATAAAGCTAAAAATATTAGCTTTAATAGTCAATTAGATCAACTTCAGGGAGTCAATCCTATCGATTATGATCCTATGATCATAAAAAGCATGATGGCAAGATTTGCTCAACATGCGCTTGCATTGATTAGCTATGTATTACCAAGTTATAGCAAGGCTTTGCAAATAGGCCGTACCAGTTATCGTCCAGTAGAAATTCATGGGCGCATACCAAAATCGTATCGTAAAGATGATACCCGTTTACATGTGGATGCTTTTCCATCAAGCCCCAACCAAGGACGTCGTATTTTACGTGTTTTCACGAATATCAATCCCCATGGACAAGGTCGGGTTTGGCGATATGGGGAAGATTTTCAGCATGTCGTTAATCGATTTTTACCCAAGGTAGGTAATCCTTGGCCTGGGCGTTCGGCTATTCTAAAAGCATTAGGTATTACTAAAACTTACTGCACCGAGTATGATTATATTATGCTCAATATTCACAATAAAATGAAAGCCGATATACGTTATCAAAAAACCGCTGTTCAAGGTGAAATAGAGTTTGCGCCAGGCAATACATGGATAGTGCAAACCGATCACGTATCGCATGCTGCTTTATCAGGTCAGTTTTTGCTTGAGCAAACATTTTATTTGCCTGTGGAAGCCATGCAACATCCTGAGTTATCGCCGTTGCGTGTGCTAGAGACTGCGAAAGGTCGGGGGCTTTTATAGACTGAGCGCGAGTCGCCTCAAACTTACGAAGATTTTATCTCGATTCCCCACTTTTTAAAGCACATAAAAAGATCTTGAACAGGCTCTAAGTGAATTATCTTTGAAATAA
Source organism: uncultured Coxiellaceae bacterium (assembly GCA_964533645.1). GTDB lineage: Bacteria > Pseudomonadota > Gammaproteobacteria > DSM-16500 > DSM-16500 > JABDBK01. The sequence goes on from CAZHMQ010000006.1 coordinate 34,129, forward strand.
CTCTCTACTCTGTAAATGATAATGTCCCAACAATGTCGATATCACCATACGCATCAATCGTTTGGCATCCTGCAAATATTCATGAGTCGTTAATAATTCATGAGCAAAAGCTAATATACTCTCGCCTTTAAAACTTCCAATCTGTTGGGGTTCTGTCAGTTTAAATCCATCGCCAGGATAATATTCGTAATATTTATCCGGCATTAATGCTTGTTCTGTAGAAAAATCTTCATACCAACGCAAGCCATAACCTATTTCCTCTAAAAGCTTTTTTTCAAAAATACGCAATATACTTTGGTTTAAAGGAAGCACAGTCAATGCTTTTAACGTTGATACATAGTGAGAAAATAAGCGCGGATGGGGATCTTGTTTTTGCAATACACGCACTAACAACTCATTCACATAAAAACCACTTAATAAGCAATCACCACACAATTGAAAAGGAGGACCATTTGCCTCTACGGATACTAGATTCATTAATTCATTTTTTCCTTGCCATGAGATTAGCAGAGGAACAAAGGGTTGCAATAAAGCTTTTAATTTTGAGCGATGCGTACGCACACTTTTTGCAACAAGAGATATTCTGCCATGTTCTTCAGAAAACACATCTAGCAATACACTGGTTTCGCGGTACGGGCGGTGGTGAAGGATAAAGGCTGGTTGTAGGGAGAGGCGCATACATTTATTCATACCCCAAATTCTGCAACACCCTCTCATCATCCGTCCAATTGTCTTTCACTTTGACCCACAAACGTAAAAAAACTTTTTTACCTACTAATTTTTCAATATCTTTACGTGCTAGCGTCCCGATTTTTTTTAACATTTCGCCATCTTTACCAATCACAATAGGCTTTTGACCCTCGCGTTCGACCCAAATAACAGCATTAATTTTAACAATCTTTTCTTCATCTTCAAAAGAATCAACCACAACTGTCGTGCTATACGGCAATTCTTCTTCAGTGGCTTGAATGAGTTTTTCACGTATCAACTCACCCACTTGAAATTTTTCATTTTTATCCGTCAGTTGCTCATCCGGATAAAAATGCGGATTTTCCGGGAGAAGCTTCATAATCGTTGCTTCAAGCGAAACGACGTTATCCATTTTTTTCGCGGACATTGGAACAATATCTTTAAATGGATATTTCTCTTTTAATGCATTCATAAAAGGAAGTAACTGACTTTTATCTTTAATTTTGTCAACTTTATTAATGACCAAGATGACTGGCGCTTTGGTTTCATTTAACTTTTGCAAAATCATGTCATCATCATCGTTAAATCGAAGTGCCTCTACCATGAAAAGCACTACATCTGCATCCACAATGACTGAGCTTGCCAATTTATTCATGTATCGATTCATCGCACGACGTTCAGCTTTATGTAAACCGGGCGTATCAATAAAAATGGCTTGCGCAGAACCTATAGTCTTAATACCGAGGATCTGGTTGCGTGTGGTTTGAGGCTTCGGTGAGGTAATACTAATTTTTTTTCCAATCAAAGCATTTAATAAGGTTGATTTACCTACGTTCGGTCGACCGACAATTGCCACATAACCACATTGACTATTTAAATTCATTTTTTACCATTCCTAACATAAATTCAGCAGCTTCTTGTTCTGCTCGTCTACGACTTGTGCCTTTACCTAAAGCTTTTTGCGATACCCCTTCCACACAACAACTTACCACAAAAGTCTGTTGATGCGATTCGCCTTCCACGGATTCCACGGAATATGTGGGTAAAGACAAATGTAAACTTTGTAAATATTCTTGTAATTTCGTTTTTGGATCTTTATGGTTGGTCGAAAAAGATAATGATTGCAGCAACGTAGCATACCAACGTAACACACATTCGCGAGCTATTGCAAAACCACCATCCAAATAAATAGCGCCTATCACTGCCTCCATCGCACAAGACAAAATTGACAATCGTTGACTACCGCCACTTTTTAATTCACCAGGACCTAAAAATAAATAGCGACCCAACTGGAACTCTCTCGCCAAATTACCTAAAGCATCACGATTAATAAGCGTTGCACGCCATCGACTCAAATCTCCTTCATGCGCATAAGGAAATTGTTGATAAAGCATTTCCGCCACAATGAAATTTACGATAGAATCACCCAAAAATTCCAAACGTTCATTATTATTATCATCACTACTGCAATGCGTCAGAGCAGTCTTGAGTATTTTTAGATTAGTAAAATGATAACCTAATTTTCGACACAGTTCTTCACTCATATTAATTCACTGCTTTTCCTAGTCGACTCCAACGTATTTTATGATCAAATGAATCCCAACTCATCCACACATAATTAGCTTGGCCGATAATATTTTCATAAGGGACAAACCCCCAGAACCGACTATCCGCACTGCTATCCCGATTATCACCCATCATAAAGTACATATTTTCTGGCACAACAACATCTTTAAAATCTTCGCCATATCTTGCTTCATTGATATAAATAGCGTGTTTTACGCCAAAAAAATCTTCCATTTTTTCTTTAACTTCCCAAAGACGGCCTTCTTCATCTCTATTATTCGTTATTCCTATATCGCTCTGATTTATTTTTTGACCATTCACATATAATGTTTTATCGATATAACTAATTTTGTCTCCCGGGACGCCAATGACTCGCTTAATAAAATTAATGGATGGATTAGGTGGCCAACGAAATACGACAATATCGCCACGCGTAGGTTTTTTATTCGGATAAATTACAGTATGTGTAATAGGTAAACGAACACCATAATGAAATTTATTTACTAAAATAAAATCGCCTACCGCTAAAGTGGGTTCCAGTGAACCTGTTGGAATACGAAAAGGTTCATATAAAAAAGACCTTAATAAAAACACTAATAATAAAACAGGAAAAAAGGATCTTGCATAATCAATCAACACGGGTAACTTTAATTCCGGTGGATTAGGTAAACCTTTAGTTGCTTTGGCATAAGCCTGCTTACGTTTTTTCATTAAAAACAATTGATCATAAAGCGCTATCACACCGCTAATGACAACCGCGTAAAATAATATCAATTCGAAATCAAAGTTCATGTATGTTCACTCCAAATAACTCCTTAATGATCCCGGACAAACAAAAAGCGTTTTCCGGGATAACGATCTTCTAAGATAAGCACAAAAAGCGTGCTCATCTAAGAATTCACGTTACTTATCCACCTTCAAGATAGCCAAAAACGCTTCTTGTGGTATTTCTACATTTCCTACTTGCTTCATACGTTTTTTACCCTCTTTTTGCTTTTCTAGCAACTTACGTTTACGGGTAATATCACCGCCATAACATTTTGCAATAACGTTTTTACGCAATGCTTTCACCGTTGATCTAGCTATAATTTGACCGCCAATAGCCGCTTGAATAGCCACATCAAACATCTGTCTTGGAATAAGTTCACGCATTTTTTCAACTAACTGTCTACCCTTATACTGTGATTGATCTCTATGCACAATAAATGCCAGTGCATCTACCTTATCACCATTAATTAATAGATCAAGTTTGACTAAATCTGCCGTTTGAAAATAGGAAAAGCTATAATCTAAGGAAGCATAACCACGACTTACTGATTTTAATCGGTCAAAAAAGTCGAGAACCACTTCATTCATGGGAATTTCATAGTTCAGAGAGACTTGGGTACCCAAGTATTGCATATTTTTTTGTATTCCACGTCTTTCGTTACACAGCGTCATGACATTCCCTAAATACTGTTGTGGGACGAGAATATTCACTTTAGCAATAGGTTCACGTAATTCTTCTATCACATGAGTGACTGGTAATTTAGAAGGATTATCGACATATAAGGTTTCACCTTTTGTGGTGATAATCTCATATACTACCGTGGGTGCTGTAGTAATTAAATCTAAATTATATTCACGCTCGAGTCTCTCTTGCACAATTTCCATATGCAAAAGACCAAGAAATCCGCAACGAAATCCAAAACCTAGCGCTTCGGATGATTCGGGTTCATAAAATAAGGCTGCATCGTTTAAACAAAGTTTGGCGAGAGCTTCTCTAAATGCTGGGAAATCATCAGAACTAATGGTAAATAATCCTGCATAAACCTGAGGTTTTACTTTTTTAAAACCTGGCAGAGGTTCACTTGCACTTTTGTGGGTATGAGTTAAGGTATCACCTACTGGAGCACCGTTGATATCTTTAATGCCAGCCACCACATAACCGACTTCACCCGCTTTCAATACACCGGTTGATACACGCTTAGGCGTAAAAATACCTATGCCTGCAACTTCATGACTACGTCCGGTCGACATCACTTGCATTTTTTCGCCAACTTTTAAGGTGCCATTTTTAACTCTCACTAAAGAGACGACACCTAAATAACTATCAAACCAAGAATCAATAATCAAGGCTTGCAGAGGTGCATCCACATCACCTTCTGGCGCTGGTATATCAGTAATGATTTTTTCAAGTAAATCTTCAATCCCTATGCCAGTTTTAGCGCTCACTCGTAGGGCATTTTGGGCTTCTAAACCAATAATTTCTTCAATTTCATTGATCACACGTTCAGGATCGGCTTGCGGAAGATCAATTTTATTCAACACCGGCACGACTTCTAAACCTTGCTCAATAGCTGTATAGCAAACTGCTAAGGTCTGCGCTTCGACACCTTGACCTGCATCAACGACTAATAATGCACCTTCACATGCCGCAAGAGAACGCGAGACTTCATAAGAAAAATCAACATGCCCAGGGGTATCGATGAAATTGAGCTGGTATGATTCTCCACTGCGCGATTTATAATTAAGAGTGACGCTATGTGCTTTAATAGTGATACCGCGTTCACGTTCCAGATCCATAGAATCCAGCACTTGTTCTTCCATTTCACGATCAGATAAGCCACCACAAATCTGAATTAAACGATCTGCTAAAGTCGACTTACCATGGTCTATATGAGCAATAATTGAAAAATTTCTTATATGTTGCATAGTTGGTGTCATACCGATAAAGCGGTGAATAGTAGCGTATTTTTCAGTGGGTTACCACTTAAAAACTACAAGGACTTGAAGCAACGCAATCGTAACAGTAAGCGGCGATACGTGTCAAATTCAAACGAATCCTTAAATATGAGGCAAGAATACTTGAATTTTTGACCCGGTATTTGAAACCGCAGAACACAAAACCTCAAGGTGACTGTGCTATCACCCGTTAAAATAGCCATAAATTCGCCTTGATTCATCAAAACTTGCCAATGCTTGCCAGAAATATGCCTAAGACCTCTAAGCGCTTTAGGACCTATTAACAAACCATGCCTAAAAAATATCTTTGAACTGTATATAAATAGAGCAATAACTAATAATATCACTACCCAACTCGTTATATGCAAGCTAATCACAGCCATGGTACTGCTGAGCCAAAGCATTAGACTTAACAAAATAGCTGTTTTGGAAGGTTTAGGCCGAATGTCTATGTTTTGCATGATAACGAATCATTTCAACCATTGTCATAAATTCTGGACTTGTAGGAAATTCTTTTCCGGTTAACCACATGAATAAATCCTGGTCATTTTCGGCTAATAATTGTACAAATATGAGCTGCTCTTCTTCTGTGAGATTCGTAAAAGCTTCTTCCAAGAAATTTCCTAATAAAACATCAAGTTCTAACATGCCTCTTCTACAAGCCCAACGTAACCGAGAAGGCACCATGATTTCTTTCATAAATCACTCCAAGCACATAAATTTTAATTGCGAATGCCGAATAAGATGATAAGCTAAAATAAGAAGGTCTCCAAACTACGGGCTGTTGACAATTCTACTTGGTTGGCCATGAATCGTTGATTTTTTGCGATTCGCTGCTCACATACTAACAACGTATGCTGCGCTGCGATTCTCAAAAATCAACAATTTCTGTCTCAACCAAGCGAATTGTCAATAGCCCTTAAGGACATAAAAATATAACAAACCATAGGTGGGCATAAAAATATGGAGAACAAGAAAGAGCCTAAAACAAGTCACGAGCCTCCGTCAAGCAATAATAAAGATTGCTTGATCGAAGCATTAAAACCTCTGTGCGGTGATTTTATATGGATAAATGATTTAATTACTATTATTAAAATTGCCCCTCTTATCGAAAGTGACTTTGAAATATCAGGCCTTGCGCGCAAAATTGTGTATGAGTTAATACTTGAAAATCCAGCCTTATTTACTGAAGATAATATGAAGACACACCCCTTGAAAAATCTTATTATACAATTACTTAATAATGTTAAAGTACTCGATGATCGTAAAGAAACTATAGCTAAAGCAATAGAAGATGCATACAATAGCGAAATTAAAAGAGCTATCTTAAAAAAACAATCCAAACGTTAAACCATTATTTGATTAGTATTCATCCTAATGAGATAATTCACGTCAATATTGTTCCCTAGTCTTATCATAAACATCGCAGCTACAGGAATTTTAATGAAAAAAGATTATTATGATCATCTGTCCAAAGAAATAGACCAATTAAAACAAACAGGTCTCTATAAAGGTGAGCGCATCATTACATCACAGCAACAAGCTGTCATTACGGTAAACAAAGCATCAAGCGTCATCAACTTATGCGCAAACAATTATTTAGGTTTATCGAACCACCCAGACATCATGTCTGCGGCTAAAGATGCCATTGACCGTTATGGTTATGGCATGTCCTCAGTGCGATTTATCTGTGGAACGCAGAATGACCATAAAGAATTAGAACAACGTTTAAGTGACTTTTTAGGCATGGAAGACACCATTCTTTATTCTTCTTGTTTTGACGCAAATGGTGGATTATTTGAAACTTTACTAGGCCCAGAAGATGCCATCATCAGCGATGCACTCAATCATGCGAGCATTATTGACGGAATACGGCTTTGCAAAGCAAAACGCTTTCGTTACAACAATAATGATATGCATGACCTGGAGGAAAAATTAAAAGAAACTAAAGATTGTCGTTTTCGCCTCATCGCAACTGATGGTGTATTTTCTATGGATGGGATTATTGCAAATCTTTCTGCTATTTGCGACCTTGCTGAACGTTATGATGCTCTAATCATGGTGGATGATTCACATGCTGTGGGATTCATGGGTGAAAATGGTCGCGGGACTCATGAGTATTGTCAAGTCATGGGTAGAGTCGATATCATCACAGGAACGCTAGGCAAAGCATTAGGTGGTGCTTCAGGCGGTTATACAAGTGGTAAACGTGAAGTGATTGAATGGTTACGTGAACGATCACGCCCTTATTTATTTTCAAATAGTTTAGCACCCGTCATTACAGCTACATCTATTAAAATATTAGATTTACTCGAATCAAGTCATGCCTTAATCAAAAAAGTCCACGATAACAGCTTGTATTTTCGAAAGCATATGCAAGCATTAGGTTTTAGTATGATACCCGGTGAACATCCGATTATTCCTGTCATGCTGGGTGATGCAAAACTTGCAAAAACCATGGCGGATGAACTCTTAAAAGAAGGTGTCTATGTGATAGGATTTTCATATCCTGTCGTCCCTCACGGTCAGGCACGTATTCGCACACAAATGTCGGCTGCACATGAAACACAACATTTAGATCAAGCTATTGAAGCTTTTGCTAAAATTGGTAAAAAACTTGGAGTAATCGCATCATGAAAGCATTAGTCAAATCAAAACCTGAAAAAGGCATATGGTTAACCGACGTTCCAGAGCCAAACATGGGACATAATGATGTGTTAATCAAAGTTAAAAAAACCGCCATTTGCGGTACCGATATTCATATTTATAACTGGGATGCCTGGGCCCAACAAACCATACCTCTACCTCTTGTGACAGGACATGAATTCGTAGGCGAAATCGTAGCCATGGGAGAACATGTAGAAGGATTTAAAATAGGAGACCGCGTATCAGGTGAAGGGCATATTGCTTGCGGTTTTTGCCGAAACTGTCGTGCTGGCAGACGTCATGTTTGCAGAAAAAATGATAGCGTAGGTGTCACTCGTACAGGATGCTTTGCGGAATATATTACCATACCCGCTGTAAACGCTTACCCCATTCCAAACAACGTTAATGATTCGATTGCATCTATTTTAGATCCTTTTGGTAATGCAACACATACCGCACTTTCGTTTGATCTCGTCGGTGAAGATGTATTAATTACAGGCGCAGGTCCTGTTGGCATCATGGCTGTTGCTGTTGCAAAACATGCAGGCGCAAGACACATAGTCATTACCGATGTGAATGAATATAGGCTAGCACTGGCCAAAAAAATGGGTGCCACTCTTGCTTTAAATATACAAAAAACAAGTCTGAATGATGCTATGCATGCATTAGGCATGCGTGAGGGATTTGATGTAGGACTTGAAATGTCTGGCAATCCTAAAGCTTTCAGCGATATGTTGACACACATGAATCATGCCGGAAAAATCG
>CAZHMQ010000007.1:0-42204 GCA_964533645.1 uncultured Coxiellaceae bacterium
AGATTTGGTTCTTAAAAATAATGAGCAACATACTGCAGTAGATGTTGCAACACAAGAAGAACATGAAGATATGGCTAATTTTTTACGACATTCTATTGTGTTAAAAGCTGCATATGGTAAAAATAAAGAGGATTTACAAAACATCCCATACTATATAAAAACTAACCCTGACATACTGCATGTTACGGATGAAAAAGAAAATACTATTTTAGATATAGTAGCGATGTCAGGTAATTTTTTTATAGTGCAAGCTATCATTAAGGAAGTGAAGAATGTGCCTACGGCTTGCATTTATGAGGCAATAAAAAAAGCAAAAACAACAAAGAATAATGAAAAAATTGTCTGTTTTTTGCAGACTAAGTTTTTGATAGAGGCAGTAAAATCTGGCAATTTAAAAGAAATTGAACGTTATCTCACAGATTATCCTGATGCTGTGAATCTTATTGATGCACATGGAAATAATGCATTGATCTTAGCAGCTCAGTATGGTCATGAAAAAATTGTAGAAATATTGCTTGCTTCGCATATCAATATAAATGCAAAAAATCAATTTGGTGATACAGCGCTACATTGGGCCGCTAACAAAGGAAATGTTACCATCGCTAGATTGTTAGTCAATAATGGGGCAGATTTGGTTCTTAAAAATAATGAGCAACATACTGCAGTAGATGTTGCAACACAACAAAAACACGGAGATATAGCTGATTTTTTACGAGGTCCTATTTCTATCAATTTAGAAGCTGCATATGGTAAAAATAAAGATGATTTAGAAACCATTCGAGGATATATAAAAGCTATCCCTAATATCATCAGCTTTGTCGATGAAAAAGGAAATAATATTTTAGATATAGCAGCTATATCAGGTAGTTTACCTATAGTACAAGCTATCATTAATGAAGTGAAAGATATACCTAAGCTTTGTTTACTTGAAGCAATAGCAAAAGCAAAAACAGCAAAAAGCAGTGAAACAGTTATTCATTTGTTGCAAAACAACTTGCAACAAAGGATTGTCAACTATAAAACAAAATCTCATTTTAATAGTGGAAGAAAGCTAGAAAAAAAAGAATCGAAAGGGATGTTTTCACATGAAACAAGTAAGACAAAAAAAACTATTCCTGCATCCCTTGGCGCCGTTTCTTTAGCGGATCTTCCACAAAAATATAAAAATAATTGGTACCTGAAAAAGGCAAAACAAGCTGAGATTGCTCAAATAGAAGTAGTTGCTCAAGAGCTTTTTCGTTTACTCATACCCGGACATCCTAAAACTCGTTTGGTCATGGCTCAAGATGGCACATATTTTGTTGCTTCCAAAGAAATAGAAGGAGCCATGAATTTGCCTGATGATATGACTTATACTGCTCAAGAAAAAATTGACTGGAATAATGCATTGAGAAATGGAGTCATTACGGGTTTAGGAGAAATGGCAACTTTTGCTCGTCTCATACATGACATCGATGTTAAAAATGGAAATCAAAAAATTGATTTTCTGAGGAGGGTCATCAAATTTGATGGAGATCAATGTCTTGCGCATATACAAGACAAAACAAAGCCATTCACACCTATCACACCGGCAACTATCGCACAGCTACCGTTTTCTGGAAATGATACTCCTTACAATTGGTTAGGTTGTGTGGGTAAAGGTGTTCAGTTAACACATCCTCTATTAGATGCGGATCTTTCCAGTCATCCACGCATACGTGCAGAAATCAATCATGCATTATTAAAAATCATGCTTCTACCCGATGATTTAATCAAAAAATTTATATCGTTCTATGTCATACATTCCAATGGCGCAAAAGTTATTTATGATGATTTTATTGATAAGAGAAATCAAATGCGTGATGCTGCGATGGAGAATCAAGACTTTTTAAATTATCTAAGCGGAAGTCAGGCCGAAAAGCAGTGCAAGGATTACATCGCTTATTTACAAACATTCAAAACGATAGGTAAAAATTTCATTTTTGATTTAGTTTCTGAACCAGAAAAACAAATGTTATCACAATTTGATGCTGTGCGAAACAGAGCATGCGAAGGTAGCAAAAAATTGAAAAGCTAATTCATGCCATTTGCTAAGGTCTAGGGTCTGTTGACAATTGGTTAATAGTGTTTAAAAAGCGGTAGAATCGGCTAAAATAAACGAATATTCTCGTTAAATAGCTCGCTATTCGCCTCGAATATTCGTCTATTTTATCTCGATTCCCCACTTTTTAAACACTATTAACCAATTGTCAACAGACCCTAATCATATGATCGTACTTCAGTTTTTATGTCTAAAACGGTATACTCCTTCCCTAAGTTCAGATTATCTTAAAGGACATGGTAAAAAATATGGGAAAGAAAACGCCATTATACGATTGTCATCTCATCGCTAAAGCGAAGATGGTCGATTTTGCGGGTTGGGATATGCCATTACATTATGGTTCTCAAGTCGAAGAACATCATAAAGTCCGTCAAGACGCGGGCGTGTTTGATGTATCGCATATGACCATAGTGGATTTTCATGGAAAAGGTGTTGCTCCGTTATTGCGTAAATTGCTTGCTAACGATATTGATCGTTTAGCATTCGGCAAAGCACTATACACTTGCATGCTAAATGAGCAAGGTGGCGTGATAGATGATTTGATTGTTTATAAAATATCAGATGATTTTTATCGTTTAATTGTTAATTCTGCGACCCGTGAAAAAGATTTAAGTTGGATGCAAAAACAAGTCAGCGGTTTTACGGTAGATATGACAGAACGTACCGATTTGGCGATGTTAGCTATTCAAGGGCCGCGCGTAAGAGATAAGTTAGTAGATGTATTGCATGCGGAAGATTTGCAAGCCGTACTTGCTTTGAAAGTTTTTCATGCCGTTCAGTTAAATCATTTATTTGTTGCTCGTACGGGTTACACGGGCGAAGACGGTTTTGAAGTAATATTACCTGCAAAAGATGCAGCCTTATTTTGGCAAACGTTGTTAAAAGCAGGCATGCATCCTTGTGGATTAGGTGCGCGTGATACGTTGCGATTAGAGGCAGGACTTAATCTTTATGGCGCAGATATGGATGAGTCTGTCACTCCTTTAGAGTCAAATTTAACATGGACTGTAGCTTTTCAGCCAAACGAACGTGATTTTATAGGAAAATCAGCACTTTTAGCACAAAAGCAAGCAGGTGTTACTAAGTGCTTAGTGGGTCTTGTGTTGATGGGGCCGGGAGTATTACGCAATCATCAAAAAGTCATTGTTGATGGATTGGGTTCGGGTGAAATTACCAGCGGTAGTTTTTCACCTACGTTGAATAAAGGTATCGCCCTTGCGCGAGTTCCAGTGGGAATTGGTCAGCAATGTAGAGTCGAAATTCGAGGTAAAGAAGTCGAAGCGGAAGTGATTAAACCACCTTTTGTGCTGTCCGGTAAAAAAAATAGTATTGTTACAGCTTAGGAGTTTTAAAAATGAAAAACAGTATCCCAAAAAAGTTGAAATATTCAAGAACGCATGAATGGCTAAGACAAGATGATGATATATTGACGGTAGGTATTACAGATCATGCGCAAACCATGTTAGGTGATTTGGTTTATGTGGAATTACCTGAAATTGAATCCAATGTTGAAACAGGTCATGAATGTGCAGTCGTTGAATCCGTAAAAGCAGCAGCTGATGTCTATTCTCCTGTTTCAGGTGAAGTCATAGAAATTAATGAAGCACTTTTAGAGAATCCACAGCTCATTAATGAAGATCCTTACGGCAAAGGTTGGTTATTTCGAGTGAAGCCTTTTGAAAGTGATGTTGCAGGAGATGTTGAAAAGCTATTGACGGCGGATCAATATATTAAACAAGTCGCATCTGAAGCTCATTAAGAAGGAATTCTATGCCATTCATTCCCCATACCAAGCAAGACATCAAAGAAATGCTAGCAACGATAGAGGTTGCTAAATTAGAAGATTTATTTGATGAAATTCCAGATAGTTTGCGAGTCAAAAATCTTCCCGCTATTCCCGCTTGTTTATCCGAAATGGAGCTCGCGCGTTTAATGCGACAACGCGCCGCTTTAGATGGCGGTATGGTATGTTTTATGGGCGCAGGGGCTTATGAGCATCATATTCCTGCAGCAGTGTGGGATGTTGCAAGTCGCGGAGAATTCTTAACGGCCTATACTCCTTATCAAGCTGAAGCAAGCCAAGGTACTTTACAATTGCTTTATGAATATCAAACCATGATGGCAAGTTTGATGGATTTAGATGTATCGAATGCATCGCTTTATGAAGGAGCTTCTGCAGTAGCTGAAGCGATATTAATGGCTTCCCGATCACATCGTAAACATAAAACCTATCGTGTGCTTGTTCCCCGTGCTTTGCATCCCTATTATAGAGATGTCATTAAAACGATTGTGGGTCAGCAAGATATTATTCAATGGATTGAAGTGCCGTTTGATCCGGTGACTGGTCTTACCCAGCTTAATGTTCTGGAAAAAGATTTACAAGGTGAAGTTACCGCTGTTGTTATTCCACAACCGAATTTTTTTGGTGTGCTAGAAGATGTGGATGCCATGACAGATTGGGCGCATGCACATGGAGCGATAGCTATTGCTGTGGTGAATCCTTTGGCAATGTCATTACTAAAACCTCCAGGGCAGTGGGGAAAAAAAGGGGTTGATATTGCATGTGGTGAAGGACAGCCTTTAGGCGTCCCGCTTGCATCTGGTGGACCTTATTATGGATTTTTATGTTGTAAAAAAGATTTTGTACGACAGTTACCAGGTCGAATTGTAGGTAGGACGGTGGACAAAGAAGGTAAACAAGGTTTTGTCTTGACGTTACAGGCACGCGAACAACATATACGTCGAGCCAAGGCTACTTCTAATATTTGCACAAATCAAGGTTTGCTCGTCACTGCAAGTACGATTTACATGAGTTTGTTGGGACCCGAAGGCTTGCGTCAAGTGGCAGAAGCTTGTTACTTCAATGCGCAACATTTAAAGAAAAAATTGCAAACCTTGTCTGGCGTTGAAGTGGTATTTCATAGTCCTCATTTTCATGAAGTCGTTGTACGCTTAACTAAGCCAGTGGATAAGATATTAAGACTTTTGGCAAATGATAAGATACAAGCCGGTTTTAATCTTACTTCAGTGTATCCTGAGTTGGGTGAATGTTTGCTCATTTGCGTCACAGAAACTAAAACAGAGGCCGATATCGATGGGTTTGTTAAGTGTTTAGCTCAAGTGTTAGCAATAAATACATCAACCATGAAAAATATTGAGTGTGCGAAATAACGGAGAATTATTTATCATGTCAGAATTAATCTTTGATCAATCAAGACCAGGCCGTTATGCGAAAGCACAAGCCCCTAAAAAAAATGCAACAAAAATGGATATTCCTGTTGCCTTGTTGCGACAAGATAAACCTTTTTTACCCGAAGTTTCTGAATTACAAGTCGTGCGACATTACACTAGGCTTTCACGAAAAAATTTTTCTATAGACACGCAGTTCTATCCCTTGGGTTCATGCACCATGAAATATAATCCACGTGGCGTGCATCGTTTAGCCATGTTGGATGGTTTTTTACATCGTCATCCTTTGAGTTTAGATGTCAATAGTCAGGGATATATGGCATGTGCTTATGAATTGCAAGAAATTTTAAAAATTATGACGGGTATGCGAGGTGCGTCACTTACACCTATGGCGGGTGCGCAGGGTGAATTTGCGGGTGTTGCAATGATACGTGCCTATCATCAATCCAGAAAGGACGTTGCCAGAACTGAAATGTTGGTACCAGATGCAGCGCATGGAACCAATCCTGCGACTGCTGCACAATGCGGATATACAGTACGTGAAATTCCAACGGATGCTGATGGCAATGTGAATATAGAAAGTTTGCGTGCAGCGATAGGCCCACAAACTGCAGGAATTATGCTGACAAATCCATCGACTTTGGGTGTTTTTGAACAAAAAATCGAAGAAATTGCTGCAATTATGCATAAAGCAGGTGGTTTGCTTTATTATGATGGTGCAAATTTGAATGCTATTTTAGGTAAAGTCAGGCCCGGCGATATGGGTTTTGATGTGATGCATATTAATTTACATAAAACGTTTGCGACTCCTCATGGTGGCGGTGGTCCCGGTGGCGGTCCAGTTGCCGTGAGCGAACGTCTTGTGCCCTTTTTACCAACACCTATGGTTGCAAAAGTCAACGATAGCTATCAATGGTTAACAGAAAAAGAATGTCCGCAAACTATAGGACGGTTATCAGCTTTTATGGGTAATGCAGGTATTATTTTGCGTGCTTATATGTATGCAAGATTATTAGGGCAAGAAGGTATGGTGCGAGTGGCTGAATTTGCGACCTTAAATGCTAATTATTTATTAGCAAGATTAACGTCAGCAGGGTTTACACCAGCCTATACTAAACGTCGTGCAAGTCATGAATTTATTATTACCTTGAAAACCGAAGCTAAAGAGTTGCACATCACCGCTTTAGATGTGGCGAAACGTTTGTTAGATTATGGCTTTCATGCTCCTACGATGTATTTTCCTTTATTAGTGCCTGAATGTTTGCTCATAGAACCAACAGAAACGGAAGCCAAAGAAGTGTTAGATGCATTTGTTGATGCGATGATTAAAATTATCGAAGAAGCTAAAAAAGATGCCACTTTATTGCAACATGCTCCTCATACATTACCTGTTAGGCGTTTAGATGAAGTGAAAGCTGCAAGAGAGTTGGATATTGTGTATGTTGACCTCCATGAATAACGCGAACTCCGGATAAAGAAGCTTTCATGCCAGCTTCCTTATCCGGAGTTCGTGTTATTCAGTAAAAAATTTCTCATCAAAATCCACCATTCCACTACTTACATCGTAAAGTGCACCTATTAATTCAATTTGTTTTTCTTCAGCAAGTTTATTGAGTATAACACTTCGCTTGTGTATGGAGCTCATAGAGTGTTGAATATTTAAGTGAGTCACTTTTTTAAGAAAGGCTTTGCTTTCCATGTCAGTATCTTTAGTAACTTGTTTTGCAAGAGTCACAGCATGTTTAATTTTATTTAACAGTGCGCCAAGATGACCACCACCACCATCACTTTTGCAAGCGGCTCTAATAGCGCCACACATGGTATGTCCAAGTACCACAATTAATTTTGCACCTGAAACATGGCATGCAAATTCGATACTTGCAAGTATGTCATCATCAATGACATTACCTGCAATGCGTGCGACAAATATATCTCCCACGCCCATGTCGAAAATGGTTTCAATGGGCACTCTAGAATCAATACAACCGATCACAATGGCTAAAGGATGTTGAGTCCCTGATGTGGCTTTGATTTCATCAAGGAGACTGCGATTAATGCGTTGATCATTAGAAAATCGTTTATTGCCTTCTTTCAGAATTTCTAACACATCGGCAGGTTTTAATGCGAGCTGTGTGTCATAGGTGGTCACATTAATAAAATCACGTCTATGTTTAATTTGGTAATGATCTTTGAATCCCAACATATTAAGTGCAATATTTTTGCTAGGTGCCTGGTTGTGCATAAAAACATTCAGTACTTCTTGTATGTCTTTATCTATATATTTTGTATAACGGGCATCAACAATTAACTGTGTTCCCGATGGAATGCTTTCGAGTTCATTGACTAAAGAAGCTTTAGATAAAAATGACAAATGCTGAGGTAGAACAATGTGTTTAATCTCTCCTCGAGGATGTTTTTCATTAAGTATGTCTAAATGAATTTGGCTATTATTTTTTAAAATAAAGAAAAAGCTTATAAATAAGCCTATTAAAATGCCTGTGAGAAGATTGGTAAAAATAATAGCAATAATAGTGACTAAAAAAGGGAAAAATTGTGCAAATCCTTGTGCGTACATTTCTTTATATATGGCAGGCTTTGTCAGTTTAAACCCTACATAAATAAGTATGGTGGCAAGTGATGCAAGGGGAATGAGATTAATCCAGTGCGGGATAAAACAGACGACTAGTAAAATCCAGATGCCGTGAAAAATGGCGGATATTTTTGATTTAGAACCCGCTTGTATATTCACGGAACTTCTCACTACAACAGAAGTGATAGGCAAGCCTCCTACAATACCAGAGGCTATGTTTCCTACCCCTTGTGCAATGAGCTCCCGATTTCTGGAACAGTATTTACGGTTTTGATCAAGTTTTTCTACAGCTTCTAAATTAAGCAAAGCTTCAAGTGATGCAACTGCCGCAAGTATAAAGGCATAGACATAAATATTTATGTCAGTCCACCGTTCCCAAGAGGGAAGTTGAAGCTGGTTAATAAAGGAATTTATATCTTTATTGATGGGTATATTAACGAGTTCATGACTATATTGTGCAATTAAAGGGAAAAAATAAGCATAAAATTCATTGATAAGAGCGCCCAGGATAACAACAATGATGGGTCCCGGGATGGCTTTGAGTGTAGCATTTTTAGTGTTGTCAAAGAAAATCAATAATGCAAAAGAGATAGCTGTTATAAATACAGCGCCAATATTGATATGGTCAGTAATATTTGATAAAGGTTGAAGGTTTAAAATTTGTGAAGCATCTTTGAATTCATCGAGTAGCAAATTATTTTCTGAAGTATAAGTAAAGGCAAAAGGTAATTGTTTAATAATAATTAAGATACCAATAGCGCATAATAAACCTTGGATGACATTAGAAGGAATATAATCTGCTACAAAACCTGCGCGTATAGTCCCAATGATAATTTGTATAATGCCGGCAAAAAAAAGTGCTAGTAGAAAAGCATTAAAACTTCCTAATTGGCTAATGCTTGTGAGTACAACAGCAGCCATGCCTGCAGCTGGACCGCTTACACTGATAGACGATTGACTGATGATGCCAACCACTATTCCACCTATGATGCCTGCGATCAAACCAGAATATAAGGGAGCACCCGATGCAAGTGCAATCCCAAGGCATAAGGGTATGGCAACAAGAAATACGACAATACTTGCCATGAAATCGTATTTAATATCACTTATAGGATAAGAGAAAAAATTTGAGCGTGGCATGGGCTTTCCTTTTTGTCATTCCCGCCCCCGATAAAAGCACTCGAAGGCAGGCTCCGGCGGGAATCTATTGATGGAAAATGTATTTCACTTGCCCTAGGTGCTAGCATCCTGTTGAATTCCAGCAACTAACCAATTCTGACTAAAGGTATCTTTAGTAAAATGCCATATTTCATTAATATTTACGGGGGCCATACCTACTTCTTCACGAATCAATCCAGTAAAACGCACGCTAGCAGTCATATGGTTTGATTGAAGATCAAGGTTTATCAAGCTAGCGTCAATGGTAATAACATCCGTTTGGTTAGGTTGATCACCACGTTCTTGTAATTGCATTTGTATTTCAGCAAAAATTTGAGGTGCAGCAAATTCACGTATATCAGTCAAATTTTTATTATCGTATGCGGTTTGTAGACGAATAAAAACCGTTTTTGCTTGGCGTAAAAAAGCAGCCTCATCAAAACCAGAGGATGGCGCGTGAGATGAGGAAGTATCATAAAGATTGGACTTATTAAATGGCACCTCTGAAACGACACGTCCATGATCTGTTTGGAATGCCGCATTATTTTGATTTGTTGTGCGATTAGATGACAGAAAACGACTAAGTAGACGCCAGCCAATGAACAGGCCTGCGGCGATTAAGATCCAAGATAAAATACCTGAGCCAAGTCCATGTCCCATAAATAAAGAAGCTAATAATCCACCCGCTGCAAGTCCAGCCAAAGGTCCTAGCCATTTACTAGCGCCACTTGCAGGTTTTGCTGCTGGCGGCATATGCGAAGCATTATAGGCATTGTTATTTGAGAATGATCGACTTTGGCCAAAGCTTTTGCCCCCACCAAAGCGTCTTGCTTCAGCATCAGTAACCATGATGCTCATAGAAATAATGATGATAAATAAGCTTAATAATAATTTGTACATAATGTTTTCATTTCCAGTGTTTTAAGTGGAAGGGATAGGGTACAGAAAAAAAATAAGAGTAGCAACTGCCTAAAAAATTTACAAGCTATTAAAATTGTAATATGGAGTGTGTATCTAATACTTCGGTAATATGAGTACCATTCCAGATATATTTTAAATATGAAATGTGTTTAGGGATAGAGATCGCTGGAGGTCTGAAACAAGCAATACAAACTCCATTGGTGTGTCTGACGCTATGATATATAATTCCCCAAGATTTTTTTTCTCTTAGATGTTTTCCAAATGTTTGAGAATCACTATAACTTATTGGATCATGTAATATTTTGTATGTTTCTTCTCTAATATCATGTAATGGTTTCAAAAGAATACCTTTATAAAGGGCCATAGATAATTCTAATGGTGATTGATCAGTAGCTTTGAGAAATTTTTCTCTATGATATACAGTTTCTCTTATGGCAGTTTCTTTAGAAAAACCTGCATAATATACCCCATAATTTCCATTTGAAAAACGAGTAGGCTTTGATCTATCTATATGAGTAAATGCAGCCATGACTACGGATGAACCATGCCCACTAACACGATCTTCGGATGTAACTAAACATATATCACCAACTTCTTGTCGTAATCTTTCATTTGTGAGACCTTCAATCTCCCATAGAGTTTCCATTTCTGACGGATCAACTATATCTTCAAAAAAATTAATAGGAGGGTAACATGATGGAATTATTCTAAAATATTCTTGATTAGGTAGATCAGTTAAATTGGGTTGAAGCATTTTACCATCCGCATTCTGCATCTAAATATCTGCGCACATCAGCTAAATCTATGACTCTCCCTACTAATAATTTATCGAGAGCACTTTTTCCATTGAAAAAGGTCGCTTTGTTTGGTTTTTTAATCCAGCTATTTGCGGCTTCTTCTGAGGGAAGTAATATTCTTAACGCTTTGTAAATACCTAAGATATAAGAAATCCTTTCTAGTGTATCTTTTGTTAAAGAACCGTCTTTATCATTTTTCCATCGATAAAAAGTAGATGTAGAGTTGCCTATTAATATTTTTTCTTGTTCAGAAGTAAGACCCCATTTCTGCGTGATATTAAAGAATGCTTTTAATGCGATAGCATTTTTATTTGTTTGGGTTTGTATGTGCTCAGAAGTTTTGCGCTGACTGTGCATAAAATTCTCCTCATTTATTAATATTATATATCAAATGATAAAAAATTAACATATTTTATTAATCAAGAAATAGAATTTAGGAATATTTATTTATTAATCAATAGATTGCTTATGACAAAGGTAAAGTAAACCTAAACGCAGCCCCCCCTTCTTTCCGATTTTCAGCCCAGATTTTTCCACCATGTGCAGTAATAATGGCACGACAAATGGAAAGACCCAAACCTAAGCCTCTTTCAGTCGTTAACATTCTACCTCGATAGAACTTTTCAAATAATTTATTGACTTCATCGGGCATAATGCCAGGTCCATTATCTTCAATACTGACGACCACATATTGGTTGTCTAAAAGTGCTTTGATATTAATTGCTGATTCAGTAGGAGTGAATTTCATAGAATTATCAATTAAATTGACAACCACTTCTTCAATAAGAGTCTTATCAAGAGGTATTTTAGGTAAATCAGGCGGCAAGGTAATATTGATGTGTTTTTTCCCTGACTTAGCGTAAGAAATTTTAAGCGCAATACCTATGACATCACTCAGTGAGTAAGGTTCTTTTTGTAATTTCACGGCATGATCTTCTAAATAAGCAATTTGCAAAAAATTGTGAATTAAACGGTTGAGTTGTTCCAATTCAAAAATAATTTCATGGCTTAGTTTATTAATTTGTTGTTTATTAAGATCTTGATTGACTTCCATTAAAGTGGTTGCACTTCCCATAGCAGCAACTAAAGGTGTACGCATATCATGTGATATCGCTTCTAAAAGCGCAGCGCGTATTCTATCGGTTTTACTTTCTAGTTCTGACTGTTTATGTTGTTCATGCAAGCTATCTACTTCGATAGCTAGCGCCACTTGATTGGCGCACGCTTCAAGTAGGTGGCTTTGTTCTGGGGTAAATAATGCGCTTTGATCTTTTGGTTTTATTCGTAATACTCCAATGGGTTTTTGTGATGTAATCAAAGGAACGTAAATAGCATCAGAAAAAGGTAAGGTATCAGTTCCTAAGCCTGCTACTTGGCCCAAATCATAAACCCATTGAGCGACACTGAAATCTTTAGCGGTTAATGTTAATTTTGTCCCATGCCCAGATTTCACCTCTAAGTGACCGTCCATAGATAGCAAAGCTAAGACTTCGCTATTAAAAATATTAGCCATATAGTCTACAGCAATATCAAGTAATTTATTAACACCGCGTGCACTTGCAAGTTGACGACTTAAAGCATGCAATGTCGATGTTCGTTTTTCGACAAGCCTCGAAGTATTGGTCTGTCTTTTCATGGTGATGGTGAGTTGACTGATAATTTGAGTGACTAATAGCATGACGAATAAAGTAAAAAAATGTTGGGTATTGGCTTGCAAAATCCCATTGTCATGAGTGGCGAAGAAGGCGGCATACGCAATAACGCTTAGTATAGAAGCTAATATAGAAGGCCCAGTTTTTCCTAATAATGCAACTATTGTCACAGTAACGATATAAATTAATATAATAGTGGATGTCTGTAAGTAGGCTGAAAAAATAAGATTTATTGCAGTTGCTAACCCGATGAGACCTAAAGAAACCATATAAGCTTGCCATGAGGAAGATTTTTTTGATTGTTCGGCGCGATGTTTTGAGGCGATTTTTGAAGACTCATCATTAATAATGTAGATATCAATTTCATTACTGTTTTTGATTAAATTGTCAGTTAAATTACCAAAAAGAATGTTGTTCCACCAACGCTGTTTGCGTCTTCCGACAATAATTTTTGTAACATTCAATTCTCTAGAAATATGAATGATTTCTTGGGTCGCATTGATACCCTGTAATATTTTTGTTTCAGCGCCCAGTTGTTCAGCTAGACGTAAATCATTGATAGCTTTATTGCGATTATATTCTGAAAAGCCGGTATCCACATGTACTGCGATCCATTCTGCTTGTAGGCTAGCTGCCATTCTTCTTGCGGCACGAATGAGTTTAGTCGCATTTTGGCTGCTAGAAACACAAACCAGTAATTTTTCTCTTGTTGGCCAAATAAATTTAATACCTTTGCCCTTTCTGTAGGATAGTACTTGTTCTCCTACACGTTCAGCAGTGACTCGTAATGCAAGTTCTCGTAGAGCACTTAAATTTCCTTGACGAAAAAAATGTTCTACTGCAAGTTCAGCTTGCTGTGGGATATAAACTTTACCTTCTTGCATACGTTTTAAAAGATCTTCAGGTGGAAGATCAACCAGTTCCACTGAATCAGCTAGTTCAAGCATAGAGTCTGGAACGGTTTCATTGACGCGTGTATGAATAATTTGGGTAACAATATCATTTAAGCTTTCAATATGTTGAACATTCAGTGTGGTATAAACATTAATGCCACGATCAAGTATTTCTTTTATGTCTTGCCAACGTTTGTTGTGTCTCAATCCCGGAACATTGGTATGAGCCATTTCATCAATGAGTATAGTATGAGGATTTCTTTTTAATGTGGCATCAAGATCAAATTCTGAAAGCGTTTGATTGTGGTATTCGACTTTTTGACGCGGTAAAATTTCAAATTTCTTAAGAAGGTTTTCAATTTCTGTTCTTCCGTGCGATTCAACGATGCCAACGATAATATCAAGACCTTTGGCGCGCTTAGCAATAGCATCTTCAAGCATACTATATGTTTTCCCAACGCCAGGGGCCGCACCTAGAAAAATCTTTAACTTACCTCTTTTTGCTCGTTGATCTTCTTCTTTTGCATGTTGAAGTAAGGTTTCTGGATCAGGTCTTGGTTTTTTCATAATGTTACCCGCGTTTGTTATCGTTTGGTTGATTAAGTGAAAGCAATGCTATGTTTAATAGTAAAACGTTAACTCTTGGTTCACCGATAAAACCAGCGTAAGGACGCGCAGTATATTGATCAATAATTTTTGTGAGTACTTCATTTGACATGCCGCGAGCTTTAGCTATCCGAGGTATTTGATAATAAGCCGAAAGAGGACTAATGTCTGGATCCAATCCGCTTGCAGAACGCGTTACTAAATCCATGGGTATACTTTGATGATTTTCTAGGTCAAGTTGATGCAAATCATTGATGTGGGTTTCTATGATATTTTTTAGTGCGGGGTTAGTGAGTGCAAGATTGGATCCAGATGAATGATTTGCCTGATAGGGAGAAGGTAAAGTTGCAGAAGGTCGGCCATGAAATAAATCAGGAGAAGTAAATGATTGACCTATCCATTTAGAACCTATAATTTTTCCATCTTTTTTAATAAGGCTGCCATTTGCTTGCCATGGAAATAAAAGTTGGGCTATCCCTGTGATGATGAAAGGGTAGGCCAAGCCTGTCAACAACGTGAGTAATAATAGTAAACGGCTAGCTGTTTTAAGATGTCTCATATCCATTGTAGTCCCACTAATATTAAATCAATAAGTTTGATCCCTACGAATGGGATGATTAATCCACCTAAGCCATAGATAAAGAGATTTATTCTTAATAATTGTTCTGCCGGGACCGCGTGATATGTTACGCCACGTAATGCCAGAGGTATTAATAAGACAATAATCAAAGCATTGAATATCACAGCAGACAAAATTGCACTTTGCGGTGATGCTAATTTCATGATGTTTAATGTGTTTAAAACAGGATAGGTAGATGCAAATGCTGCTGGAATGATAGCAAAATATTTAGCAATATCATTAGAAATACTAAATGTCGTCAACGCACCTCTCGTCATGAGTAATTGTTTTCCAATTTGGATAACTTCTAGTATTTTGGTGGGGTTAGAGTCAAGATCTACTAGGTTACCTGCTTCTTTTGCCGTTTGTGTTCCAGTATTCATAGCGACTGCTACATCGGCTTGTGCAAGTGCTGGAGCATCATTTGTTCCATCACCTGTCATAGCAACCAGATGGCCTTCTGCTTGATAACGACGTATTAATTTAAGTTTATCTTCTGGAGTTGCATCGGCAAGAAAGTCATCCACACCGGCTTCTGCAGCGATAGCAGCTGCGGTAAGTGGATTATCGCCCGTGATCATGATAGTTTTAATTCCCATGCGTCGTAATTCTGCAAAACGTTCACGTATGCCGCCCTTTACTATATCTTTTAAATGTACAATGCCAAGAATAGTGGCGCCTTCCGTAACGACTAATGGCGTACCGCCTTTTCGTGCAATGGTTTCAATGTCTTTTTTTATAGAATCAGGAAATGTGCCGCCTAAGGTTTTGATATAATTTTCGATAGCTGACGCAGCCCCTTTGCGAATTTGTCGACCTGGTAAATTGGCGCCACTTATTCGTGTTTGCGCTGTGAAGGGTAAAAATGTTGCGCCCAGTCCTTGAATATCGCGACCACGTAAGCCATATTTTTCTTTGACTAATATAACAATGCTTCTCCCTTCGGGTGTTTCATCGGCGAGAGATGCAAGTTGTGCGGCATCAGCAAGTGTTTGAATAGGTATGCCAGTAGCTGGAATGAGTTCTGTGGCTTGTCGATTTCCCAGTGTGATGGTGCCTGTTTTATCCAAAATCAGTATATCAATATCGCCTGCTGCTTCAACGGCTCTTCCTGATAAAGCAATCACATTGGCTTGAATCATTCTATCCATACCAGCAATCCCTATCGCAGACAATAAGCCGCCTATGGTGGTGGGTGCTAAACAAACAAATAGAGCAGTTAAAACTGTGATACTTGCAATTTTCCCACCGGTGATTGTTGCACCATAGATGGTATAAGGTAAGCTGCTTGCACATACGAGCAAAAAAACGAGAGTCAGAGCGGCTAATAATATAGTAAGGCCAAGTTCATTCGGAGTTTTTTGTCTCGACGCACCTTCGACCAAGCCTATCATTTCATCGATAAATGTTTCCCCAGGGTTTGCTGTGATTCGGACGATGAGCCAATCTGAAATAACTTGGGTGCCGCCTGTGACAGAGTTGCGATCACTTCCGCTTTCACGAATGACAGGTGCGCTTTCTCCAGTGATTGCACTTTCATTAACTGATGCAATCCCTTCAATAACTTCTCCATCGCTAGGAATAAAGTCACCTGTTTCAATAAATACAATGTCACCTTTTCGTAAGTCTCCAGAGGCGGTGAGTTTAATGTTAGATTTTTTTGAAGGATCAATCAGTTTTTTGGCTTGAATGTCGCATCGTACTTTGCGCAACGCCAGTGCTTGTGCTTTACCTCTTCCTTCAGCTATGGCTTCAGCAAAATTAGCAAATATAACTGTGAACCATAAACATAGGGATATCATAAAAATAAAATAACCCGGGACATCGCTTGATAAGAAAAGAGAATGTATAAATATTCCAGATGTTAATAATGATCCTATGTAAACAGTGAAGATGACAGGATTACGAATTTGATGCCGTAAAGATAATTTGCGAAATGCATTTCCTACAGCAGATTTAAGAATGACTTTATCCCATAATGATATTTTAGCTGCCATGGTATCCCCAAAATGATAAATGTTCGACGATTGGCCCAAGGGCTAGAGAAGGAAGAAATGATAATCCGCCAATCACCATAGCAACACTCACGATAAAGAAAATAAAAAGAGGGGTATGGGTACTTAAGGTGCCAGCGTTCTTGGGAACCGATGTTTTTTTTGCCATGGACCCTGCAATAGCAAGCATAGGAATAGCATACCAATAGCGTGATAGCAGCATTTCTATCCCTCCCGCAATATTATAAAATGGCGTATTAGCTTGTAAGCCTGCTAAGGCACTACCATTATTGTTTCCCATCGAAGTAAAAGCATAAAGTATCTGACTAAAACCATGAGGTCCTGGATTCGTAATGCTGCTTGTTCCTAGTGTTGTGACACTACTAAATGCAGTTAATAATAAAGTGAATAAAGGCATAATTAATACCGCCGTACATGCCATTTTCATTTCAAAAGGTTCAATTTTTTTGCCTAAATATTCAGGCGTACGTCCAACCATGAGCCCTGATATAAAAACGGCAATAATAAGCACCATGATGATTCCATATACTCCTGATCCCACGCCGCCAAATGCTATTTCACCTAGATGCATAAGCCACAATGCGGCTAATTGACCAAGAGGAGTGTAAGAATCTAACATAGCATTTACAGAACCATTGGATGTCGCTGTGGTAAGGCTCGTCCAAAAAGCAGAATTAAAAATTCCAAATCGTAATTCTTTGCCCTCCATATTTCCTGTTTGCTGAATATCTAAAGACATGAGAGATGGAATAATTTGTTGTTCAGATAGAACGACCATAAAAATGACAGGAATGACTAGAATTAGCATAATACTTAGCATGGCCCAGCCTTGTTTTCTATCGTTAATCAACATGCCAAAGGTGTAACATAAGGCGGCAGGTATAAGTAATATAGCCAGCATTTCAAATAAATTTGTCAGGGGGGTTGGATTTTGAAAAGGATGTGCTGCATTAACATTAAAAAATCCCCCACCATTACTGCCAAGCTCTTCTATGGCAGTTTGTGATGCTACAGGTCCCATAGGAAGCATTTGTTCTTCAGTAGCATTTTGCAAAGCATAAGTTTTTTGCGGCGGATTAAAATTTTGAATAACACCTTGAGCACTTAATGCTATGGCGAGCACACAAGCAAGGGGAAGAAATATATAGAGTATGCTGCGTACCATATCTACCCAATAATTACCAAGCGTTATGCTTGCTTGTCGACGAAAGCCTCTTGTTAAAGCAACAAATAACGACATTCCTGTGGCTGCAGAAAGAAAATTTTGTACCGTCATTCCCAATATCTGTGTTAAATAACTCATTGTTGTTTCGCCAGAGTAAGCTTGCCAGTCGGTATTAGTGGTAAAGCTTGCGGCGGTATTAAATGATAGGTCAGGAGAAATGTTAGAAAATAATTCAGGATTAAGAGGTAAATAATATTGTACGCGTAAGATAAGATAAAGTAATAGCATGCCAAGGATATTAAAAAATAACATGCAGTATAAATAAGTTTTCCAACTCATTTCTTGTGTGGCATCAATACCGCAAATTCGATAACACCATTTTTCGACGGGGCCTAGGATGATATGTAAACCACATGATTTTCCTTCATAAACACGGGATATATACCAACCCAGCGGCTTAACCAATAGGAGAATCACGATAAAATAAAAAAGCATTTGAAATAGGTTATGATAGGTCATGAGAATCCATTCCTCGTACCGTTAAAATAGTTCTGGTTTAAAAAGTGCTATCAATAAATAAACAAACATGACTACAGTGACCAACCCGCCAATGCAATAGAGATCCATCATCTGCCTCGTGACAATTTGTCGAAAAATTGGATGAGAACAAAACATAAAGCGAAAAGTATAAATGTTACTAAGACAAGTATGAGGTCTTCCATAGGACATCCTTACAAAGTCAAACGCTGAGAAATATATTATTCTCCAGTAAAACACTATTATTCGCAAATCGTTTTATCAGGCTCTTAGGGATGACATGCTAAGATCAATGCGTTAATCTAGCTATATTTCTTTAGAATAAGGGAGGTATATGATGAAAAAAATGATTTTATTTTTTGTTTTTCTTGTCTCCAGCGCATCATTATTTGCGCAACCCATGCGCGAACTTGTTTTTTTTGGCGACAGTCTTACCGATAATGGTAACTTATATAACATAGTTAAGTTTATTCCAAAATCACCGCCTTATTATAAAGGACGATTCACTAATGGGCCTGTTTGGGCGGATGACATGAGTGTCTATTACAATGCACAAGCGCAAAATTATGGCGTAGGCGGGGCAACGGCTGTCCCCCGAAGCATCTTCCACGGTGCTTTACCTTATTTTTTAAAACGTGAAGTGAATCGTTATTTAAAAGCAAAAAGTACGACAGATAAAAATTCTGTGCTCTATTTATTTTGGATAGGCGCAAATGATTATATGGATGAGCCCAAAAAAGCTGTTGATATCTTGGTTAAAGAGGTGGTTGATGAGATTGTTTTGCAAATTCAAGTCTTGATTGAACATGGCGGGAAAAATTTTGTCATAATCAATTTGCCAAACCTATCAGAGGCCCCTTTTGCAAAAACAATAAGTCAAGAGCAGAGGGATAGATTAAAATTACTTAGCCAACTTCATCATGAAAAACTGCTAGGCGCAACCCAACTCTTACAGAAAAATTATCCAGGCTTCCATTTTATTTATATTGATACCTTGGCTATTTTTAATGATATGCGTATAAACATTCAAAACTATAATCAAAAATACAATAAACATATTGTGAATTTAACAGAAGCATGTTGGTTGGGTGGATATACCATAACGCATCCTAATGATGACGTTTCAGAATCTATAAAAAACTCAACCTCGCTTTCTATTGCGCATAACGTTGGCGTGGCGCAATCGTTAGGAGAAAAACCTTGTAACAATCCCGATGATTATCTGTTTTGGGATGCTGTGCATCCTTCCGTAGTCGTTCATGAAATATTTGCTAGTATGATGATAGAAACGATAGAGAATGCATTAGCGCAGGAAGGTCGTTAAATTAACGTGAATTCTTAGATAAGCACGATGCTTTTTATCAACAACTTATACCGAGCTGAGGTTAAATTAAGTAGACGAATTTTTTTAAAGACTGTTATAATGCGCATCCAATAAATTGAAGGAATTTTTTTCGAGAATATTATGTCATCTACTAGAATATTTAATGCTTTTAAAGCCCGGTAATTAAGGTAATGACAAGCTACCGATGGGCGGTGATAGGTGCAGGTCCTGCAGGTATTGCTGCTGTCGGAAGCTTGCTTGACCATGGTATTGCTGGACATGAAATTTTATGGATAGATCCCCAATTTACAGCGGGAGATTTTGGATCTCGATGGAAAAACATTCCTAGCAATACAAAAGTTCAGTTATTTCTTAAGTTTTTGTATGCCAGTCATGCTTTTTCCTATGCATCATGTGATCAAAATTTTGAACTGAATCATACACCAGCTGAGCGCACTTGTTCATTATCTTTGATGGCAGAGCCTTTGCAATGGGTAACTCATCAACTCCAAACTAAAGTATCTATCAAAAAAGATTTTGTAGAAAATCTATCTTTTAAAAATGGCTTATGGAATCTTAAGATAGGTGATAATGCACGTATTCATGCTAATAATGTTATTCTAGCGATAGGTGCCGAACCTAAAACACTTGCTATGACTTCCTGCCCTGTTATTCCTTTGCAAGATGCTATGGATTTTGAGGGTATAAAAAAGCATCTTACGCCTGATGATGTCGTAGCAGTATTTGGATCTTCACATTCAGCAGTGCTTGCTTTAAAAAACTTGGTCAGTTATTCACCTAAAAAAATAATAAATTTTTATCGTTCGCCACTGATTTATGCCATTTATACCGATGAAGGTATTTTGTATGATGATACAGGTCTAAAAGGCAGTGCAGCAGAATGGGCGCGTGAATATTTGCATGACGTTTTGCCTTTCGGTCTTATTCGTGTCGAATCGAATGATGCTATGATTCAAACCTATTTACCCGAATGTACTAAAGTTGTTTTTGCGGTCGGATTTGAGCGTCGCCATATTGCCATCGAAGGCATGGATAATATTCAATACAATCAAAAGACGGGTGTTATTGCTCCTGGTTTATTTGGATTTGGCATAGCATTTCCAGAAGAAAAAATGGATTTATCAGGTGCGAGCACACATAGCGTAGGCTTATGGAAGTTTATGTGTTATTTGCAAAGAATTATGCCGATCTGGTTGCAAGCAAAGTCCAACAAATCTGTCATCCCCGAGCCGGCGGGGATCTCTAAGGGTTAGTTAACTCTTAGATTAGCTCTTCTAAACCATAAACCAATCGATCTAATTCCATTACCTTACTACAAGCTAACAAGACTCCAGGCATAAAGCACTGTCTGTCTAGGGTGGTATGTTTAATGCTAAGCGTTTCACCAGGCGCGCCAAACATCACTTCTTGATTGGCGATAATTCCGGGTAATCTAATGGAATGGATGGAGATATTTTCATAATTTGCCCCGCGTGCCCCTGGTAAAGTTTCTTTAGTATGAGGGGGTAAGTGTGGTTTTTCGTTTCTGTTGGATGTAATGAGTTCAGCGGTTCGTATGGCTGTTCCTGAAGGGCTGTCTAACTTACCTGCGTGATGAGCTTCTATGATTTCCACTATAGGAAAATGATGGGCAATTTCTTTTGCACATTTCATCATTAAAACTGCGCCTAATGAAAAATTAGGAACAATAATGCCGCCTAATTTTAGTTCGGCACAATGTTTTTGTAATAAAGCAATTTGATTTTTGAGTAATCCACTTGTCCCAATGACAGGGCGTACACCGGCTTCAATGATAATTTGTGTGTTTTTAAAAACACTATCCGCATTAGTAAAATCAATGACAACTTGGGGCTTATGATGGCAAATAGCCTTTGTTAGATCATCGTTTTTTCCTGTTTTTGCCACTAAAGTAAAATCCTTGCTATGTTCAGAAATAGCTTTGACAGTTTCCTGTCCCATTTTACCTTGCGCACCATTGATTAAAATGCGGATAATCATAGTTTTATTTTCTTCTCATTTGACCAGGAAGCAGGTTTGCAGGCGTGAACATATCCATGTCTCGATCAGCAGTCTCTTGGAAGAGTCTTCCAAATTGAATACCGGGAGGATAGGATTTTTCATTTTCTTCCAAGGTTTTTGCTTGTTTAAAGACAACTCTTTTTAATTTAACAATCTCACTCTTATGATCAAATAATTCTTTTTCATAGTCAGCTTTTAGTTGCTCAAATGTACGTTTTGTCTCTTCTAAGCTTAGTTGTAATTTTCCATTTAGCATTTTTTCTTCATTTAGTGTAAGCACAGCTTTGTCGCGTTCTTTATAAAGATTTTCTATTGAACACAGAGCAGTATCACGCTGGTGAGTGAGCGTTTCAATCATTGTTCGTTGAGTTTGTATGGTAAGGTTATTGTGGGCTTTTACTTTTTCTAATTTTAACTGTATTTCTTTTCGAGCGGATTCAGAAGCTTCTAATTTCGTAGTGATTTCAGTGAGATCTCGTTTAGCCTTTTCTTCATTTTGAATTGCCATTTCTAAAAGTTGCTGTAAATTTTCAAGTTGTGAGTGTTCTAACGCATCTACAACATCAATATTTTGTGATAAATCTTGTAAATCTTCTGGCACAAAGAATTTAGGAGCTTGTAAATCTGCATGAGTTGTTATGGCATCTTCGCTATCAAGAGAGGATGATGAAATAGTTTGTTCTACAGAGTCTCTGCCTTGCATGGTCGATATTCCTTTTATGTTTCGTTAATATGGAGCTAGTGAAAATATTCCTTCATTTTTATCTTTTTTGCAAGCAAGAGTTTAAAGTTTGTCGTCACACATTACCCGTAATGTGTGACGAACTCTAGTTCTTGTGTATAGTGTCAAAAATCCGCGTACAACTCCCATGGTTCCATAAATAAAGGTTTACGGAACTTTGGTTGTTGATTAGTATTACTAAATAAAGTCGTGTTATTGTTTGCAATGGCAGGTAATGTATGTGTTGCCATGTCTTTTTTGGTATCTATAAAAGATTTATTTGAGTGTCTTGACTTTTTTTCGAGTTCCAAAGCAGATTTTGTTTCTTTATGATCATTTTTTTCTTGAATTAAACGTTCTTCGGCTTGTTGTTTTGCTGACTCAAGTTCAGCTATTTTATTAACTAAAATTTCATATTCGCGTTCTTTCTCATTCATTTTTAGTTGGAGATTTTTATATTGTTGTTGGAGTGCAAGCTTTGTTTCTTGTTCTTCTTGAAGCCCTATAATTTTTTTTCGTAGATTTTCATAATGGGCTTCTTGTTTCAATAAATCGACTTTGAGTGTTGCAATTTCGCTAACTAAGGTATCTTCTTCTTCCGTAAACTGAGCTTGTTGTTCTTTGGCAATTAATTTTTCTTGTGCGATGGCAGTCGTAAGTAAATGAATTTTTTGATGTAATTCATCGTGTAATTGTTCTTTTGTTTCGAGAATTGTTTCAAGTTCTTGTATTCTATCTTTTGCGAGTTGAAGTTTTTTGTCTAATTCTATGTAATCTTGGTAGTGAACTAATCGTTCGTCCATGGCAAGTTTTTTTTCAGCATTATCGTTTTTTGTTGCGGGAGTTTTACTGCTAAAATAGGATAACATAATGAGGCTCCCTGTTGTTGAGTTAATATTCCCTAAGGCTCTTTCTGAGAGTATCAAGTATTGGTCTCATTTTCAAACATTGGCACAAAGTGTTGGCTAACCTTGCTGATAGGGTATTGATAGAGACGAGAAAGATGGGTCGCATTAAGTATGGTTGATGTAGGTCCCGCTAGAAAATCGCCGTCCTTAAATATCATTAAAATATGGTCACAAAATTGTGCAGCCAAATTGATATCATGTAAAGACATTATGACACTGATTGATGTTGATTGAGCAAGATTGCTAAAATGCCGTAATATCTTTATTTGATAATAAATATCTAAATGATTGGTAGGCTCATCCAATAAATAAAGTCGTGGCGCTTGTGTAAGCAAGGTTGCAAGCGTTAACCGTCGACGCTCTCCGCCTGATAATGTTTTAATTTTTTGATCGCGTAAGTGGAGCAAATCCATGTCTTTTAGTGATTGGATGGTAATTTCGTTGTCTATAGCGCTTTCGTAGGAAAAAAAATTCAAATGTGGGTACCGACCCAAGCTGCATAATTCAAAAACTGTTTGTGGAAACACATCATGAGTCTCTTGGAGTGCAATGCCCATTATTTTTGCTTGTTCACGTTTGGGAATGCTATTCAAATTTTTTGCAAATAGCTTTATGTTACCTGTGGATTTACGAAAACCCGCGAGGGTATGCAGTAAAGTTGTTTTGCCGCATCCGTTAGATCCTAGTATTCCCCAGGTTTGGCCAGGAAAAACAGTAAAATTAAGCTGATTGCACAGTATTTTTTCGGCTATGGAAAGCGTAATATTTTCTATTCGTAGCATAGGGTTCATGTTTTTTTGTTTAGTAACCATAAGAAAACAGGTATTCCTAGAAAAGCCATGACCATGCCAACAGGTAATTGTTGTGGTGCAAAAAAAGATCTAGAGAATGTATCTGCTAGAGTTAATAGACTCCCGCCAAGTAACACACTGCTCGGTATGAGCCATCGGTGATCATATCCACCTACAAGCCGTAACATATGTGGCACAATGAGCCCAATGAAACCAATGCAACCGGCTAGCGCCACGGCAGTTGCTGTTAATAATGAGCATAATACATAAAGTTGTTTGTGCAAGCTCGAAAGTTGTATGCCTAACGATTCAGCTTCTCGATTTCCTCTGGCAAGCACATTAAGTTGTTTGGCAAGACTTTGACCTAAGAGCATGGCAATAAGCATGATTGCGCTTTCAACGTAAGGTTTATGCGCATAGCTTAAGTCACCTAATAACCAGAACAACATGCTATGTAGCTCTCTATCGGTGCTTATCATGAGGATAAAACTGATAAAGGCCGAGAATCCGCTCGTAAGCGCAACGCCGGTGAGTAAAATTTTCTCGGAATCCCAGGAGTGGTATTTCTTAGATAAGGATAATATGATTGCCATGACACAAAGGCTGCCTAACCAGGCTGCGCCTGTTAGCCAGTACCCTGCTAGGCCAAAAAATAAACACAACAATGAAGTCACCGCAGCACCTCCTGAAATACCGAGGATGTACGGATCAGCTAAAGGATTTCGAAGTAAGATTTGTATGAGGACACCCGACATGGCTAATAATCCTCCGGTGACGAAGGCGCTTAGGGTCCGTGGTATGCGTAATTCAATAATAATTTGATAAACCGTGGAATTATGGTGTTGGGTGATGGCATCGATGAGCTCAAAAAGACTAATTGAAGTACTGCCTTTTGCAATAGAAAAAAAAATACTGACTATTGCTAGGATAAGTAATGCCATTAACATGTTAAACTTCGTTTTTATCATAAAAATATGTTTGCTGATTCTTGCATATTTTGAAAAAATGCATGATAGCTTATTTTTAATAAAATTTAACGCTTTCTCAGTGTCATTGTGAGGTTAGCGAAAATGTATTCAATAAATTTCAGTATTTCGGGTGGTTCTTAAGTGATTGATGAAAATGGTTTCAGGCATGGGGTGGGTATTATATTGGTCAATGCCAAGCGCCAAGTCTTTTTGGCGAAGCGAGTGGGTAAGCTTGCTTGGCAATTTCCTCAAGGCGGAATACAAGAGAATGAGACTCCGGAAGAGGCTATGTTTAGGGAGTTAAATGAAGAAGTTGGGCTCAATATTGAAGATGTCAAAATATTATCTGTCACTCGACGATGGTTGCGTTATCGTCTACCAAAAAGATTGGTGCGACATCATTCAACACCTGTTTGTATTGGCCAAAAACAGAAATGGTTTTTATTACAATTAGTGAGCAGTGAGTCTAATATTAATTTGGCAGCAACGGATAACCCTGAATTTGACTCTTGGGCGTGGGTATCTTATTGGTATCCTTTGACTCAAGTGGTTGCCTTTAAGCGGAGAGTCTATAGTTTAGCAATGAAAGAATTTGCACGCATCGTTTTGTCGAAACGTTTTTGGGAATATCAATAAGATAAAAATAGACCCTAGAGTGAGGTATCCATGCTAAAAACCTTACGGCGCATTATTCAAGAAGTAGCAAGTGCCGAAGATTTTAAAGAAGCGCTTAATATTATGGTCAAGCGCGTTGCTAAAGCATTGGATACCCGGGCTTGTTCTATTTTTTTATTAGATCGCAGACGTAGTGAATACGTTTTAATGGCAACTCAAGGATTAAACTCAAAAGCGGTAGGGATTGTGCGTATTCCTGTCAATCAGGGGCTTATCGGCTTGGTCGGGGAGCGGGAAGAACCTATTAATATTGACGATGCTCACAAACATCCACGTTTTTTACAAGTATCTGAAGTGGGGGAAGAAGATTATAAAGCATTCTTAGGTACACCTATTATTTATCATCGCCAAGTGTTAGGTGTATTGATTGTTCAACAAGAAGAACCTCGGCGTTATGATGAATCTGAAGAAGCTTTTTTAGTGACTTTAGCGGCTCAATTAGCATCTATTATTGCGCATGCAGAAGCGATAGGGGTAGTCGCTAGCTTATATGAAACACATGAAATTAAACAGGAAGCGTTGACTTACTCAGGTATTCCAAGCTCTCCAGGAGTTGGTATGGGTTGTGGAGTGGTAGTTTATCAACTCTTAGATTTAGATGGGGTGCCTGATCGTGCCGCCGAAGATATTCAAACCGAAATCGAATTACTTGAAGCAGCGTTAGCTGCAAGTCGGGAAGATTTCCGTGCGCTTGGCGAGCGGCTATATCCTAATCTTCCTTTGGCGGAGCAATCTCTTTTTGAAGTCTATCAACGCATGTTAGACGCATCGGATTTAGGCGCAGAAATTATTCAACTGATACGTGAAGGTCATTGGGCGCAAGGCGCATTACGCAAAGTCATACAATCTCACGTGAGACATCTTGAGAGTTTAGAAGATGAATATTTACGTGAGCGTGCTATTGATATCCAAGATTTAGGTCATAGAGTATTAGGCTATCTGCAAAGAAATGAAAAAGCATTGCCTAAGTACACTGATAAAACCATTTTAATTGGCGAGCAACTCACGGCTTCGGATTTGGCGGAGGTTCCAGAAGGTTGCTTAGTTGCTGTTATTTCTGCAAAAGGTTCAAGCAGTTCGCACGTCGCTATTCTAGCGCGTGCAATGAATGTTCCGACTGTCATGGGGGTGAGTGATATTCCCATTTATGAATTGCAAGATAAAGAAATGATAGTCGATGGTTATTATGGCCAAATTTATATTAATCCTACGGAAACTGTACGCGAAGAGTTTCAACGTGTTATGCAGGAAGAGCGGGAATTAGATAAATCATTGCACGTTTTGCGTGATAAGCCTGCTCAAACTAAAGATAAACATAGAATTGCGTTGATGGTTAATACAGGTTTAGGTACAGATGTGAGTTTATCACTTGCAGCAGGTGCGGAAGGAGTAGGGCTTTATCGTACTGAAACACCTTTTTTGATGCGCGATCGTTTTCCTTCAGGCGAAGAGCAAAGAGTTATTTATAAACAATTATTAGCTTCATTTTCACCCAGATCGGTGACCATGCGTACTTTAGATATAGGCGGTGATAAAGCATTGACCTATTTTCCAGTCAAAGAAGATAATCCTTTTTTAGGGTGGCGTGGTATTCGTATTACATTGGATCATCCGGAAATATTTTTAGTGCAAGTCCGTGCCATGTTGCGTGCTAGCGAAGCGTATCATAATCTGCGCATTATGTTGCCTATGATTACCGATGTGGGTGAGGTCGATGAAGCTTTACGTTTAATGAAAAAAGCTTTTGCAGACGTAAAAGATGAAGGTTATGACATAGAAATGCCAGAAGTGGGTGTCATGATCGAAGTTCCTTCGGCAGTATATCAAGCGCGTGCTATTGCTAAGCGAGTAGATTTTTTATCAGCAGGAAGCAATGATTTAACTCAATATTTGCTAGCTGTGGATAGAAACAATACTAGAGTAGCTAATTTGTTCGATTCTTTGCATCCTGCAGTATTACGTGCATTATTGCAGGTCGTTGAGGCAGGGCATCAAGAAGGTAAACACGTTAGCATTTGCGGAGAAATGGCCGGTGACCCTGTGGCGGTATTATTGTTGGTCGCCATGGGTTTTGATTCGTTAAGTATGAGTGCTTCATCTATTGCTCGTATGAAATGGGTCATACGTCAATTTACCTTAAAAAAAGCAAGCAAATTACTTCAGGAAGTACTCGGCATGGAAAGTGCCGTGATGATACGTTGCCATATGGAATTGGAATTAGAAAAGGCGGGATTAGGTAGCCTTATTCGGGCAGGTAAACGATAACGTTTCAAACCGTCGTCTTTTTTTATCAAAAAATACTAGGGTTTGTTAGAGTGGAAAAAGCGGAATGACAATTTCAATGATGCTTTGGTATCTTGTAACCGGCGTATTCGCCGGCACGATGTCGGGGATGTTAGGTTTAGGCGGTGGCATAGTCGTGGTGCCAGCGCTTGCGACCTTATTTTTATACAATCAAGATATACCCAATGCATTGCATATGCGTATGGCCATAGGCACGTCGCTTGTTATTATGATTGTCACACTTGCTTCTAGCGTTTTCGCTCACCACGCACGTAAAGCCGTAAATTGGTGGATGGTAAGAGCTGTTTTTCCGGGGTTAATTGCAGGGATCATATTCGGCATGGTACTAGTTTGTTTTCTCCCCGCAGGTTTTTTAAGCCGTTTTTTTAGCATTTTTCTTTTAGTGGTTGTGATACATTTGTTATTTTTTGATCGTGATCCTGTAGAAAATAATCTACCCAGTATAGTTTCGCCCACGTTGATAGTAGGTTGCTCAGCTTTAATCGGCATGTTGGCCAGTCTATTGGGTGTAGGTGGAGGAGTGATGTGGGTACCCTTTTTCCTTCATTGTAAGTTACGCATACATGAGGCTGTAGGTACTTCTGTCGCTTGCGGAATCGTTGCGGCTATTATTGCAACTGCGGGGTTTATGACAGCAGGTGTATTTATAGATCTGTCCATTCCCTTTAGCACAAGTTATATTTATTGGCCGGCATTTTTAGGAGTTGCCATGACAAGTGTTATTTTTGCTCCCGTGGGTGCTGCTCTGGCTTATAAACTTTCTGCTCGTTTATTAAAATATGTATTTGCTTTATTGTTGTTGTGTATTGCGATTCAAATGATGTTTTTTACGCATTAAGGTCTAATCTATGTTAACTTACCCTCAAATGGATCCAGTTGCTTTTCGTCTAGGTCCTTTATCAGTGAACTGGTATGGCTTATCTTATTTATTTGCTTTTGCGGCTTGTTGGGCTGTATTGACATGGCGTATTAAGCACTCAACATTTTCGCGCGGATTTACCACAGAACAGTTATCAGACATAGTATTTTATTCGGCATTAGGTACTATCCTAGGCGGCAGAATAGGGTACGTATTTTTTTATATCTGGCCTGATTTTCTTGCTAACCCTTGGATTTTGTTTCAAGTATGGAAAGGCGGAATGTCTTTTCACGGAGGACTATTAGGCGTTTTTGTCGCGCTCTGGCTTTATGCTAAAAAAATTCACAGATCAGTTTTTGATATTACGGATTTTATTGCACCCGCAGTGCCTTTGGGTTTGGGCGCAGGACGTATAGGTAATTTTATTAATGGAGAATTATGGGGTAGGATGACGGACGTGCCTTGGGGTATGATTTTTCCACATGCGGGTCCTTACCCAAGACATCCTTCCCAGCTTTATGAATTAGGGTTAGAAGGTATTTTATTATTTGTTATTTTGTGGACTTATTCTATTAAGCAACGACCGCGTTTTGCTGTCACGGGTTTGTTTTTAATGGCTTATGCAACATTTCGCTTTTTGGTAGAATTTTTTCGTGAGCCGGATTTTCAAATGGGTTTCGTCGCTTTTGGTTGGCTAACAAAAGGGCAACTATTGTGCATTCCTATGTTTCTTCTGGGAATTATTTTATTTCTTGTGGCGTATAAAAAAAAGGAAAAAAAATGGATCAATACTTAACATTCTTACGGCATATTCGTGATAATGGTACGATAAAGACCGATAGAACCGGTGTAGGTACGACTAGCGTATTTGCTTATTCCATGCGGTTTGATTTAAACAAAGGTTTTCCGTTGGTCACAACGAAAAAGCTTTCATTGCGAAGTATTATCCATGAATTGTTATGGTTTTTGTCAGGCGATACGAATATACGTTATTTGCACGAAAACAAAGTGACGATTTGGGATGAGTGGGCAGATTGCTCCGGTAATCTCGGTCCGGTCTATGGGAAACAATGGCGTGCTTGGGAAACATCTGATGGGCTAGTGATTGATCAGATGAGTGAATTAGTGAAGCAAATCAAAACCAATCCAGACTCAAGACGTCTTATTGTAAATGCCTGGAATGTGGGTGATTTAGCAAAAATGGCCTTGCCACCATGCCATTTATTATTTCAATTTTATGTGGCTAATAAAAAATTATCATGCCAACTTTATCAGCGTTCTTGCGATGCTTTTTTAGGTGTGCCTTTTAATATTGCCTCTTATGCATTATTAACTCATATGATAGCGCAACAATGTGATGTAGAAGTGGGTGAATTTATCTGGACTGGGGGTGATTGTCACATTTATTCTAATCACAGAGAACAAGTGGACTTGCAGCTTTCAAGACAGCCTTTTCCATTGCCTACCCTGGAAATAAAGCGAAAACCCGCATCATTATTTGATTATGTTTACGATGATTTCGAAATCCTTAATTATCAAGCGCATGCGCATATTAAAGCGGATGTTGCAGTCTAATTTTTAATCAATTTGGTTGAATTATGCTATACTTTCTCTAGGTGTCATCAGTTTTCAATGGGGTGCACTATGAGACCGAGACTCCCGCCGCAATCACTGAATAAGTCGTATCAATTTCCTATTAATAGGAGTGTGGAGAGTGAGATCGGGCATAAAGCAAAACCATACGAAAAGGAAATTGATCTTAGTCAACCTATAGACCCCTCTTCTTCTGTTACTAATGTTCAGGTTGAGAGCGGTGAAATAAAAACTCTTCAAAGGTTAAAAGAAAGGGCGGGATTTGACATGCTTAGGATCGCGAAATCACCGGGATCTACCGCAAGTTTAATTACCATCCAAAAGGATAAAGAAGAAAAACAAAGTTTTTCTGATTTTCTTGGCGAGTTAAGAGAGGATGGGCTGGTCATTCCTGAGAAAGTTGACGATGTTTTTAAACGACTTTCAGGTGGTAATAAGCATATAGAAGATTCTTTACATGCTTATGTGCATCAATCTGGCGTTCTTGAGCCAGGAAAATCTTTCCTACAAAATCAATTGATACCAGTTTTTGGTCGTCCAGGAGATGTAGCGGTTAAGGTAGAGAGCGAGCTCTTAATAAAAAGGTATCTTGATGAACAAGGACATGTTGAGAGGATTGAGTTTGAGCGGCAGAGTAGAATTACAGAGATTGCTAGAACTATACCCATGGAGGGTGGGCAGAGGAAGGAAATCCTTCCTAATAATATTCAATACTTTGGAAAAGATGGTCCTCAAGTGGTGGGTCGTTGTTCTATTCAAAAAAATGGCCGAGTTACCTTAGATGTTGTTGATATTACGTTTGCAGCAGGAGAAGATAAGTCTGGATTAGAGCAGGCTATTCTGGAACAACCTTGGGCACGTAATCAAGTTCTCGGTCGTTTTTTAAATGATGCTTCTGAGAAACATGATAAAGCATGGGCTAAGAGTGAAAAGGTGAAACAATATAAAGCTGCGTTGCATAAGCATGTTGGCGTCAAGGAAAAATATTTAAATAAGCTATTCGATAAATTGGTGGAATTAAGTATTGAAGGAACCCGACCGGTAAATCAATCAGCTTTATCATCAATTTATAAGCAGTTTTTGACTTGTGATATGAAAAACAAGGAAGCTATAGAACGATTAAGGGCGATGATCAAGGAATCGGAGCAATTTTTGGGTCATAAAGATTCCGAGAAAGAGCAGAAGGGGCGTTCGAATTTTATTGGCCAAGCAAGTGACACCCAAAGATTGGTTAGCTCAGTAGAGGCTTTTTTACAGAGTGCGCTGAAGACGTTGGAGGTCCCAGGCCATCAAAAAACATCCACAAGACGTTTACATGGTTGATGAAAACAGCATAAACAAGTTCTATTACTTCGCTGCTTTAGGCAAAATTACTCCTCTTCCCTCCAGCGCCTTCATAAAAGCTTCCCATTTTTTATCCTCAGTTAACCAAAAGTTACCTTTAAGTGGAGAAGTGATAACGGGATTTTTAGGGGTACATACATAGATCGTTTTGGAACAATCAAGAGAAACGACCTTCCCTGGTTCAATGGCTGAGCAGCGTACGGTAAAATTGCTTTTATTTAATGCAAGAGCTGACCACTGACCAGGTCTCAAATAAGACGACCAGCCTGCATTAGCGCCACGACTTGATGGATGATCTATAAATAGACTTTTTGCGCTTTGGTTAGTAAAAAAATAAATTAAGGATGTTTTTGGAGGTGGGTTGACCAGTAAGACGATATCATCGCCAACTTTTTTGGTAGGTACGGGGGTGCAATTTGGATTGTTAGCCGCAAAGCTACTGCCAAACCAAGTTAAAGTGATTGCTAAAAAGCAAAAAATCAGCAAATGGCGCATGCTGTATTCTCCATCGAATAAGGTAGGTCTGTTGAGGATTCTACCCCAGATGACGAGAAGTTTACATGTTCTGATGGAGAAAAAGCTCGAAATAGCACGCTATTCCTGCGCTTTTTCACCATCAGAACATGTAAAATTCGACCTCAGATGGGATGTTAAAAATCGCATTTTGGGGTGTAATGGGTATATACTGTAGTTGATCCTCATCATACATGGATAATGTTATGGCCTATCGTATCTTTCTCATTTTTATCGGCATCACTTTTTTGACGGCTTGTGCAATGTTTCAAGGAACAAAGCAAAACAATCATGATGCTATTTGTAA
Source organism: uncultured Coxiellaceae bacterium (assembly GCA_964533645.1). Lineage (GTDB taxonomy): Bacteria > Pseudomonadota > Gammaproteobacteria > DSM-16500 > DSM-16500 > JABDBK01. Next base: position 32,570 of record CAZHMQ010000007.1, read on the forward strand.
CGAGCTTAAGCATCAAATTATATGGAGTGGCGCAAGTGGCAAGCCAGTGCTTTGGGGTGCTGCGACGGGTGATCCTATGCAATCGACTCAACAACGTGCTGAAAATGAAACGCTGATGCGAAATTATCGTGAAGAGGGTTGTGATCAAGGAGTAATCGTTGATGGAGGCACTTGATAGCTGGAAAGAAGAAAAACGTTCCGCTTATTTGTATCAGGCATTGGCTCAGATTGAAACTAATCCTTTGCACAAAAAAATGTTTTTGGATTTATCCGGCCTTGCTGAAAAACAAGCTCAAATTTGGGAAAAAAAATTAATTGAAGCGAAAGTTGCCGTTCCTGGTGCTTATCATCCTAATTTACGTGTTCGAACAGTGATTTGGTTAGTGCAGCGATTTGGTGTTAAATCTTTACGTGTTGCTTTAGCAGCGTTAAAAATACGTGGGATGTCCGTATATCAAGCCATGCCGGTGACACATCATCCTATGCCTATGTCCGTTGAGGATGTGGGAAAAGGGCATAGCAGCATCAGTAAAGGAAATAATATTCGAGCTGCTGTTTTTGGAATGAATGATGGTCTTATTTCAAATGCAAGTTTGATTTTAGGAATTGCAGGCGCAAATGCGGGTAATCAGTTTATTTTTCTCGCGGGATTAGCAGGACTTTTAGCCGGTGCATCATCCATGGCCGCAGGTGAATATGTGTCTGTGCGCTCACAACGCGAAATGTTGGAATATCAGTTAGCCTTAGAAAAAAGTGAGCTTGAGCTTTATCCTGAAGAAGAAGCCGCAGAGCTCGCACTAATTTATCAAGCACGTGGTATACCGAAAGATGAGGCAGAAAAAATTGCCAATTTACTCATTAAAGATCCTGAGAAAGCACTCGATACTTTGGCTAGAGAGGAGTTAGGGATCAATCCAAGTGATATGGTATCGCCGTTAGGTGCTGCCATTTCTTCTTTTGTCGCTTTTGCTGTGGGTGCTTTTATTCCGTTGATTCCTTATGCATGCAGTTCTATAACAGATAATTTATCGATTACGATAGGGTTAACTGCTATTTCATTATTTTCCGTAGGAAGTATTTTAAGTATTTTTACCCAACGTAATGCATTGTGGAGCGGTCTGCGTATGCTTTTAATCGGGGGTGCTGCAGGCGCGCTTACTTATGTGGTCGGTAGTTGGTTTGGCATAACCTAATTTTCAGCGCAGTTTACTTCTTAACGTGATGCGGTTTTGCCATCAGTTTATCCGTATAAGCAATCGCAATAGCTGAAAGAACCAAGGTCATATGAATAATGACTTGCCACATAATGCTATCAAAAGTGTACTGACTCGGATCAATAAATGTTCTTAATAAATGAATGGATGAGATGGTGATGAGCGCCAGTGCGAGTTTAATTTTCATAGTCCCTGCGTTAACTTCATCCAACCATTCAGGGTGATCGATGTGATGTTGCATCCTAAGACGTGATACAAAAGTTTCATATCCGCCCACAATAACCATGATAAGCAAGTTCGCTATCATCACAACATCAATTAAATTTAAAGCTTGAAGCATAATATTTGTACTGTTATCGATATTACCAGCCGACTTCACCAACTCCATTAAGCCATGCGCAAATTCATAAACATAGACCACTAAAACGACAATAAGCCCTACGTATAAAGGAGCTTGTAGCCAACGACTCCAAAAAATAAAGCCGGGTAACGTTTTTGTAATGATATTCATAACAATCCTTGGTGTTTCTTAAATGGGAGGCATCATAGCCTAAAGAAATAAGCGGCGCTAGAGGGGTGCTTGCGACAATTCAATGGAAAAAAATACCTATCAGTAGTATCTTAATAATAGCTTGGGGGAAACTCCTCAAGCATTTTTGAATAAAATAATGGTAGGTGAATGGTAAAAAAATTGGTCAAAAAAGATACTTACGCGTCCAGGGAGGCTCAAAATTATGAGCATCCTATTGCAAGTCGTGAATATATCCTCGAAATCCTTAAAGAAAGAGGACGTCCTATTAGTCAGCGACAGCTGATTATTGAGCTAGCCCTAGAAACCGAGCACGAACAAGAAGCTTTGCGACGACGTTTGCTTGCTATGGTGAGAGATGGTCAGTTACTCTTAAACAGACGCGGGGCTTATGGGCTTATTGAAGACATGGAGCTCATTAAAGGTTATGTCGTAGGCCATAAAGATGGCTTCGGATTTGTGGTACCTGAAGATAAAGCCGGTGACTTGTTTTTGAACGCAAGGCAAATGCGCGCTGTTTTTCCCGAGGATGAAGTGTTAGTCCGTGTTTCAGGTATCGATAGTCGTGGTCGTAGAGAAGGTATCATCGTTGAAGTAGTGACTCGTAACACTCACAGTTTAGTGGGTCGTTATATAACAGAACAAGGCGCTGCATTTGTTGAACCTTCCAATCAACGTATTACGCAAACAATTTTAATCCCGCCTGGCGCCGATGGTGGCGCATTACATGGTCAAATGGCAGTAATCGAAATTACGGAACAACCTACCATGCATACCCGAGCATTGGGTAGAGTGATCGAAGTGTTAGGTGACCATATGGCACCTGGCATGGAAATTGATGTCGCTATTCGCAATCATGAACTTCCTAATGAATGGCCTGATAAAGCATTGCGCGAAGCAGATCAATTTTCTCCACAAGTGACCGAAGATATGTTTAAAGGTCGAATGGATCTGCGTGCTAAGCCATTTGTGACCATTGATGGGGAAGATGCGAAAGATTTTGATGACGCAGTATATTGTGAGCCGCGTGCTACGGGTGGCTTTACATTATTTGTAGCTATTGCAGATGTCGGTCATTATGTGCGACCTCATTCTGCTTTGGATAAAGAAGCTCTGAATCGCGGCAATTCTGTGTATTTTCCAGGTCGCGTTATCCCTATGCTGCCTGAAGTATTATCCAATGAATTATGTTCATTAAAGCCTAATGTCAATCGCTTAACACTTGTGTGTGAAATGAAAATTAGCGCAACGGGTAAAATTACAAGTTACCGTTTTGCAGAAGCCGTGATTAAATCGCATGCTCGTTTAACCTATAATGAAGTCTACGCGGCTGTTGAGCAAAACGATAAAGCCTTACAGAAAAAATATCAAAATTTATTACCTCATCTTAAAGCTTTGTTTGCCGTGTATCGAGTTTTGCTTGCCCTTAGACAAAAACGAGGCGCTATCGATTTTGAATTACCAGAAACCAAAATCATTTTTGGTAAAGGTCGTAAAATTGAGCGTATTGTTGCATTGACTCGTAATGATGCGCATAAGCTTATTGAAGAATGTATGTTATGCGCAAATATTTGTGCCGCACGTTTCTTGTTAAAAAATGAAGCCCAAGGTCTTTATCGTATTCATGAAGGTCCATCCATAGAGAAACTTACCGATTTACGTAAATTTTTAAATGAATTAGGGCTAAAATTGCCAGGCAAAGCCATTCCTGTGCCAAATGATTATGCAAAATTACTAAAAATCATACAAGGTCGTCCTGATGCTCAATTGATTCAAACGATTTTACTCCGCTCATTAAGTCAGGCTGTTTACAGTCCTGAAAACAAAGGCCATTTTGGCTTGGCATTTGATGCTTATACCCATTTTACTTCACCCATACGTCGTTATCCTGATTTAGTCGTGCATAGAGCGATTCGTGCAATGTTACGACGCGAATTTACTCCAGGTTTTGTTGATCCAAAGTTCCACGGCTATGGTGAACACTGTTCGATGACAGAACGACGTGCAGATGATGCAACTCGCGAAGCAGTGGATTGGTTAAAATGCGAATATATGATGGATAAAGTCGGTCATGAATTTGCGGGCATGATCTCAAGTGTCACTAGCTTCGGACTTTTTGTGATGTTGTCTGAAGTATATGTCGAAGGTTTAATTCATATTAGTATGTTGAAAAATGATTATTATCAATTTGATCCTATTAAACATGCATTATCAGGCGAACGAAGTGGAAAACGTTTTCGTTTAGGTGATGTAGTTAACATAAGAGTCGTACGTGTTGATTTAGATCAGCGACAAATCGATTTTATGTTGGCCGAAGACGTGGTTGAAGAACGTCATTCCAAGAAAAAAAAGAAAAAGAATAAAAAGAGTGTATTATGACCGAAAAAAATTTGATATGTGGCTTGCACGCCGTTGAGGCTTTATTAACAAAGCAACCGGAGCGAGTGGCTCAGTTATATCTTTTAAAAGATAGACAAGATAGTAAAATGCAAACCATTGTCGATCTTGCAAAACAGCACCACATCACAATTGAATTTCATTCAAGGCATGGTTTAGATCACATGGTGCATCAAGATAATCACCAAGGCGTGATTGCAGCTTGTCTTCGATCGAAAACCTATAATGAGTCAGATCTTGAAAATATATTAAGTCAATTGAACGAACCTGCTTTTTTGTTAATATTAGATGGTATACAAGATCCGCATAATTTAGGTGCTTGTTTACGTAGTGCTGATGCTGCAGGTGTGCATGCCGTCATCGCGCCAAAAGATAAATCTGTGGGAATGACGCAAACCGTGGCTAAAGTCGCAAGTGGTGCTGCCGAAACGGTACCTTTTATTCAAGTGACAAATTTAGCAAGAACCATGCGATTTTTGAAAGAGCAAAACATTTGGTTATTTGGTGCAGCTGCAGATGCGGACAAAACACTTTATCAAGCTGATTTGAACATGTCTTTAGGTTTAGTACTTGGTGCAGAAGGTGCAGGTCTTAGAAGGCTTACGCGTGAGCATTGTGATATGTTGTTGACAATTCCTATGCGCGGTTTTGTGAGCAGCTTAAATGTATCCGTGGCAACGGGAGTATTTTTATTTGAGGCTTTACGTCAAAGAACAAAAAAATGATAAAGCTCTTGCAGGAGGTGGCGATGTATGGATTTGGTTGGCTTTCTTATTTTGCTAAGGAAGAAAAGCCAGTTTGTGATAATGCTGCTGGTTTAAATTTAGGTAGTTTGAAGGAGTATATTAGAAAAAAAGCTATATGTAATGCCACGTTGGTTGACATTGGAAAATATAGACTTGCGTTGCATCTTGAAGAGGATGTTGAGCAACGGATTAAAGATAAAGATATCAATTATGAAGAGATGCAAAGAAATTTTTATATTGCATATAAGGTTAATGAATTTTTAGATCGCCCTGAAACTTACGCGAATATGACTGATCCCCCAACGTCTATTTTTGTAGGGGGTGATATGCAAAAATTAACTCAAGAAAGTAAAGAGCTAGGTTTAGAAATTCATTTAGACAAAGAAATGCAAACGCTGTTTAGGGCATTCGAAAAAATGTTGCGTTCAGTGACATTGCCAATCGCTTTGCCTGAACAGGTGAAAAAATATTACCTGTCGGGATATTATACGAGTTATTCGATATTTCATCCTATCATCAAAGATCTTTATGAGCAGTGTCAGAAGAAGTTGGAGTTACAGAAAAATAAGAAAAAAACGGTTTCATCAAAGTGATAAATTCCTTCCCCCCGCGAAGCGTGGGGGGCTTTAGAAAGTTAAACATTAAACCTAAAATGCATCACATCCCCATCTTTTACAATATATTCTTTCCCTTCCAATCGCCATTTTCCAGCTTCTTTAGCACCTGATTCACCGTTATATTTAATAAAATCATCATAAGCAATGACTTCAGCGCGTATAAATCCTTTTTCAAAATCAGTGTGAATGACGCTAGCAGCTTGTGGAGCGGTAGCTCCGACGGGAATAGTCCAAGCGCGGACTTCTTTAACACCGGCTGTGAAATAAGTTTCTAAACCTAACACTTTATAACCGGCATGAATGACCCGATCTAGACCAGGTTCAGTTAGATTTAATTCGGCAAGAAACTCAGTTTTTTCTGCATCATCTAATTCGGCAATTTCTGCCTCAATCGATGCGCAGATGGCGACCACGCTGGCGTTTTCACGCGTTGCAATTTCGTGGACTTGATCAAGCATAGGATTATTAGTGAAGCCATCTTCAGCAACGTTTGCAATATATAAAGTCGGTTTTAAGGTTAATAATTGAAGTGACTTTAAGATGATCTTTTCTTCTTTAGTATAATGTAAAGTGCGAGCAGGCAAGCCTTTATCTAATTGTTCACGTACACGCTCAATGAGAGCGACTTCAGCGATAGCTGCTTTGTCACCGCTTTTAGTTTGCTTTTGTAAGCGTTGAATCGCACGTGTGACTGTTTCGAGGTCCGCAAGAGCTAATTCCGTATTAATGACATCAATATCTTCAGCAGGCGAAATTTTGCCTGCGACATGAGTGACATCATCATTGATAAAGCATCGGACAACGTGTGCAATAGCATCAGTTTCACGAATATTGGCAAGAAATTTGTTACCTAAACCTTCACCTTGTGATGCGCCTTTAACAAGACCAGCAATGTCAACAAACTCCATAGCAGTAGGTAAAACGCGTTCAGGTTTAACAATATGAGCTAATTTTTCTAAACGTGGATCAGGAACACCAACGACGCCCACGTTGGGTTCGATGGTGCAAAAAGGATAATTTGCAGCGTCTACGCCAGCTTTAGTTAAACAATTGAACAACGTTGATTTGCCAACATTTGGTAAACCTACAATTCCGCATTTGATGCCCATAATATACCCACCTTGCTCACGATAAAACCTTGCATTATCCAGTGGTTTACGTAATAAATCTAGTGGTATACTACATTCTATGCGAACACTACTTATTACATGGATTTTCATCGTGCCTCTCATTCTCAGTGGTTGTTCAACTGTGAAAGAAGCATCACAACCTGCTCAGAATAAACAAACAAGTTGGGATAATCGTCACACGACATTAACAAGCATTCATCATTGGAATATCGAAGGCATGATTGCTGTTCGAAATCAGATTAAAAATGACTCAGGTAGTGCGAATTGGAAGTGGGAACAAAATAATCAAAATTATACCATGTTATTTTATGGTCCCATGGGGGCTGGCACGCAAAAACTATCCGGTCGTCCAGGTAGAGTCGTTTTACAAATGGCAGATGGTAAGACAGCAACAGCTAGCTCACCCGAAGCATTATTAGCTTCGCAAACGGGTTGGCGCTTGCCTGTCTCAAGTTTATACTATTGGGTACGAGGTTTACCTGTGCCTAATTTACCCGCAGAGAAAAAATTTGATACCTATAATCACTTAAGTCAGCTCAATCAACAAGGCTGGATGATACAGTATTTGCGCTATACGTCGGTGAATCAAGTGGATTTACCCACCAAAATTGTCTTAGTCAATCCCCGAATGCATGTCAAAATGATCATTAGTCAGTGGAATATTTAATTATAGACTTTTTTCAAAACTAGTATTTTGCTGTTAGTCGAGGCATGACGAGTAACGCAGCACAGCAAACGTTATTGGTATGTGAGCAGCGTAACGCAGTCATAACGAAGAATAACAGCAAAAGACGAAGTTTTGAAAGAAGTCTATTGACACATCCAAGTGGAATCAGCACAATAGGCGCCCTATGTGGAAGGTAAAAAATACGATAAGCATTCCACTCTCATCTTGGGGTGTAGCCAAGCGGTAAGGCACCGGGTTTTGATCCCGGCATTCCTAGGTTCGATCCCTAGCACCCCAGCCATATTAAATAAAATATGTTATGCTTTGCTCGGCATTAGGGCTTGTTTACAATTTGCTAGGCGGAGACCAAAATCCTTGATTTTTGAGGATCGCAGCACAGCATATGTTGTTGGTATGTGAGCAGGGAACCGCAGAAAATCGAGGATTTTGGGCCCGCATAGTAGAATTGTAAACAGCCCGTAATGCCGCATAATTTTTTTGAAACTGTAGCTAAGGACTAAACTGTGCCTGAAATAATGATTTTTAGCGGTAATGCTAGTCAAAAGCTTGCTGAGCGTATTGTAGAGCATCTTAATCTTCCTTTAGGAAAAGCTTTGGTAGGTCGCTTTAGTGATGGCGAAACCATGGTTGAAATTCAAGAAAATGTTCGTGGTCGTGATATTTTTATCATTCAGTCAACTTCTGCTCCATCAAATGATACATTGATGGAATTGATTATCATGGCGGATGCTTTGCGACGTGCGTCAGCAGCAAAAATCACTGCCGTTGTTCCTTATTTTGGTTATGCGCGTCAAGATAGACGTGTACGTTCCGCTAGAGTTCCTATTACTGCAAAAATAGTTGCAGATATGATGGCATCTGTAGGTATTAGTCGTCTCGTAACAGTGGATTTGCATGCCGATCAAATCCAAGGGTTTTTCTATATGCCCGTCGATAACCTTTATAGTACACCTATTATGCTTGAGGATATTCACAGGAAATCCTATAACAATATTATGATTGTATCACCCGATGTCGGTGGTGTCATACGCGCGCGCGCTATTGCAAAACGTATTCCTGGCGCTGATTTGGCAATCATCGATAAGCGTCGTCCGCAGCCTAATGAAGCACAAGTGATGCATATTATCGGAGACGTTAAAGACAGAGATTGTATTATTGTTGATGATATTGTAGATACGGCTGGCACGCTTTCTAAAGCGGTGGATGCTTTGAAAGATCATGGAGCATCAAAAGTCGTAGCTTATGTCACACACCCTGTTTTGTCAGGCAATGCTATTGCTAACATTGAATCGTCAGCGCTAGATGAATTAATTGTAACTGATACTATTGCGCTTAGAGAGGATACCCTCCATTGTAAGCGTATACGCCCCATCAGTTTAAGTCATATGATTGCTGAAGCTATCAGACGTATTAGCGGTTCTGGCTCTTTGAGTAGGATGTTTTTAGATTAAAAGTAGCTTTTTAAATCATTTCAGGTAAAATACCCGCCTTTCCCATCCTGGTCGCGGTGATGGGTGTTTAACATTCATTTTGGAGTAAATCATGTCAGCTATAACATTTGAACTCGATGCCGAGATTCGCGAAAATGTAGGGAGAGGTGCGAGCCGCCGCCTACGTGTTGCGGATAAGGTTCCTGCCGTTGTATATGGGGCGGGTGAAAAGCCATTATCTTTAACGTTAGACCATAATAAAACGATGCATGCTTTATCGCATGAAGCATTTTATTCCCATATTTTGACGATAACTATCGGAAAAAAATCAGAAAAAGTTATTTTGAAAGCCATGCAAAGACATCCAGCTAAGCCACGTATTTTGCATATGGATTTTTTGCGAGTCAGAGCGGATCAAAAATTGACCATGCGTATTCCATTGCACTTTAAAGGTGAAGAAGTTGCTCCAGGCATGAAAGAAGGCGGAATCTTCTCTCATGTGATGAGTGATATCGAAGTATCATGTCTTCCAGCAGATTTGCCAGAGTTCATCGAAGTTGATGTGAGCAATATGGCACTTAATGATGTATTGCATTTAACAAGCATCAAGCTACCAAAAGGTGTTGAAATTGTTGCATTAGCTCATGACGGTCATGATGAACCCGTAGTTTCCTTACATATACCTAAGATCATCGAAGAAGAAGTGGTTGAAGTGGCTCCTCTGGAAGGTGAAGAAGGTGCTCCGGCTGCTGAAGGTGAGGAAGGTGCTGCACCTGCGGATCAACAGGCCGAAAATAAAGACTAATATCATCAAAAATGGTGGGCACGCTGCGCTCTTTACACCCCAAAAAAATTAAAAAAAGGTATGCAAGGTTGGGGGTGGG